>JBFYSV010000010.1:0-21951 GCA_041301185.1 Anaerolineae bacterium
CAGTTAATAGACCTGCTCTAATCCCCCAGATCGATCACCCCAACGGAGACAAACCAGCGGCGGGATAGAATCCCGCCCTACTGACTGGCTGCGCCTGTGCAAGGAAGGGCCAGCCGCGGGATAGAATCCCGCTCGACAAACCCTCACCCGCTGGCGGGAGAGGGCAGGGTGAGGGCGGGGATTTACCATCCTGCCGATAAATAGACCTCCCAATATATTGCTATTTCCCATTGCATATACTATAATCCAGCCCGGATTAAGACAATTCTAATAAATATTGGGAGGTTAGATGAACACAAGCAACACCCCGCGCACCGCGCATAAGGTCGTTAATTTACTGCTCTGCCTGCTGATTGCGGGCAGTCTTTTATTCGGCCTGCAGCCCGCCCGGGCTGCCCAAACCGCCCAGGAGCCGGATACCGGCGACGGCACCCGCGGCACGTACCGCGGCGCCAGCCAGGCGGTAAAGTTTGATGTCTCGCCAGCTCTGCGCGAGATCCGCCCCATCCAAGTCAAGCCGGGGGATGTGACTGAGATCCCCGAACGCGCCAGCGGTCTGGAAGGCGCGCCGGGTCCCCAAGATCGTGACCCGCTGGTGCAGTCGGCAACCGGCCCGGGAGCCATGCCGGCTCCCATCACCAGCTTCAACGGGCCTCCCAATATCTCCTTAGTCTCACCACCCGACCCGGTGGGCGATGTGGGTCCGAACCACTACGTGGCAATGAGCAACCTGTCCTTCCAGATCTTCGATAAGGCGGGCAACTCGCTATACGGGCCGGCTGCCAACAATACCCTGTGGGCCGGCTTCGGCGGCGACTGCGAGACGGACAACTCCGGTGACCCGATCGTGATCTACGACCAGCTGGCTGACCGCTGGATGCTGACCCAGTTCACCGCCTCCGGTCCCACCTACTTCAATTGCGTGGCGCTGTCCACCAGCGGCGACCCTACCGACACTTACTACCGCTATGCGTTCAGCTCGGGCACCAACTTCCCGGATTACCCCAAGTACGGCATGTGGCCGGATGCCTACTATATCTCCACGCGTGAGTTTGCCAACGGATCCACTTACGTGGGCGTGGGCGCCTACGCCCTCAATCGGGCGCAGATGATCGCCGGCAACCCGGCTCCCCAGGTGATCTCTTTCCTGGTGCCCACCGCTCCCAATCCATACAACATCGGCGACGGGCTGCTGCCCGCCGACCTGGATGGAACCATCCTGCCGCCCCCCGGCAGCCCGCACTACTGGGTCGGCTCGATGGATAACGGCGGCCCGTACGGCGCGCCCCAAGATGCCCTCACCTTGTGGAAGTTCGTCGTCGATTGGGCTACCCCCGGCAACTCGTCCTTCACCCTGGCGAACACCCTGCCCATCGCCGCCTTCGATACGATGTTCCCCTGCTCGCCTACCTCGCGAGATTGCATCCCGCAACCCGGCACCACCCAGAAGGTGGACATCCTCTCCTACCGCCAGCGCCCGTTGTGGCGGCTGGCATACCGCAATTTTGGCGCCCACGAAGCGCTGGTGACCAACCAGGCTGTCGAAGCAGCACCCGGCATGGCAGGCATCCGCTGGTGGGAGCTGCGCAGCCCCAATAGCAGCCCGGTAATTTACCAGGAAAGCACCTACGCCCCCGGCGTTAGCGACGGCATCCACCGCTGGATGGGCAGCATCGCCATGGACGGCAGCGGCAATATGGCCCTCGGATACAGCGCATCCAATGGAACCACCACCTTCCCCAGCTCGTGGTACACCGGGCGCTTGTACGCCGATCCATTGGGAAGCATGCCTCAGGGCGAAGCAGCGATCATCAACGGCACCGGCTCGCAGACCGGCTCGGCCCGCTGGGGCGACTATACATCGATGAACGTCGACCCGGTGGATGACTGCACCTTCTGGTATGTCAACCAGTATGTGCCGGTCACCAGCTCGGTGGGCTGGCAGCTGCGCATCGGCTCATTCAAATTCCCCGAATGCACCGGCGGCTTTGCCCCAGATTTCTCCCTGGAAATCCCCACCCCGCAACAGGCAGTCTGTGCCCCGGCAGATGCCAGCTACACGGTGAATGTTAATTCGCTGAACGGCTTCATTGACCCGGTCACCCTGAGCGCCAGCGGTCACCCCACCGGCACCACCACCAGCTTCTCGGTTAACCCGGTCATCCCGACGGGCAGCAGCCTGTTCACGATGGGCAATACCGGCGCCGCCAGTCCAGGCAGCTATACCATCACCATCACCGGCCAGGCGCCCACCAGCACGCATAGCGCGGATATCGGTCTGGATATCTTCACCGCCACCCCGGGGCAGGTTTCGCTTGTCTCGCCGGCCAATTTCGCTGCCAACCAGCCGCTTGCGCCAACCTTCACCTGGAATGCTCCCGCCCAGGGCGCAACCTACACCATCGATATCGCAACAGACAGCGCGTTTAGCAGCATCGTCTACACCGCCTCCGGGCTGCCCGGCACCAGCCATACTCCGGCCTTCGTGCTGGATCCCAGCTCAGTCTATTACTGGCGGGTGAAGGCAGATAACGCCTGCGGCAGCGGCGAATACTCGCCAACCTTCCTCTTCATCACTGAAGCCCCGGCTGGCACCTGCCCGGTCGGCACATCACCCAACGAGCTGTTCTTTGAGGACTTCGAGTCCGGCGCGGCCGGATGGACACACAGCGGCACCGGCGACACCTGGGCGCTCTCCGGGGCGCGAGTTCACTCCGGGCTTTTCTCCTACTTCGCGGCCAATCCGGCTGCCGTCAGCGACCAACGCCTGGTCTCCCCGGCGGTCGCTCTGCCCACCGGTCAGAACCCGCTGCTGCTCTCGTTCTGGAACTACCAGGCAATGGAAAGCAGACCCGGTGGTTGTTATGATGGCGGCATCCTGGAAGTATCCACCGATGGCGGCTCCCTCTGGACTCAGGTGGATAATAGCTCGCTGCTCACTGATCCTTACGATGGACTGGTGTCAGCCAGCTTCAGCAACCCGTTGGCAAACCTGAACGCCTGGTGCGGCGACCCGCAAGACTGGCTCAACTCGGTGGCAGATGTCAGCGCCTATGCCGGGCAGACCGCCGAGTTCCGCTTCCGATTGGGATCGGATACCTCGGTAGGCCGCGAGGGCTGGTACATCGATGATGTGGCCGTCCAGAGCTGCCAGCCTGCCGGCTACACCGCCCTGCTGGGACTCGACCAGAGCCAGACGACCCTGCCCGAGAGCAGCGTGGAGTACGTCTTCTATCTGCTTAACCAGGGCCAGGCGGATACGTATGACCTGGCGGTAAGCGGCAACACCTTCTCCACCACCCTGCTCAGCCCCGCCACGCTGAACCTGGCGGCGGGCGAGCTGGTGACCATCACCGTCCAGGTGGATACCCCGCCCCTGATCGCAGATAACCTGGATATCACGGATGTCTTCACCCTGACCGCCATTTCAACTGGCGACCCAGGCCTGGACCTGCACGCCACCGGCACTACCCGCTCGCTGGTAACGCCCGGCGCCAGCCTGGCCCCGGCATCCCAGAGCTTGAGCGGCGCACCAGGGGACGTGGTGGACTACACCTTCATGTTGAACAACACCGGCAACTATACCGATACCTTCTCCCTGGAAATCAGCGGCAATAGCTGGGAAACCAGCGCACCCGCCAGCCTGGAGCTGGCACCCGGCGGGACCGCCCCGATCACCGTCCAGGTGGGTATCCCGCCCCAACCTGCCGGGCTGAGCGCCGGCCTGAGCGCCATCGTCGTCAGCGATAGCTTCACCCTGACGGCGACCTCCGGCTTGCTGAGCAGCCTGGCGCTGGATGCCAGCGGAACGACCAGCGCCACCGCCAACCCGGCGCTGACCCTGGCGGTGGAGGATGACGCCCAGGAAGGAGCTCCCGGAGAAGCGGTGGTCTACACCCTGCTGGTGACCAACACCGGCGACTTCCCGGATAGCTACAGCCTGTCTGCCAGCGGCAACTGGGGTCCGAGCCTGTCGGCTGCCAGCACGGGCATGCTGGAACCCGGCGAGAGCGCCACGCTGGAGCTGACCGTCACTGTCCCGGCAAATGCCGCCAGCGGGGATAGCGACCAGACCGGCCTCACGGCGGCCTCCGTCCTGGATACCGGCGTGGAAGCCACCGCCAGTGTTAGCACTACGGCGGCTTTCCGGCAGCTCTTCCTGCCGTTGATCGAGCGTTAAAACGCTGAAACACCACAACCACCCGCTGGTGCCGGGCACCAGCGGGTGGTTTGCATTAAGCAAGCAGCAACCGTTTTCCTTCTCTGGGGTTATACTGAGCGGGGAGCCAGTGATCAATGGAACCAGAATCAAAACCCGGAAGAATCTCCGCCTTTTCGCTGGGGGCGCTGGCAGGGGTGCTCCTGGCAGCTTTTAGCCTGCTGCTGCGCCGCATGCAAAGCCCTCGTCTGGCTGGCATAGAGACGGATAGCCCAGCCGAGGCGCCGCCCAGCTCGCCAGGCGCTGGCAACCCGGCGCTGCCTGCCGTCGCCAGAACCCCAGCCAGCCCGTCTGCCCCAGTGCAAGGCAGCACCCGCTGGACTACCCCCACCAAATACATCGTCGGCGTGGTGCTGTTCCTGGGAGCCATGCTGGTGCTCTACGTCGGGCGGGGGGTGATCCCGATCGTCATCACCGGCGCCCTGCTGGCGCTGTTCATCAATCCATTTATCCAATACCTGTACCGGCTGCTGCGCGGCCGCTGGTCGCTGGCGGTGATCCTGACCTACCTGCTGGTGATCCTGGTTCTGGTGGCGGTGGTACTGCTGGTGGTGCCCAACCTGATCGAAGCAGTCGAGTTCATCTTCCAGATCAATTACCAGAGACTCGCTGGAGACCTGGCGCAGAGCGTCGCTGCCACCCGCCGGATGATCCAGAGCAACCCGGTTGTGGTAGCAACTGCCGGAGAGCTTCTGGAATTGCTCCAGGTGAACCTGGAGAACTTTGCCAGCGATGCCGAGCTGCCCGCCACAGATGCTGATATCGACCTGACGATCCTGATCCCGCGCCTGACGGGAATCATCAGCCCGGTGATCTCGTTGCTGGTCAGCATGCTGTTCACCCTGCTGATCTCTTTGCAGATGTCGCTGGCAGCCAACCAGTATTCCGGCTGGTACCCGGACCTGATCCCGGAGGCTTACAAGGCGGAGCTATCTGCCCTGGGTGAGTCGATCACCCAGACCTGGGTCTCTTTCCTGCGCGGCCAGCTGACCCTGATGCTGATCATGGGCACGGCAACCTGGCTGGCGAATGCTATCCTGGGGGTGCCGCAGGCGCTGTTCCTGGGTGTGCTGGCCGGCGTGCTGGAGCTAATCCCTAATGTGGGTCCCACCCTGGCAGCCATCCCGGCGGTGGCGCTGGCGTTTCTGTTCGGCTCCACCCATTTCGCCATCGAGCCCCTGCCTTTTGCGCTGCTGGTGGTGGGTGTGTATGTGGGGTTGCAGTTCATCGAGAACCAGTTCCTGGTGCCATACGTGATGGGCGATGCGGTCAACCTGCCGCCGCTGGTGGTCCTGATCGGCGCGCTGGCCGGGGCGATGGCATTCGGCATCCTGGGGGCGCTGCTGGCAACCCCGGTGATCGCCACCGGAAATCTGATCTTCCGCTATACGTACCGCAAAATCCTGGAACCGCCGCCGCTGGAGACTCCGCCCGAGGAGGAGCCGTCCGTGTGGGAACGGGTCAAGGGCTGGGCGGGGCGGATTCGCCTGCCGGGGCAGAGAAAGAAAGACACCTCCCAAAAATAATCTTCAGGAGGTATCTTGCATCCAGTTGGCAGAAGGATTGAAGCCCGGACCTCCCGCCAACTGGGTAATCCCATTTTCGTTACAGGTCTGTCATTGCATCAAGACCAGCGGCATGTAAATATCGCTGCTGACCTTGCCTGGCACCAGGTTGCACACTTCCTGGCTGTTGGGTGAGACCAACCCGGTGCGGTCGTAGGCTTGCACCACATAGCAATAGGTCTGGTCCACGGTCAGCCCGAGGTCGTAATGCACATTGCCGGTCGTCTCCCCCACCAACTCGTAAGGACCGCCGGGTGCCTGGCTGCGCAGTACCCGGTAACCAGACACTGCCTGGGCTGCGCTAGGCAGGATAGCGATCTCCAGCCCGGTCTCAAAGACCTGGCTGGGCTGCACGGAGGCCAGCTGCGGGGCGGGGAGAGCACCCAGGCTGGCAGTCGCGGTATTGTTGGCGCTGCTGGCTTCTGCATATAGCGGGTCGATCACCACTTCAGCGTAGACCGGCTCTTCGCCGCCCTCCACCGAGTAGCTGCCGGAGACGTATTTAACCTCACCGACCTCCAACAAGTCTGGCACAGATTCTGAAACCAAGACACCGCTCCCCGGCAGGCCGCGGTAGAAGCGCACCACCGCCGGGACATCTGTGCGACCCAGGTTGCGTACGGTTGCGGTTACCGCCACGCTCGATCCGATCACCGCGTGCGGCTGTGAGAGCTGGAGCTGCGGGTCCAGCGCCGGGTCGCCATCATTGCTGTAGGATAGGGCGATCAGCGGGTCGTTATCGTTAGCGCCGGTCAGGGTCGTCACCCCGCTCAAGGAAGCTGCCAGCGGTTCGGGGGTCAGGCTGCGCAGCAAGGCTACCTGGGCGGCGGCTGAGCTGAGCGCCGCCGGGGAGAGCAGGGAAGCCTCATCCGCCGGGCTGTTTTCACCCGCCGGGTTATCTTCACCCGCCGGGTTATCTTCACCCGCCCCCAGGGCTTGCAGGGCAGCCGGGTTGATCGCCGGGCGCTGCACGGTCAGCAGCTCCAGCTGGCCGCTATCCGGGTTGAGGGCGGCTGCTGTTTGCCAGTTCTGGCTCAACCCCCCGGTCAGGTACACCGGCGGGCTGAAGTTGCTCTTGCCGCCATCCAGGATATACTGGCTCACTGCGGCCTGTCCCAACTGCCCCTGGCTGCCTTGCTCGCCAAACCGGCGGAAGATCAGCAGGGTCTCCCCCAGGTCATCGGTTTGCAGGCGCGGGCGCTCGCCGCGCACGGCGCTCCCGGCGCTGTCTAGCAGCGCCTGGGCGGTGATCGCGGCGGGAACTACGCCCAGGTCTATCTGGGCGGTCCAGATCGAGACATTATCACTCATTGCCGCCGAGCTCTGCCCGTCTCCCTCCAGGTTATGGACGCCGAAAGCCAGTCGCAGCTGCTGCGGGTCGCCCGATTCGAAGGTCAGGCTGGGGTTTTCCACCCGCGGCGGCAGGGGCTGCGGGTTGAGCAGGACCCATTCGGTCGGGTCAGCTGCCTGGCCGCGCACCGCCAGCTGCAGGCGGCGGTCTTCCAGCGTTTCGGGGCTGCCGTCTGTATCGTAGGTCCAGGCCAGGACCGTATCTGTGCCGGGGTCTGCTTCCTGGCGGGCGATGCTCACCTGGGCGTTCAGACCGCCTGGTCCGCCGGTCAGGGTTTGCAGATCGCCCAGGCCGGTCTGCGGGCTCCAGTCGCGCACTGCGATGATCATATCGGCGGTCGTGGTGCTATCACCGTCCACATCCCGCACCCAGGCCAGGGTCACCCCATCTGCATCGCCAGCCAGGACGGGGAAGCCGTCGCCCTGCAGGTCGGTGGTCAGCGCCTGCGGTCCGCTCCACACCTGCCCATCCCAGCGGTTGGTGTAAATCTCCAGCTGGTTGAGATAGTCGTCCATCGAGTCGGCTGCCTCCTCTTCCGTCTGGGTCATGTCGGTCTGCGCCCAGGCTACCAGGGCCTCCTCGCCGTCAAAGCCGAAGAAAGCCGCTGCCGGGTCATTGACGGCATGCTGTCCGTCGCTGATCTGCACTGCCGGCAGCCAGTCTCCACTCTGCAGGTCTTTGAAGCGCGCCATCACCGCCGGGCTGGGAAGCTCAGCCAGCGGGGTACGGTCTTCCACGTACACCGAGATCACCCGCCCGCTGAAACTGGCTGCCACCTGCGGCGAGGCCATCACCCGCGGGTTAGGCGGGGCTACGGCTGCGTTGGCTTCGGCCTGCTGCTCCAGTTGGGCGATGAGCTGGGCCGCGTACAGGCAGCCGTCCGGCTCGTCATCCTTAAACAGGTTAAACGTTGCCTCCGCACGCCACACGTCGAAGAGGTAGTCGATCTTGGCCCAGGCTTTCAAGTCCACCCGCATGCCATAACAAGGATCATCGAACCACGCCCCGCGGCCGTCCCAGGTGTTAATGTGCAGCGGTAACCCCAGGTGCACGGATGGGATGGCATCCACGCCGGCTGAGGCGAGCACCAGCACGTTGACCCACAAACCGACGGACAGGTAAGCGCCCATCACCGGCATCAGGGTCATGTCGATCTCCGGCATCAGGGGGTAAATCGTGGCGTCCAGGATCAGCTCGCCGCTGACCCCGATCTTGATGCTTGCGCCCACGGTGACGATCCCGAAATAGGTAAACAGGATACTGTTGAAGACAGTTTGGTCGTAGCGGTTCTCCCACAGCGTGCGCGGTCCAGTCGAAATAGATAGGTTATCGAAATTGCGCAGATCGGTGCCGGCGTAGAATCTGCCGTCCTTGGGCGGGTTGACCGCCTGGGTCTGGTTGAAGACCGGCAGCCCAAGCAGCACCGCCTGGGCTCCTACCGACATGACCTCGATCTGCATCACACCATCCAGGTGCAGGATCCCGGAGAGCGCCAGCCCGGCACCAAGCTTGCTCTGGATATTGCCGATTAAGGGCAGCGAGGTGGGCTGCGCTGGGAAAGCCAGCGGCAGCAAGCCTCCCAGGTTGGGCAGAGTGCCGCCAAAACGGTAGACCTGAGCGCCCGCATCCCAGTTGGCATAGGCTGCCGGTTGGTAGTGCGGGCTGGCCACCGGGTTGGCTGCGACGGTGATCTCTCTGATCTTGGGGCACTGGCGCACATCGTTCGCCATCACCGCCGCCGCAATCAGGGAGCTGGTGCCTGGGGGAAGCTGGCCCACGTTATAATCGATCTCATAAGGAGCCTGGCTGTCAGATCCCAGCGGAAGTAGAACGCCGTCGGGCAGCTCGACGTGAAAGTCCACCCGCTCCACCGCCGCCCCATTGATTATCTGCAGGTTGGCGGTGAATTTGTTATCCAGCGTGACCCCGCTCAGGTAGGTGCCGAAGTCTTTACGGATAAGCGACGCAAGGATGCTATTCATGTGCCCGGCCGCGAAGGCGCTGCCGAAGCTGTCTGCCCCCTGGGTAGATTGTGTGCTGGCCCCTGCGCTAACCAGCAAGCCGCGGTCGGTGTACAGGGCTTTCAGGCTGGAAACGCTGGCCTGGTTGTCTTTGGGGGTGCAATACTTGCCACTCACCGGATCCAGCTCGGCGCCAGCCAGGATTGCCCGGATGGAAAGCCCTATATCTGAGGCGGCGCTAATCAGGATCTCCTCTGAAGCTGCCGGGTGAGCCAGCTGGCCCACCACCACCGCCAGGTACAGGCCGGGGCGGACCCCATCCAGTACAAAGCCCCCGGAGGGGGACAGCAGTGCAGTATAGAGCGCATCGCCAGCCTGGTTGAGCAGCTGCACTTCGGCCGCCTGACCGGGATCGATCAGACCCGCTTCCACCAGGCCGTTGACCGTACCAGGGGCAGCCGGGTCGACAGTGAAATCGGCACAGCCAAAAACACCCTGCGCCGTACCTGAAACAGCCGCGCAAACTTGTGCCGCCCCTTCCGGCGCGCCAGCGGGAACTTCCAGGCTGGCAGTGTAAGCGCCCGCCTCACCTGGGATAGCTTCCCCGGCGTTAAAGGTGGCGCCATCGAACAACCAGGCCAGGCGCACTCCGCCAAACCCGGCTGGGGCAACACCCTCAACCTGTACTACCTGCCCGGCATAACCGTGCGCCGGGTCAACGCTGATGGTCGGCTTGGGCGCTCCCGGGATGACTGCCGGGATATCTGCATTTGCCCCGCCAGCCGAGCTGAGAATGCTGATCTGGTCCAGGTAGAACACGGCCTGGGGGGCGCCGCTGTTCTCGCCAATATTCAGCCGGGCAATTTCCGCCGGGCTGCCCAGCGAGTCCAACCCCACCACGATCTGGCTCCATTGATCGGCAGGCGCGTTGAAGTCGAAGGATGGGCCTTCGCCGCCAGCATCGCTGGTCTGCAAGACCAGGCTGAGCGCCCGGTCTGTGCCGGGGGCGTAGATAAAGAAGGATACTGCGTAAAAATCAGCGGCTTGCAATGCAGGGGTAGTGCGTAGCGAGAAACCGGCATAGGCCGCGTTGAAGGTTACGGCAATCGAGGCTGGCCCGTTCAGAGTTGGAGCGGTGTTATCAAACGCCAGCGTGCTGTCCCACGACCAATCCTCCCAGCCGGACGCCAACGCGTCGGCGTATAAAACCAGATCAGCCGCTGGTAACGCCGGCGTTTGGGGATGATCCGGCAAAGACCGGGCTTGGGCGGGCGAAACGATGTTCGCGGCGCTCGTGAATATGAGAACAAAAACCATCAAGAGCCGAAAGAACCAAGCGGATCTCATTATATATAAACCTCTTTATCGAACACGATGTTTGGGATAAAAAGGATTATAAGACTAATATTGTCCTATTAGGGGGTGATTAATGGGTGATCTATCCGGGGATAAAGCCATCAGGTTGCTTCGCCAAAGAGCGGCTCGCAACGACGGGTCCTAGATCTTTAGGAGCAAGCTCTGCGATGCAATCCCCGCCCGGGTCAGAGCGGGGTCCATTCGATGTGCAGTAAAGCAACCCGCCCTTACAACGTGGGGCTGTCCTAAAAGCAGGGCGAAGCGTGGTCTTACCGCGATATATTCCGATGATTTCCAGGCTCTTCGAGAGCCTTTCCGCTTACTGGATATCTTCCATCAGCTTCATCGGCAGCACCGTCGCGCCGACGATCCCCGGGCCGGTGTGCACGCCCAGCACCGGCGAGATGCGCTGGATTTCCAGGCGGGCGATGTTGAGGCGCTCGCTCAGCAGGCTGGCTAAGCTATCGGCTTTCTCCCCGAACTTACCGTGCAGCACAGAGACCCACACCGGCACATCTCGCGGGTAAAGCTCCGCCAGGTGATCGCCAATCTCTTGCAGGGCGCGCCCGATAGTGCGCGCCTTGGATACGGTGCTGTATTTGCCGTCGGTCTTATCCACGTGGATGACCGGCTTGAGCCCTAGCAGCGAGCCTGCCAGCGCCTGGACGCGGCCAATCCGCCCGCCGCGCGCCAGGTAGGTGAGGGTATCCAGGGTGTAGATCACCTCAGTGGATTTGCGGATCACCTCCAGGCGCTCCAGGATGGCATCCTTTGCCCACCCGGCTTTCACCGCCTGGGCGGCTGCCAGCACCTGGAAGCGTTCCCCACCGGAAAGGGTCAGGGTATCGACGACGTGGATCTGGTTGGGGGCAAAATTCTTGGCAGCCTGAACGGCGGAGTTGAGCGTGCCGCTCAAGCCGGACGAGATATGGATCGAGAGCACCTGCTCGCCCTTCTCGGCGACTTTGCGGTAGATCTCTGTGAATATCCCCTCCGAAGGCTGGGCGGTAGTCGGGATAACCGGCTGCATGGCTTCCAGACGGTCGTAAAACTGGTCGGGGGTGAGGTCGCTGGCGTTGACCTCCCCCTCGGGGAATTGAATAAATAAGGGGGCGATGGTGACGCCAAGCTCTTGCGCTTCCGCGGGCGTCAGGTCTGCGGCGCAGTCGGTGACAATTTTCATTCGAATGGCTCCTGGTTTATTTGTGTTTAAAAATTACGGCCTTTATTATCTCATAATTCCACTTTTCGGGGAGCGGAAATTGCGGGCAGGCAGGTTGCCTTGGCTTTGAGCCTGGACAAGACACTAGAAAGCCTTCATGAGCTCTTTTCCATTGGGATGCCCGCCCTGCCCGCGCCAAACACCATCCCCATGGGCAATGTACCAGAGCAGGATATAGGCAGTGATCTCGCGATTCATGCTGCAGCGAGGGCTGGAAGCAGGCTGCCCGTACTCACTGGGTGCGAACACGCGGCTATAGCAATCTCCCGCACAGTGCCAGTAGCAAAAGCAGGCACGGCATTTCTCCCTGCGCTGGGCCAGGGTTTCATGCAAGGCTCGCCGCGACTCGTGGTCGACGACGAGATGCCTATCATCCATGAACCCCACTCGAGCTGCATCGAACAATGGAAACTCGTCATCGGTAGCCTCAAAGCAGCCAACCACCACTCCGGAGGGTGAGACAGTCAACAAGGAATACGGCGCCTGGCAAAAAGACTGGGTGAGCACCCATGGGCGGGCACCCGAATAGATCAGCTCCCGACCAGCCCGGACCGCAATCTCAAAAGCCTGCTTAAAGCCTTCAATAAATGCCTCGGCTTCAGGCGGGCTGGGCGCCCGGTGCGTGCCGCGCAGGGTGTTAAAGGCCGGCTCGACCTGGATCGCCTGGGCACTGGTCGCCTCGCATAGAAAGGCAACATCTTCGGGCAGGCTACCCGGCCAGGGCGGTAATGACGTCATGCGTATGCTGTACTTAAAGCCGGCATCATCCAGAGCCCGGATGGTGTGCATCACTGCCGGGGAGGATGGTCTACCACTGGCAAGAGGCCGCTGGTGGTTTTGGGTATCGGGACAGCCATCGACCGACAAGCCCACCCCATCCAGGTTCTGGATAATCCATTCGCGCTGGGGTTTCGACCAGACTCCGTTGCTGACCATGGAGGTATGGAAAGGGAGATCTTTGGTTCGAGCATAAGTCACAGCTTCCTGGATGACATCCAGAGCTTGCACCGGCTCGCCGCCGCCGTGAAAGATCAGATTAAACCTCGGCCTTGCTTGCTCGAGCGCATTTTAATATACGATGTCAACGGCTGCGCGTGCCATCTCTGGAGTGAGATCCTGCACCCCCCGCTCTCCTCCGCCTGCATAGCAATAGATGCAGCGCAGGTTGCACCGGCTGGTTAGGAGCAGCACCGCCGAGGTTGGCTTAAACTCACAATCTGGCAGTGGAGGAGGTGGAGGATCTGGTTTCAAGAACCCGATCTTCTCTAGAAAATCGCATGCGTCCGGATGGTTATCTGAGGAAAATGCCTCCTCGCCGGGCTGTTCCGAACCTGGTCCCTTGCCAAGCAATCCCAGGGTCAGGTCTGCCATAGCCTGGTTTCCGATGAAAGCCAGGCGGCGTAAGGGTCGGTAGAGCAGTACTTTGTCTTCCACGGGCACAGCAAAGACTTCCATGCAATCCCTCCCAGCAACGGTTGGCCCAGACGCTCAGTACCTATGATCAGAAGTAGTAGACACACCCACAAGGAATGTAGTAATCGCAACCACACGGAACGTCATAGTCGCAGACGCAGGGAGGAAGATAGTCGCAGGGGCAGACGTGGTAATCGCAGACGCAAGGAACTTCATAGTCACAGGGGCAGTAGTAGTAGACACACCCACATGGAATATCACCATCGCAGGCGCAGGGAACATCACCATCGCAGGTGCAGGGGACATACGCTTCGCAAGTGCAGGGAGGCTCCGGAAATGCTTTGTGAATGAGGGGCAAAAATAACTTGAATTCCTCATTGGCGAGCAGGACGGTCGCCTCGACCGGCCGCGGGTCCAGATCGGCAGGCGCAATCAAAGACACCCGTACCGGGATGACTTCCCCGGGGGATAGATTGGGCAGACTTATCGAACTTGCAGCCTGCCACAGCCCAGCCCCAACCAGGCTCAACACAGCGCCTTCACCCCAGGGCTGGTCGGCATTGTTCTTGAGGTACCAGATCTTGGTCAAAGATTGACCGGGCTGTAATTCCGGTTGGGTTAATTGGGTGCTGTGGGCAACCAGCTGGACGCGACGCCCCAGCATGTCCTTGACTCCGGATAGGCTGGCAACAACCGCACCCGCACCGGCCGCGATTGCCAGTCTCAGAAAATCCCGCCGGCTGAACGCCCACCCTGTGTCTTCTTTCTCAGGCTTAAATACCTGAGGTTCATCATCGCCTCTGGGTTTGCGTTGCCTATCCTCGGTTTTAATTTTTTCCTCCTGACCTGGCATGCCTAAATTGGCTGAAGAAACCCATTTTCGCAGGCTAAATTAAAAGCCAGTATCCAATTGCCTCGAACCGCGGAAAAAAAGTTTTCGATATCCCACCCCATTCCCAATGGTTATCCATGGTGCAAAAAACCCTTCAAACCAGTTGCCTGGCGCTTTGATTCCGCACCAAAAACTAATTAACTGTATACAGCAAAAAAAACGGAGTCAAGCAAGGCACTTGACTATACCCGGTCAATCCAACTAAAATGCTGATGTACCCACAAAAAGGAGCATGTGCCACACCATGAACGCAGACGCCTTTCGCCATTTCTACGAGTACCACTTCACCGAAAACCACAAGATTTGGAACGCCTGTACCGCTTCACTCTCCCCCGAGCAGTTCACCCAGGAGACGGGTTACTCGCACGGGTCGGTGCGCAACCAGATCGTCCACCTGATCAGCGCCGATGATACCTGGTTCAGCGCATTGCGCGGCTTTGACGTCCCAGAACCGCTTGACCCTGCCGGTTTTGACAATTTGAAAGACATTCTAACCCACTGGGACAGCGTCGAGCAGAGTATGCGCGATTACCTGGCAAACCTGGGCGACGAGATGCTCTATGAGAAACCGTTCCCAGAAGGCGAGGATAAAGACCTGATCTTGTGGCAGGTGCTGCTGCACGTCGCCAACCACGGCACGGATCATCGCGCCCAGATCCTCAGAATGCTCAACGACCTGGGCGTGAAAACCACCTCACAGGATTACATTTTCTTCATCTTTGATAATCTGTAGACCTCGCTGCAGCGGTGCGGGGCGATCACACCCTGTAACCTGGCAGCCGCCCGAGAAAGCTAACCGCCTCACATCCACATACCATATTTGGAGCCTTGCCTATGCCGGATGTCATTACCCTGGGTGAAGTGGTCGTCGATATCTACGCCAACCCGATCAGTACCCCTCTCAAGGAAGCCACCGATTTCACCATCGCCCTGGGCGGATCGCAGGCAAACGTCGCTGTCACGCTAACCCGCCTGGGGGCAACCGCCGGCTTTATCGGCAAAGCCGGGGCCGATCCCTTCGGCGAGCGCTTCATGGAGCTGCTGCGCTCGGAGGGCGTGGATACCAACCACTTTACCCAGGTGCGGGGCAGCCCGACCCCGGTCGCCTGGGTGGACGCTTCTGACCCGAAGAACGTGGACTTCATCTTTTACCGGGGCGCATCTGGGGAGCTGGCACCGGACGACATCGACCCGGCTTACATTGCCTCTGCCAGGCTGTTCCTGTACAACTCGGTCACCCTGACCGGCGGCAGCAAGGCTGCCGTCATGCACGCCGTCCGGCTGGCGAAACAAAACGGGGTGCTGGTTTCTTACGATGTGAACTACCGCGCCCCTTTGTGGCCCGACCGGGCAGAAGCCCGGCAGCGCATCCTGGAAGGCATGCATGGGGCAGATATCCTGAAGGCCAACGAGGTGGATATCGAGCTGCTCGCCGGGACGTCCAACCTGCCCGCCGCCGCCCGCTGGATTTTGGAACAGGGAGTGCAGCTGTGCCTGGTCACCCTGGGCTCCGGCGGGACGTACTACAACAACGGGCGAGCCGAGGGCCACGTGCCGGCATTCCCGGTGGATGCGGTGGATACCACCGGCTGCGGGGATGCCTTCGTGGGCGGGCTGGTGTACGGGCTGCTGGGCACTTCCCTGGAGTTGCCCGCCCTGGATGAGCTCACCCTGCGCCAGCTGGTGGGCTACGCCAACGCGGTCGGCGCGCTGACCGCCACCGGGATGGGGGCGATGGCGCCCCTGCCCACCCGGGCGCAGGTGGAGGCTTTTCTCTCTGAGCGGCAGGAAGGTTAAGAACCTATCCAGACTCTCCCCCAAAGGGGTGGGAGAATATTGACGTGAGTATGGAATAAGCAATCGCATGCAATATAAATGTCATTTCGAGGAGCGAAGCGACGAGAAATCCCTGATTAGCCCATTAATAGATTACCAACACAGGGATTCCTCGCCCTTGCGGGGCACAGAATGACACTCTTATGTAGAAGAAGATCTTACCTCGGACTGAGATTATATTAGAAAGAGAGCCTTATGAACCGTACGCCGATACGCAATGACGAACCCCAATTGCTGCCCGAGTCCAACTGGAGGTCAGTCTCCTTACCATCCCTGCTGGAGATCGTGCTGGAAGAGATCAAGGGGGTGGTATCCCACGCCGACGAAGAAGGCTCCCGGCAGCTTGTGGAAGCGATCTTCTCCGCCAGGCGGATTGTCGTCCACGCCTCCGGCCGGATGGGCATCATGTCCTCCGGCTTTGCCATGCGCCTGGCACAGCTCGGCTTTCACAGCCACGTGCTCCTCGAGCCGACCACACCCGGGCTGGGCAAGGACGACCTGCTGATCCTCAGCTCGGCTTCCGGCGAGACCCAGACTGTCTACCAGGTAGCCGCGCTGGCGAAGCAACACGGCCTGCGGATCGCCCTGATCACCGCCCGGCCTGAATCCCGCATCGGAGGGCTGGCGGATATCGTCGTCAAGATGCCCATGTTCAACAAGCTTTCTCCCGCAGAAAGCCCGGCCTCCATCCAGCCGATGACCACCCTCTCCGAGCAGAGCCTGCTGGTGTACTTCGACTTGCTGGTTTTGTGGATCATGCAGGCCTCCGGGCAGACCGGCGAGGACCTGTGGCAGCGGCATTTCAACCTGGAGTGAAAATAACCTCCGTAGGGAAATCAAACCGCCATGAAGCTAAGACCCTTTCAATTAGAACGATACTTTGCCCGCTACGAGTTTTCGGTCAAGTACCTGCTATCCAGCTCAGACTGCGACGGCATTCTGCAGAGCGAGTTATTAGCCCTGGCTGATCCCGAGACGCGAGACCTGTGGGACCACCTGGCGCTGGGCTACACCGAATCGGCAGGGCACCCGCTCTTGCGGCAAGAGATCGCCAGGCTGTACCAGGGGATAGACCCAGACCAGTGCCTGGTCGCCGTGCCGGAGGAGGGTATCTTGATCGCCTTGAGCGCCATCCTCGAGCCAGGCGACCATGTGATCTGCACCTTCCCGGGCTACCAATCCCTGTACGAGATCGCCCAGGGGATGGGCTGTGAAGTCACCTTATGGAAGCCGGAAGAAGAGAACGGCTGGTGCTTTAACCCCGATTTCCTTGAGGAGCAGATCAAGTCGGAGACGAAGCTGATCATCCTCAATTTCCCGCACAATCCAACCGGCTATCTACCACCGAAAGAAGATTATCTCAAGATGATCGACCTGGCCCGGGAGCACAATCTGTGGCTTTTTTCAGACGAGATGTACCGCTACCTGGAGTACGATCCGAAGGACAGGCTGCCCTCCGCCTGTGAGGTGTACGAGAAGGCGGTATCGCTGTTCGGCATGTCCAAGACCTTCGGCATGGCAGGGGTCAGGTTAGGATGGCTGGTCACCCGGCAGGCGGATTGGCTCGCCAGGATGGCTGCCTACAAGGACTACACCACCATCTGCAGCAGCGCCCCCAGCGAAATCCTCTCGCTGATCGCCTTGCGCCATAAGGAGGAGATCATCGCCCGGCACCTGCGGCGGATCAACAGAAACCTTGCTCTACTCGACCGGTTCTTTGAAGATTATGGTGATAGGTTTGAGTGGGTCAAGCCCCGAGCCGGGACGATCGCCTTCCCCCGGCTGAAAGGCGATATGGATGCCCCCGAATTTTGCCAGAAGCTGATCGAAGAAGCCAGTATCCTGCTGCTGCCTTCCACGGTTTATGACTATGACCGCCGCCATTTCAGGCTGGGCTTCGGGAGGGAAAATATGCCGGTGGCGCTAGAGAAGCTGGGCGAGTATTTGAGCGCAAATAAGTAGGGTGGGTTGAGCACTCCCTCAACCCACCCCACCCCACTACCATGCTATAATCCATCCAGGAGCAAGTTGATGAGAACATTATTTATGGAACGAAGAGGTAAGATTGAAGACCTGGACAGGTCTTTTGACCTGGACTTTTGGCAGAAGCAGTCACCTCAAGCTCGTTTTGACGCTGCCTGGGAGATGATCGTTCATGCATGGCGTGTGAAAGGCAAAGATGTTCGTCAACTCCGACTTCACCGAACTGTTGAAACTTTTCAACGACAACAAGGTTAGATACCTGGTTATTGGCGGCTATGCGCTCATCCAATATGCTGAACCAAGATATACAAAAAACCTTGATCTATGGATCAGCACAGATGCAAACAATGCGGCAGCAGTCTACAACGCACTTAAAACCTTTGGAGCGCCTCTCACTGGTCTGACAGAAGATGATTTCTCCGAAGAAGGTTACTTCTATCAAATGGGGGTTCCGCCTGTTAGAGTAGATATCCTGATGGGGATTCCTGGGGGAGATTTTGAGCAATCCTGGCACAACAGGAATGAGATCGATTTCGATGGGTTAGTTGTACCATTCATTCCCAAAGATGACCTGATTCAATCAAAGAAAGCCTCGGGGCGACCCCAAGATTTAATCGACGCAGACCTCTTATCTCAAATCCAAGACGAGTAAATCCAGAGGATTTGTTGGGATTCGCTTAGCTGATCATTGATGTGCATCCTGGAAGGGATCGCTCAACCCAACCTACGCGGCTTACTCGGCCAGCTTCGCATACAAGCGGTCAATCAAATATTTGGACACCGTCATGGTGACGATGATGATGATCAGGCCGATAAATCCGCTAATCTCTACCGAGCTGCCAAAAATAATATCAATGACCGCCAAAAAGACGAATTTTGAGAGGAACAAAATCAGCCAAACGCCGAAAACAAGCGCGGCCTGGTAGATCTTGCCTTCTTTTCCCTTGAAGTACTTAACCACCAGAGATTTCAACCAAAAAGTGATATACGTCAGAATTTGCATCACGACGGCCACAAAAAAGGTCGTCGAGTAAGACCATGTGTTGACGATATCCGTATAGTCTTCGAAGAATCCCAGCACCACGGAGTACACCAGGGTGCCCAGAACCATATCACGAAACAGCTGTTGTTTGGGGCTCTCGGTTTGATTGGCTTTTTGCATGTCGCATTCATCCTAACGGGAACGAAATTGAGCTATACATTGGGTTAAACGAAGTAATTTTACTCAAGTCGTATGAATTCTGCCAGACTGTTAAGTTGGGTTTCGCTTAGCTGGTCATTGATTGGCATCTTAGAATGGACCGCTCAACCCAACCTACGTAGCTCCCTTGGAATAGATCGCTCGACCCAACCCACCGGCTGGGCTCAGGGCGCGGATTCACGTGATAAAATCAGCGCATGCCACCGACGCTGCTGACGCCAACCTTGATCGGCGCATTGCTGGGACTTGCGGCGGCTGCCGCCTGGGGAGCCAGCGATTTCAGCGGTGGATACGCTTCCAAACACAATAATGCGATCATCGTGCTGGGCTTTGGCGCCAGCGCCGGTACTGCGGTCTTCCTGGTACTCGCCCTGCTGAGGGGCGAAGCGCTGATCCCCTGGCAGGGTGTGCTCTGGGCTTTGGCCTCCGGGGTGATGGGCGGGCTGGGGCTGATCTTCCTCTACCGCGGCCTGGCGGCGGGCAATGCCGCCCTGGTCTCACCCACTGCCGGGGTGATCGGCGCGGCGGTGCCGGTGGTGGTAGGGGCATTCCTGGAGGGCCTGCCATCCCTTAACCAGCTAGCCGGGTTTATCCTCGGGCTGGGCGGCATCTGGCTGGCTTCCCGCTCGGCGCAGAGCAACCCGGGCGAAGCGCGCAAGGGTCTGGGGATGGCTGTGCTGGCGGGATTGGGCTTTGGGGGCTTTTTTGTGTTTCTCGCCCAGGTGGGCTCAGACCAATTCTTCACCCCGCTGGTGCTTTCCAAGGGAGTGCAGATCATCATGGCGGCGGCGGTTATCATCAGCAGCCGCATCCGCCTGGCAACGCGCAAGGGCATCCCGGTGGCAGTGCTGGGCGGCGTGCTGGACGCTGGGGCGAACGCCTTTTACCTGGCCGCGGCGAACCTGACCCGCATGGACATCGCGGCTGTCCTGTCTTCAATGTACCCGGCGGGCACGGTGCTGCTGGCTCGCCTGGTGAATAAAGAAGAAGTCTCGCCGGCGCAGTGGTTGGGGGTACTGCTCTGCCTGGCGGCCGTTGCGCTGATCGCTCTATAAGACAATTTAGGCACAAATGGTATAATTCCCTCGGCAGGCGAACAAGACCCTGGAATAGCACGCATACTTGAGGAGGTAATTGTGATGGTCGAACTTAATCGCACGAAGGATAATCCATGGATCTTGAAGACCCCTCCAGGAACAAGTGAATACACCATGCACGTGGATGAGAAAGATGGCATGCCCGTCCTGGTATGTACCGTTGGGAAGACCGTTCTGTTTTACGATGCTCGCTGCATCGACGATTTATACACCATGCTGCAGCAAGCCGGCGATTGGGTCGAGCTTGGCGGGGCAGATGAGCAGAAACCAGCCAAAGAAGGGACGGTTGAGGCCTGGGGGAGATCAGCAGCCAATCCCATCGGTGGCTGGTATGGTTTGAAAAAGGGATTGCGGGGTCGTTTCGGTGTCTATATCCCCCCATTGATGGAGGCCCTCGGTTTGTGCGAGCTTGAGCACAACGCCAAGAATAACCGAATGCGAGCGAAATAAACTTTAATAAAGTGTATAATCCCTGGCGAGGAGGAAATGCCATGCCCAGCATCACCGACCCGCTACCCCCTGAGCTTGCCGCCGAGCTGGCCGAGCTACGCCTGCAGCTCGATCAAGACATCCCCCGCAAGGTGCTCGACCACAACGTGCTGATCGCCACCTGGAACCTGCGCGCCTTCGGCGGGCTGACCGAGAAATGGGAATCTGAGCCTAAGGACTCCCCCAAGCGCGACCTTTACTCGCTGCGCTGCATCGCCGAGATCATTGCCCGCTTCGACGTGGTCGCCCTACAAGAGGTGCGCGGCGACCTGAAATCGCTGCGCCACATGCTAAAATTCCTGGGCGAGCACTGGGGGCTGATCCTGACCGACGAGACCAAGGGCAGCTCCGGCAACTGGGAGCGGATGGCGTACCTGTTCGATATGCGCAAGGTGAACATCTCCGGGCTGGCTTGCGAGCTGGTGGTGCCGCCCGAGATGCTGGAGAGCATCGACCCAGGAGCGCTGCGCCGCCAGTTTGCCCGCACGCCGTACGCGGTCAGCTTCCGCTCGGCGCACAAGACCTTCATCCTGGTGACCCTGCACGTGCTGTACGGCAAGGACGCCGCCGAGCGGTTGCCCGAGGTGAAAGCCATCGCCAAATGGTTGGCAGATTGGGCGCGGGATATCAATGGTTGGGACCACAACTTGATCGCCCTGGGCGATTTCAATATCGACCGCAAAGATGACCTGCTCTACCAGGCGTTCACCTCCACCGGGCTGTTCACCCCGCCCGACCTGAACCGGGTGCCGCGCACCATCTTCAGCGACCCGTTCAACCCCGAGAAGGACAAATTCTACGACCAGATTGCCTGGTTCTTGGGGGATGGCAAGATCCCGGCGCTATCTATGCGCTATAACCGCGGCGGCACTTTTGACTTCCTCAAGGTGGCGCTGAAGGGGCGCAACCTGCCCAAGGATCAGGTCTCGTGGCGTATCTCCGACCATTACCCGCTGTGGGCGGAGTTTTTGATTAACGATTAAGGGATTGAACCACGGAGAACACAGAGGACGCGGAGAAATAAAATAAAGAGAGGGTGTCCCCCAGGCTGGGAGACACCCTCTTTTTTTCATGGACCCGAATTCTTAAAGCTCATCGGCAGGTAGACTTCGAACTCGACCTCGGTTACATTCACCGTGGCAGTATCGCTTGCCTCAGCGGTATCCACCGGGCCGGGGTTGAAAGCCGTCCAGGTAGCGGTGTTGACCGTGG
Organism: Anaerolineae bacterium; assembly: GCA_041301185.1. Taxonomy (GTDB): domain Bacteria; phylum Chloroflexota; class Anaerolineae; order Anaerolineales; family UBA4823; genus JAQBDA01. The sequence goes on from JBFYSV010000010.1 coordinate 21,798, forward strand.
TCTGGGTGATTTGGACGGTGGAGGTGATAAACGCGCTGGCTCCCGGCACCAGGGAGTACGAAAAGTTGTCAAGCAAGATCCCCAGCTCGGAATCCGCCAGGGTGTGCTGGGTGAGGGTCAAGTTGCCGGTGTTGGTGACTTCGAAGCAGTAGGT
>JBFYSV010000011.1:0-23359 GCA_041301185.1 Anaerolineae bacterium
CCCTACCAGCCGCTTTAGGCATGCAGGTACGCAAATCTGGGCGCACCACCGGACTGACCAGCGGCGAGATCACCGTGCTGGACGCCACCGTCTCAGTGAGCTACGGACCCGGGCGCACAGCGACCTTTGACAACCAGATCATCAGCGGACCGATCTCGCAAGGGGGTGACTCCGGTTCCCTGGTGGTGGCTGCCAGCGAGCTCAAGGCGGTTGGCCTGCTTTTCGCCGGATCAGAGCAGAGCACGATTATCAACCCGATCCAGGTGGTGCTGGATTGTTTGGATGTGCAAATATGAACGAGATAAATCAGGATATCGAGCCGCAAGATGAAACCCAGCGCGCCCGGGCAGTCAAACAGGCGTACACCAGCCAGCTGATGGCAAAAGCCAATGTGGTTGGCGTGGGAGTGGGTTTTTGCCAGCGCCATGGCCAGCGCACCGAGCAGGTGGGGCTGGTTGTGATGGTGGACAGGAAGCTGCCTGCAGCCCAGCTGGCTCCGGAGGATGTCATCCCGCACGAGATCGATGGCGTGCCGGTGGATGTCCAGGAGGTTGGTGAGATCAGGGCATACTGATCATTGAGGCTTTATTCAACCCAATTCACACAAAGACGAAAGGAGTACTACCATGGGTGAGAGCGTTTACAAGGTCATAGAATTGGTCGGCACCAGCACCGAATCGTGGGAGAAGGCAGCCGCCAACGCGGTCGAAACCGCTGCCAAGAGCTTGCACGATCTGCGCATCGCCGAAGTGATGCAACTTGACGTACAGATCGACGAAGATAAGGTGGTCGCCTACCGGGCAAAGATCAAACTATCCTTCAAATACCGCCAGGAAGAAGACTGAACCTTTCCGAAAACCCTATTTCTGGGCGGGGGAACAAGCCCGCCCAGGAACAATCCCATCACCGCCCGTAACGGGTCTTTTTGCATGGACATTGGCGCTTACCGCAAATACCTTCAGCAATACGTCCAGGAAGCTTACCAGAACAGCGACGGCTCGCCCGGCGGGATTATAGATCAGCTGCGCTCGATCAAGCCTCCGGGACGGTTCACCTCCTTCCGCAACGAAAAACAAGTCGCCTCGAGAGAAGCCCTCAAAGCCTTTGAAGAGCACCGCCACTGGCCGCTGGAAATCATCTTGTCCCACCTGGGGGTAGAGATCGAAAAATAACAGCTTGCAACCGGATTCCACATCCTGCGTATACCTCTACAGGCAGGCTTTCCATCACTCGCCTGCCAGGATCGGGTCAGGTGGGCAGCTCCTCTCCCACCTGACCCACTTTTTCTCACCCCATCACTAAACGGACACAAATTCACAATCCAACACTCTAAAGGTCTCGTAGACCTTTAGAGTAACCGGCATTGTCTATATATTGTAGAATTATTAATCGAATACTCATCTAAATATCTTGACAAATAATCTACATATGGTATTATTTACTCAACGCAACCTATACAATACTTCATCAAAGAAAAGGACCTAAACCATGAACAAAACAATATCTCGCTTCGTGATCGTCGCTACTCTGCTTGCCCTGCTGGCTGGCGCCTTCGCCTTCGCCGCCCCCAACGCCAAAGCTTCGGATGGTACCTTCAACATCTCCGTCTACCACGGCATCAATGGTAATGCCCTGGGTCTCTCCAAAGAACTGCCCGTGATCGCTACCGTCTACAAAGATGGCGCCTGGCTGGCTGCAATCCCGCTAGAGTTCAAGGATCGCTTCACCGCTGACCTGCCCGCCGGCACTTATCAGATCATGGTGGAAGCTGTTGGCGTAGGCCCCGTGCCCAGCATGACAGTTGGTCCCGTCACTATCCCCGAGGGTGTGGATGTCCGCCTGCAGGCTCAGCTCGGCGCTGGCGGTACCCCGATCATCAAAGCCCGCGTGAAATAAATATCCAAAGTTCTTATTGGTCCAAAAGGTAAGTGGTAACGTACAACTGAATATCGGTATCGCAACCGCACCGGCTGATTGCACCGGTGCGGTTGTTTTTATGACGGTGAGCGGCGGTGATATAATTTCCCCTCGCACCATGAAATCTCCCCTGAAAATCGCCTTCATCGCTTCTGAGTGCGTGCCGTTTGCCAAGACCGGCGGGCTGGCAGACGTGGTTGGCGCCCTGCCCAAGATCATGCGCAATTTGGGTCACCAGGCGATCGTTATCCTGCCCAAATATGCCTTCATCGACGAAGCCCGCTTTGGCTTGCGCCCCTTCATCAGCCCGCTGGGGGTGTGGATGGGCGACGGCGAAGAGTGGTGCGCTGTCCATACCTCCGAGTACGAGGGCGTGCCTATCTACTTCATCGAATCGGCAAAATATTTCCAGCGCTACGGCCTGTACCACGACGCTGATTTCAACGACTACCAGGATAACGCCCGCCGCTTCGGCTTCTTCACCCGGGCTGCTCTCCAGCTCTGCCGGGATATGGGTTTCGCCCCGGATATCGTCCACGCCCACGACTGGCAAACTGCCCTGGCCAGCGCCTACCTCAAGATCTGGCACTGGGCTGACCCGGTGCTGGGGAGTGCTGCCAGCCTGCTCACCCTGCACAACATCGCCTACCAGGGGGTGTATAACGCCGCCGATTATAACTACCTGGGCTTACAATGGGGCAACTTTACCACCGATAAGTTCGAAGACTACGGGCGGGTCAACCTGCTCAAGGGCGGAATCCATTACGCCGATATGGTCAACACGGTCAGCCCTAACTATGCCATTGAGACGCGCTCCCCCATTGGGGGGCAGGGTCTGGCTCCCTACCTGAACAACAAAGGCGAGAACTATATCGGCATTCTCAACGGCGCCGATTACGACCAGTGGGACCCTGCCCACGATTCGCTCATCCCAGCCCGCTATTCAGCTGCCGATCTTTCCGGTAAGGTGATCTGCAAACGCGAGCTGCAACAGCGCTTCTGGCTGGAGGTCGATCCTACTATCCCGATCGTCGGGGTGGTCAGCCGCCTGGTGCCTCAAAAAGGCCTCGACCAACTGGCGCAGGTGATCGAAGGCATCGTCCGGGATATGCGTGTCCAGTTCGTCATCCTGGGATCAGGCGATAAAGGGCTGGAGTGGTACTTCGGGCAGCTTCCCGGGCAGTATCCCGGGCGCATCGGCAGCTACATCGGCTATCACGAGGAGATCGCCCACTGGATCGAGGCCGGGTCGGATTTCTTCATCATGCCCTCGATCTACGAGCCGTGCGGTCTGAACCAGCTGTATTCCCTGCGCTACGGGACCCTGCCCATCGTGCGCGCCACCGGCGGCCTGGATGACACCGTTCAGCAATATGAGGAGCGCAACGGCACCGGCACGGGCTTTAAGTTCTGGGATGCCAACCCCCTGGCGATTTATTACGCGGTGGGCTGGGCAGTGAGCACCTACTATGACCGCCCGCAGCACATCCAGCAGATGGTGCAGGCGGCCATGGCGCAGGACTATTCCTGGGAACGCAGCGCCCGCCAGTATCTACAAGCCTACCAGCGGGCGATTGCAAACAAAGCCGGGCGCTAAAAAGGGAATCACATCCAACCGCGGCGGCGGATCCAGGCTAACATGCCGGCAGGCAGCAGCACCAGGATGGACAAGGTGATGATAAAAGACGGCAGGTCAGTCCACTGGTCGGTCTGGGCGACTGGAAAGAAATAATTCATCCCGAAGAAGCCAACTACAAAAGAGATCGGCATGAACAGAGTGGTGATCACGGTTAGCGTCTTCATGATGTCGTTCATGCGGTTATTGATCACCGAAAGGTAGGTGTCCAGCGCGCCGCCGATCAGGTCGCGCAGGCTCTCGGTCAGGTCGTGCAGGCGCACCAGGTGATCGTACACATCCCGGAAATACACCCTCGCCCGGGCGTCAATCACCTCGTAATCATCGCGTGCCAGGCGGTTGAGCACCTCACGCTGCGGACCCAGAACACGCCGCATTTGCAGGACAGCCCGCTTCAAGCTGAAGATGCGTGATAGAACATCTGGTCCGGGGTTATTGAAAATCTCATCCTCAATCCGGTCGATCTCGTCATCGATCTCCTCCACCACAGGCATGTACTGCGCCACCACCTCGTCAACCAGGCGGTAGAGCAGGTGGTCGACGCCGCGCCGCAGGTGGCGGTCGTCCCGCTGGCAGGCGTCCCATACTCGCTGCTGTGCAGCAATGGGTTGATCGTGGTGGGTCACCATGTAATTCTGACCCAAAAACACATCCAATTCCAGCACATTCAGCAGAGAGTCGCCGTTTTTCTCAACTGCGACTGCGCTCAGCACGATGTAGAGGTATTTACCCCAGTCGTCCACTTTGGGCACGTGGGTCTCTTGCAAGGCGTCGTCCACCGCCAGGGGATGAAAGCCGAACACGTCGATGAGCACTTTTTCATCCATCTCGGCGGGTGTCGCTTCAAAATCCATCCACAGCAAGCCCTGTGGGTCTTGCAGCGCCATCGCCAGCTCATCCTGGCTTAGATCGGCGTGGATCTGTCCATCTGTCGTGAAATAGAGAGAACGGATCATTGCTTATCTCCATTCAATGTATTATCGAGTATCAATCGCTCCCAAGATGGATTGCCACCTTGCAAACCTCACCCCCATTCAATACGCTCTCCAGCAATTCCACTTGCACCGGGCGCTGGGTGATCTCTTGCCAGATGCCGCGATAAAAGCCTGCACCGCAGTAACAATAGGCAGCAGGCACCTGCACCCCGGCAGATATCGCCTGGCGGATGCGCGGGCAATGGCAGTACAGCTGGCGTTTCACCTGCGGGTCACTCTCAGTTAGGTACTTCACCAGGTTTCCACTTTTCGGGATCTTGGTAGCGATGATACGATCTCCCTGGCGGACGCCCGCCGGTCCCCAACCCCTGCCGATAATGTCCTGGATCAACCCACCGTCCAAATCCAGGGTATTCCGCAAGAATGCCTCAAAGCGCGCTTTGAGCATGCGCTGTGCCAGGTCGAAATCCCCGCTTTCCAGGTAGGCGCAGCGGATATCCTGCAGATCTTCCGGCGGGTACTGGCAGGCGCAACGGGTCATCACCTCTTGCCGGGTGGGCTCGTCCACCAGTCTTTCCAGGCGCTGCATGGCTGCCTGGGTCCAGGCAATCACCTCGCTGGGCTCCGACCGGGAGCTCGCCTCATCCCAGCCCCGGGTGATCTCGCCCCGCAGTTCCGGACCTAGCAGATCATCCAGGCAACGCACAAATTTACTCCGCCACAAGTGCTCGAAATCCATTTCTTCTGTCATCTTTGCCCGCCAATCCAATCCATTCTACGACAAATTGTGCAACTCGGATTATACTACCTGCGGCACGCCGGTCTTGTCGGAGGTGGTTTGACACCAGACCACTATCTCGAGATGATACGATCTCCCAGCCATCCTTCGCTCAACGCCAGGCAAGCCGAAATGACCTGACAAGCGGTTTGACCGCTCACTTTTTTTGGATACACTATACTCAAGGCATCTTCTCAGGAGGTAGCCACCATGACCCGGCGCATTGCAATCATCGGTCTGGGCAGCATCGCCCAGAAAGCTTACCTGCCCATCCTGGCCGCCTCCCCGGAGATCGAGCCGCTTTTCTGCAGCCGGACACAGAGCACCGTCGCCAATCTATGCGCCCAATACCGGGTCTCTAAAGGCACCACCCGCCTGGAGGAGCTGCTCGACTGGCAGCCTCTGGCAGCCTTTGTGCTCAGCCCCACCCCAACCCACTACGAGATCGCCGCTCGGTTGCTCTCTGCCGGGGTGGACGTCTACCTGGAAAAGCCCGCCACCCTGACCAGCCAGCAGGCGCTGCAGTTATGCCAGCAAGCCGAGGCGCAAGAGCGGGTGCTCATGGTGGGCTTCAACCGCCGCTACGCCCCCCTGCACCGCCTGGCCCGCCAGCTATGGGGCGAGCGCCGGGTGGACATCGCCAGCTTCCAAAAACACCGCTCGGGCGGCTTCCACCCCGACCTGTTCACCCACTACACCGAGGAAATGATCCACCTGGTTGACATGCTGCGCTTCCTGTGCGGCGAAGGAGAAGCCCTCTCCACCCATTACCGCCAGGAGGAGCAATTTGTGTGGGGCGCTAGCTCGGTCGCCCTGGAGAGAGGCGGCTTCGCCAGCCTGCATGCCAACCTGCGCGCCGGTCATTGGAAGGAACAGTACGCTCTCCACGGCGAAGGAGCTTCGCTCTATGTGGATGCCTTCTCCCGGGTGGTATTCGTAGAAAACGGCGAACGCCGCGTCTGGGAGGAGACCTACGACTCAAGCTGGAAAACCACCCTGGAAGGGCGCGGCTTTGCAGGCCAGATCGCCCACTTCCTGGAATGCGTCGAAACCCGCACCCAGCCGCAGACCTCCGGCTGGGAGGCGCTCAAGACGCAGCAATTGACCGAGGCGTTGATTAATCAGGGAGTGAGTTATTCGTCAAAAGAAAAAGTGGACTCGGCGTAGTAGCGGATCGCATTGGCTGCCATGCGCTCCATCAGCCATCCTTGGAGCCATTCCTGCTTGTTCTCAAGCGACTTATCCGCCGCCAGCACGTCCAGGGGGATATTGATGTTCAGTGCCCGGTTGGGGATGATATGGCGGGTGATGCCGCTGGGGATGCGCTCGCCGTTGCGGGCAGCTTCCAGGATATCCGCCGGGCGTAGCTGGGGGAAGATGACCAGGGCGGTGATGCCCGGGTAATACGGCACCTGTTTCTCCCAGATATCGTTGGAGGCGCGGAAAATATCTGCCTTGCCCTTATACACCCCCACAATATCGTTCAGCAAGCGCAAATCTCCCACCTCACACCCTTCCGGCGCACATACATTGCGCACCCCCTGCTCGCAGACAATATAAGCCACCGCTTGATGTGTCGCCAGGTCGGCGCGGGCCTTATTCAGGCTACACGGACGCAGCTGCATCCCATCCACCTCGGCTAAAGCCGCCTCGAACGCCTCCAAGGGCATCCCGCTGACCACATGATACCAGGTGTCCAGCATCACCCCGGGGTCGCCGTAGCTGACCACCTGGGCAACGATATGCGGGATACCCAGGGACTCAAATGCCGTGCTGCGGTTTGCCCCATCCAGCACCACGAAGCGCTCCGTTTCCGGGATTGCAGCCACAATGGGCGGATTCTTCAGCCGCCCCTCCTTCAGGACGCGCTGGCTCAGCCGCTCGATGCGCCGCGGGTCGCAATCCTCGTGCGGCACCAGCGCCACCGTGGGCAGAATGCGCAAGTCGGGTAATACCGTACTGTCTCTCATGGGAAGATATTTACAAAGCTCCCATAAAACTATACTTCGTCTCTGATAAGAGCCAATCACAATGGGATTGAAGCAACCCGTTATCTGTAACCATCCGGCGAGAATCCAACAAACATTCCATCATCGCAGCTCTTGAAATCTTGTACCGGTGGTTCGCGGTAAACAATTTCTGAGATTCGCGCCCAGCAAGGTTATTGGTTTGTAAAGCCGGAAGCAGGCATAATAGACACGCCATACGGTATCCTATGGCGTGCTCTGGTAAAGCCAGGATATAGTCAATCGCTGTACTCAGTTCACCCAGCACATTGTTATAGACCATTGCTTTCCAATCCAGCCTGGCTCCACCCAAGGATAGTGGCAGATAGTCGATCTGTTCCAACCACTCATCCGGCAAATAACAGTATCCACGTTCCAGATCCTGGCGGAAATCTTTTAAGATGTTGGTCTTCTGCAGGGCGCGCCCGCATGTCTCGCTGGTATCGATCAGTTTGGCACTTGCCTCAGGGTCGATCGAATAGAAAATGATTGCCATTTCTGTAGCCATATGACCGACTGTCCCAGCAACAATGAAGCAGTACTCATCATAATCTTGAAGGGTTTTGATCAGCTGAATTCCCTGGCGATCAAGGAAATTGGGTGCGCATCGCCTCTCATTGAGGCAGATCATCCCCTGGACCATAATCTCTGTCCAGCGGTGGATAATCTCCCGATACGGACCAGGAATGTGTGCGTAAATCTGCCACAACCCCTTCCCTTTAACCAGAGTAACCAAATCTCTTTCGCTCGGAGTGAGTCCCTGCCACGGATTCGTACTCCAGGTTTCTAAAATTTTTTCAGCAAGCGATGGATCGTTTAAGAGGCATAAAAAATCATTGAAACAAGATATCCGCCACTCATGAGCCTCTGTGCAGTCTTCGATATTATCCGCCACCCTGCATAACAGGTAAGCCGTGGCAAGATAGGAACGCATAGGCTGCTCCACACACTCCACGACGACGGCAAAGGAGCGTGAGACTTTCTCCATCTGATCTTTCAGGTAAGCCATACGAGCGGCGCTGAGATTGTCAGGATTCGCTTGAGAATCAGCCTGTAAATTCATGTTAAACACTCCACCAGATTAATCAAGTCACCAGTATTCGGTTAATGAAGGATTCTCAGCGGTAAATTACCACCGTGCCGACTATCTTATCATGCAGCCCCTGGCGGTTTTTATCGAATATGATCCAGATAAAACCCATGAACAGCAGCAGGGCGGAAAGGTAATAACATACTCCTCGAGCCACGCTTCTCCAGAATCCGAGCCGGAAGCCATCCGTCCGAACAACCCGCAAGCCAAGCAGGTATTTCCCTGGAGTATAGCTCACCAGAGAATAAAAGGTCGCAAAATACAGGATTGAAAACACATAATACGAGATCACAACCAGAATCCGGATGATCGAGCTGATTGTCTCGGCGTTTACCGCGTAGCTGATATAGCGGTTAAAAAATATTTTGATCCCAAAGAACGTAATGATTTCATTAATTCCTAGCAGCACAACCGTCGTAGTGATAGAGATGATCACCAGGTCGACAATAAAAGCAACCAGGCGGCTGACAAAGCCGGCAGGGCGGACACGTAAGTTCCCACGGTAGCTCATGCTCCCCCCTTCGGCGGTTGCTTTTTGGCTCTAACCGGCTCACCATCTTCACGGAGGGGTATGATCAGTGTGGGCGTGGTGTCTTTCTTTGAGCCGGGTATCAGCAAAAAAACGATCCGCTCCAGGAGCGTATCGACAGCGGCTGCTCGACCCTGCAGCTCGTCGGTCAGCTCGTCGACCATCCCCATGCTCTGCTGCTGAACCAGCTCTCTGATCTCTGGGCGGCTGGCAAGCATGTCCACCACCTCCCCAACCACCTCATCTGAGGTTTGCTGCAGCAGCACCTGGCTGGTCTTCTCACCCCGCCGCCCGGTATCGATCCAGTCATTGACAATGCGCTCGCCCCGGGCTACCACCTGATCCAGGCGGCTGTTGACCGGGCGGAGCGCCCGGCTGCCTGTCAGCGGGTCAAACAAGCCGCTCACCCGTCTGTACCCAGCGTTCGCCAATTGAGCAGCCCGCGCCGTGCCTCGTTTGATAACCCGGGGAGTTCTTAGGATCATTCCGATCAAGGCATATTTCAACTGGTCTTGATCATCGTCAAGGTGAGAAAGAGGCTCTGCCTCAGGCGAAGAAATCACGACCTGGTTCTGTTTCTCTTGCAAGCGCTTGCTTGTTGCGTTTATTCCCAGCAATACAGCGCCGAGACCCAACTGAAGCAAGACATCCAGGCGGGAGTTCTCCGGCGCAGGAACCGGCGCCGGTTCTGCTACGATCAGCGCAACTTCGCCTTCCGGCAGCGGAACCTCTTGCGGTCCTGGAATCAGACCTGGCACTGCATCAGACGGATCCGGAAAACCGTCATCTGGGTCATCATCCTGGTGGTTGTGATTTCTCGTTCTCAATTTCATCTCACACGCTTCTTGCTTACAGAGATAGGACTTACGCAGTCGGTGGGAGGATGGGGGTGTTTGTTATGCCATCTTCAGCGGGTCTATTGATATTTTAACCTGATTCATCATAGAGGCGGGACCCAAATCAAAGCGATTGCACCTGATAGATACAGGTGCAATCGCCTCGTTTTAATAATCTCTCACCACAGAGAAAATCCTTTAACTCCGTGTGCTCTGTGACTCTGTGGTGGAATCGTTATAAATTCACTAATCATTCAAACACAGGCAAGCGATCCATACCCGCCTGGCGAGCCAGCTTCTCCACCATCTGGCGCAGCTCCCGCTCCTGCTCTGCGCTGATCGGCGGCGGCTGGTAAGCCGCCAGCAACACGCTCACCTGCTCTCCGGCGCGGGCAAACGCATCTTTGCCGCCTGCCTCGAGCCAGCCGCGCTGCGATTTGCGATCAATAACCGGCGAGGGCAGGTATTGCTCTTTGGGGAACAAGCGCCGGGTGGCTTTCTGCTTGAGGAAATCGGCCTTGAAATTGATCCCGGCAAACAGCTCGATCGCCAGCGTATCGGTCTGCACCTGCACCCCTGCCAGCAAGCGTTTCACCATGGCGATCCCCTCGGCATCCAAAGCCAGCTTCTCCGCGCTCTGGCAGGCCAGGAAATCGAGCATCCCCGCCCCGGAAATCATATTGATCCCTGCCAGCGCCCCCACCAGGGCGGTCATCCCGCTCTCCAGCCCCGCCTGGGCGTCTACAATCTTGGCATCGCTCGCCCCCAGGTAAGTGTGCGTGGGCAGCCCCAGCGATTTGCCCACCTGAGCGTAAGACGCGTCGATCATCGCCGTCTCGATTGCCCCCATCGGGGTCGTGCCCTGGCGCATATCGAAGATCGCCGGCGCCCCGCCCCAAACGATCGGCGCGCCAGGTTTGGCAAGCTGGTGAATGGTGATCCCGCTCAGGCATTCGGCGGCGTGCTGCACAATCGAGCCCAGCAGGGTCACCGGCGCGCCCGCGCCTGCCAGCGGCATGGAGACCATCTGCGCCGGGACGCCCGCCCGCGCCAGGTCGATCAGGTTCTGGGCGCCGAAATTGCTCCACACCAGCGGCGGCGTAGGGCACACATCAAATACAGCTCGCGGCTTTTCTGCCAGAGCTTGCCTGCCGCCGGAAAAGATCGCCAGCATATCATACATACTCTCACCAGTGCGGGTGGAGAAAGCCCCCGTGATCACCGGTTTGGCGGAGTGCAGCAGCACCAGGTACAGCCGGTACAGGTCACCGACCTCCTTGGGCACCTCGTTGCACACCACTGCCGTTGACTGGGCATCATAAGCGGGCAGCATCTCTGCCACTTTCAGCAGCCGCACCAGGTCTGGCGTGCGCGCCGGGCGGTGCTCCAGGGTATCCGGGTCGAGGATATTCACCCCGGCTGAACCAGGGTCGAAATGGACTGCGTCTCCCCCATAACGCACCACCGCCTCGCCAGCCAGGTTGTACAGGTAAAATTCCCTGGGTACGCTATCCAGCGCCTGACGCACCACCGACTCCGGGAGATAGGCCACATCATGGACATCATCCACCTGCGCTCCGGCTGCTGCCAGCAGATCGCGAGCGGGTGCGGATTGCACCTTGACCCCTGTCTCCAGCATCAGCTGGAAGGCTTCGTCCAGAACACGCTGGACGAGATCATCAGATAATAAACGGATTCCAGGCTGCATATACTTTGGGTCCTCATTAATGAAATTTCACCGCGGAGAGCACAGAGTTCGCCGAGTTATGTTAATAATGCTCTGCGGTCTCTGCGCACTCTGCGGTGATTGGGTAACAGCGGCATTTAACGCAAAATCAACCTTCTAAGGAGGCAATAATGCGCCCGAACTCGGCTGAAATCTGGTGATCGAGTGGCTCGGGCAGGTGAGTCGCCAGGATTTGCTGGGCTTTAGCCCGCGCCCACTCAGGCGCCCCATCCCCTTGCTCGTCCCAGGCCTCGTAAGAGCGGCGGTCCATGAACTGCGGCACCCACAGCTCGCGCATATGTTGGCGAGTGTGCTTCTGCTTGAGGAAATTGCCGCCCGGACCAACTGCATCAATAACATCCAGCGCCAGGGTCTCGTCGTCCACCACGATACCCTCCATCATCTTGCGCACCAGGTCGAAGATCTCGCAGTCCATCAGCATCTGCTCGTACGACCAGATACGGCTGCCGTGCAGCAGACCCGCACCGAGCAGCATATCCGACATGACAATGCATGCCATGAGGGTGGACAGGCTGTTTTCCACGCCTGCCTGCCAGTTGGGCTGCTTGGCGCCGGTGGCAAAAGAGCCCATCGAGAGGGGGATATTGTAATAATCCGAGAGCAGGTTGGTTGCTGCCCCGAAAAGGAAATCTTCCGGTCCACCGCCTGTATAGGCCCCGCTGCGCAGGTCAGAGGCGGTCTGGGCTGCGGCGTAAAACACCGGCGCACCCGGGAAGGCGAGCTGGATCAGGGCTGTGGCGCTGATCACCTCCGCATTGCCCACCGCCAGCGTGCCTGCCAGTGTCGCCGGGCCGGTCGTCAGGCAAGATGCCATGGTCATGAAGCCCACCGGCAAACCTGCCTCGGCTGCCACCAGGGCTGCATCCACACTGCCCCCGTCCTGCCCCAGCGGCGGGGCAGTGCACTGCATGATCGAAAGCACCGGTCGCTGGCGCAGCGCATCTCGCCCGCCGGCAACCAGGGCTGCCATCTCCACTGCCGCCCGCGCTTCCTCCGCAGAGTAGATACTCTCTGTCTGCACGTGCTTGCTCGAGTTCTCCCAGATGGCGCCTAGCTCATGCAGGCCGCGGGTCTCAGGCGGGCGGTCCTGTGCCGAGACCGCCACCCAGTGGAAACCGATCTCCTCGGCATAGTCCGCCACCCGGGCGATATCGATCACATCCTGCAGACAAGAGCGGCGCTTCTCGCCGCTGTGCAGGTCAAGCACTTCCACCCCGCAGCCATCCGTCGCACAGAAAACGTGATTACCATCCAGAGGCAGGTCCTGCTCGGGACTGCGCGCAGCCAGGGTATAGACGGGCGGCGCTTTTTTCAGCGCCTCGTCGATCAGGTGACCCGGCGCTCTGACGACCATCGTGTCCCAATCCACGCTGGCGCCGTGCGCCTCCCAGATATGCAGCGCCCGTTCCGACGGGAAACGCACCCCGGTGCGCTCGATGATTGCCAGGGTGGCGCTGTGCAAGCGGGAGATGTTTTCTGGGCCGAGAATGTCCAGCTTCAGCCGCGGGTTGGTGATAGATTTGATTTTTCTGGGCATTTTGGATTCCTTTGATTTTTGGAACCGCGAGGACGCTAAGACCGCGAAGACTTTTTATTAAGAACATCCGTTTTGCGCTCTTCGCGTCATGGCGGTTATTTTTGATCTAAACCGGCACACCCAGCAAGATACCAGGGGGTGCGAAACTGATTTTATCCTGAAACCAGGATTAATTGAACACCGGGGGTGCGAGTAGGGAAGAATGGCAGTCCGAATCCTGCCATTCTTCCTTCAACCTTCCCGAAAGCGACCAACCCGGAAGCTTTGAGCTTCCGGGTTGGTTAAAGGTTATGGGCGCAAGATGAGCGGCAAGTACGATAGGTTGCTGCACGGCGCGATACAAACCAGCCCGCCGAATGCCTGAACGAAAATCGGTTCACCCAGCGGGGTCTCAAAAACCTGTACGAGCAAATCCAGGCGGGCTGCCAGACCCGCCTCGCCGACTGCCCGGAAGCCGAGCTGCGCCAGCAGCGGGTTTCCGCTCACTCCCGCTGTCGAGCCCAGGCTGAAGCGCAAAGCGTCCGGGCTTGTCCCATCATTCTCAAAGCTCAGATCGCAGCTCTGGCTGTCAAATAAACCCCCTGGGTCCGGCTGGCAGCCGACCGCTTGCAGGCGCGCCGGGTCGTACTGCACATCGATACTGGCTACTCCCAGCCCGGGAAGCTGGAGGTGGCTTGCTCCCAGCGGGATGGTGATGGTCGTGCTGGGTGGGGCGATACCGCTGCCCGCCCAGACGAATGGCGCCGGGGTGGGTTTGGGAGTCGGCGTAGCGGTCGGGGTCGGTTCAGGCGTCGGCTCGGGATAGTCCAGGCTGCGGAAGAGGATCGCACTGAAGGCAACCGTATGCGAAAGGTCTTCCTCGCCGGTGACGTCGCTAAGGGTCACCAATCCATCACCGGAAAAATCATACGTTCCCAGGTCAAGCCACATATTCGCCAGCGGGCCTTGATCACGCGTCACACTCTTCTGCCCGCCCTCGTAATGGACCGTGTACCTGGCAGCAGCGGTATCGCGCGGGATCTCTTTCGCCGGGCAGAGCCAGTCGATGGGGGGATGGTCGGGCACAAAAGCCAGCACCTGGTACTCGCCGGAGGCGGGCAGGTCTGCCTGCCACTCCGCTGAATTGGTAGATTGGCTCGCCTCGCTCACGTTGAGGGTCAGGTAGGCATGGTCGCCGTATCCCGTGATGCGATGCCAGGCAGTGACGCACATATCGCCGGTATAGGGCGGGTTCAGCTCGGACGGCTCGGTGAGCAACAAGTACTCCGACTGGATCTCATTCCAGCCTTCGGTCCATAGGAAAGTGACCTCGATCCAATCGTTGACACCCGGGTTGAGACCGATATCAATGCTCACCTGATCTGCCAGGTCTATGCCGTAAGGCGCAGTCACGGTGCGCCCGAACTGGTCTTCCCCGTCATTGTAATCATCGAAGAATGCCGCCTGGGCTTCCGGCATGCCGGGTTCCAGGTCTGGGAACAAACGCCGCGGCTGCGGGTCGCCCACGCCGGACCAGTAGTTATCGTCCACATTCCACGGGCCCGACTCGCCCACTTTCGCCGTCACGCTATCCTGGTACTCCAGGCGCACCGAGTAGTTCTGCCCCGTGGCGTAGCCGCTGTCGTCGCACACGTGGCTGCCGGCATTCGCCCGTTTCAGGCACTGGTCGGGCAGGGCGACGATATAAGAGTCGGTATCGAAGCGCGTGGCGTAGATCGAGTAGGTGCGCGCCACACTGGTCTGTTCAACACTCGCCAGTCCATGCAATTCCTGCTCCTCCAGCCAGCGGCTCTCAATCCAGTCCACCAAGCGGGCGGTGCCAGCCGCCCCCAGCCCGCTTTCGAGCTGCGCCTGTGTGCCCGCCAGGATATCCTCCACCCGCTGGTTGTAGCCGCTGGCAGCAATCCGAGCGCGCTTCTCCGGCAGGGATAGCCCATCATCCTGGACAATATCCAGGCTGGCAAGCTCCAATTCTTGCAAGCGCTGAGCTTCCTGTTGCGCCGCCTGGCGAATACTGGCGAATTGCGCCTCGCTCAACCCCAACTCGAGGCGCATCACCTCAGACAGGCTCGCCGTCAGGGTGAAGTAAGACAACACCGGCTTGCTTCCCCATACCGGGCTTGGCGTGGCAGCTTGTATGGCGGTAGTGATGGAGCGCATGCCCCCCAGCCATGCCATCCATAATGGCAGCAAGACAAGGAGTGAGATTTTTCGGGTATTCATGAGGCGCTTTATACCACGGAACGCCCGGATTTCCGCTCGCTTCTCGATTAAGGTCTCTTAACGGCTGGCATCGGTTCCGCTCACCCGCCTGCATCCACCCAAACCCCTTCTTGTGTAGCTGTGTCAAACCAACTTTTGCTCATTGACAAATCCGACCAAGTACAGTAATATTGTGGGTGCAGGATACCAGTTAAGTTTATGTTGGAAGTGATGACAGTGGCTCATGGGTAATCCCATGAGTTTTTTTGTTTTTCTCGATCCGATGAAACAAACCGAGTACCTGACATCTAATACATTGCCATTAGGAGGCAAAAATATAATGTCTGAAAGAATCATCGGAACGGTCAAGTGGTTTAACGGCGGTAAAGGCTACGGTTTCATCTCACGTGAGGGTGGCGAGGACGTCTTCGTCCATTTCTCCGCCATCCAGGGCGACGGCTACCGCAACCTGGAAGAAGGCCAGCGGGTCGAGTTCACTCTCGAGCAAGGCGCAAAAGGCCCTCAGGCCACCAACGTCACACTGTCCAACTAATTATCCGAAATAAATAACGGCACGCTCAGTTTTGCTCAAAGAGTCAAAACCGAGCGTGCCACCGTATCAAACATCCGCTCTTGTTTTGGACGGCATAAGTCCACTAGCGGTGCGGACGGGCTGGGGTACGCCTTGGCTCAATCTCTAGCCAAAAGGACCTCATTGTGAACTTCACATCATTTTCGTTTCATCCCCAAATTAATTCGGGGATCTTATCAGCCGGTTATTCCACCCCTACTCCAATCCAGCTCCAGACCATCCCCCCCATCTTAGAAGGGCAGGATGTCTTAGGTCTGGCCCAGACGGGCACTGGCAAGACGGCGGCTTTTGTCTTACCCATCCTCCAGCATCTTCTCAAGACACCCCGCCGCGGATTGCGAGCGCTGATCCTTTCTCCTACTCGCGAGTTAGCCGAGCAAACCCATGTTGCCATCGGAGCGCTCGGGCGTCACACCCGTCTACGAAGTATGACAATCTATGGAGGCGTCAGCCCACAGCCGCAAATCCAGCGACTGCGCGCCGGGGTCGAGATCGTCGTTGCCTGCCCGGGTCGTTTGTTGGATCTGATGGGGCAACGCGTGGTCGACCTGAGCTCGGTTGAAATCCTGGTGCTGGATGAGGCGGACCGGATGTTCGATATGGGTTTCTTGCCCGATATCCGCCGGATCCTGGCAGCCCTGCCCAAACAACGCCAGACTCTGCTCTTCTCGGCTACTATGCCGGATGAGCTTCGCTCGCTTGCCAATGAATTCCTGCACCACCCGGTGACAGTCGAGCTGGGCGTATCCCGCCCGGTCGAGACGATTGGGCATGCCATGTATTCGGTCGAGCATACCCGGAAAGCCGATTTGCTCCTCGAAATCCTTCGCCAGTCGGGCAACGGAAAAATCCTGGTCTTTACCCGCACCAAGCACCGCGCCAAAAAACTCGCCGGGCAACTGGTCAAAGCCGGGCTGCCTGCCACATCCTTGCAGGGCAATCTATCCCAGAACCGGCGCCAGGAAGCCATGGATCACTTCCGCAGCGGCAAGGTGAGAGTGCTCGTTGCCACAGATATCGCTGCCCGAGGGATCGATGTATCCCAAATCTCCCACGTGATCAACTACGACATGCCCGACACAGCCATAGCCTATACCCACCGCATTGGGCGCACCGGGCGCATGTCCAGGGTGGGCACTGCCCTCACCCTCGCCACCCAGGAAGATCTGCCCATGGTTCGAACCATCGAACGCCTCTTGGGACACCCCCTGCAGCGGCATAAGCTGGCTGGGTTTTAACCAACTCGGGTTGTCATACCACGAAAGACATAGCCTGCAGACGGGTCATATACCCTATGTCCCCCTGATTGGCATTTTCCCCCCTGGGATTCGGTTTCCTTACAAATATCCCGGCTCTTTTGCCTGCTCCACGAAGAAATGCGCCCGGTTAATCAGGTTCACCTCGCTGCCGCCCGCATCCAGGTCCAGGAAGAGCAAGTTGACCTCCGGATAGATATCCTTCAACCGCCGGGCAACCCCCTTGGCAACCACGTGGTTGGCGATGCAGCCAAACGGCTGCAGGCAGAGCACATTCTTCACCCCCGCTCTCACAAACTCGCCGATCTCGCCTGAGAGCAGCCAGCCCTCGCCGTACTGGTGGGTCAGATGGACAGCAGCCGAAGCGGTCTGGGCGATTTCGCCGATGGTACGGTGTTTCGGATAATAACGAAAACCATCCAGGATCACCTCGGATTCGTTCAGCACGGATTGCACGATCTTGCGTCCCACGGCGCACAAAGCCCACAGCACGTCTGGTCTGCGGATGCGCTCATTCACCCCCGCTTTAAAACCAACAAAGGTCCCGGTAAAGAAGGTCAGCAGAGGCGGCAGGACCACTTCAAGCTCTTGATCGATCAGCCACTGCACGATGTGGCTGTTGACAAAAGTGTTGTACTTGACATAGATCTCGCCGACGATGCCCACCTTGGGCAGGCGTTCCTTGTAGGTAGACAGGCTGTTGAACTCGCTCACCGCCTGGCGCAGGTTCGCCAGCACGGAGCTCCGGGTGAGCGGCATGCTCCCATTTTCGAAGGGATCCATCCACTTCTCCACCAACGCCTGTGAGTCGCCTTTACTGCGCTCCCTCACCACACTGGCATGGTACATCGCCGAGATGCCGTCTGTATAGACCATGCTTAGCATGGCTTTGATCAGGTACTCAATCAGGTTGAATTTTAGCTCGGACTGCTGATTGAATGACTTGAGCCGGGTCGAAAGCGTGATCACCGGGACATCCTCGTAGCCGGCAGACACCAGCGCCTTCTTTAACAGGCACGAGATATTTGAGGCCCGGCACTGACCACCAGTCTCCCAGGAGCCTGCGATCACTTCCCCCGGGTCGTACTCGCCCGACTGCAGGGCTTTAATCACATCGCCGATCACGATGATCCCCGGATAGCAAATTTCATTGTTGGTGTATTTCAAGCCCACATCGACCGATACCCGGTCAGATGGTGGCAAAATTTCAATGTGATGACCCATGTCCATTGCCGGACGGATAATCGCCGGGGTACAGAAGCGCGAGAACTCGGGGACGAGGATTACCTTGCGGCTGTCAGATTTGCGGTAAAGGCGGGTTGTCGTTCTCAGAGTTCTCCTGACCTCCGCACAATTGGACTCCAATTCTCGCTTCTCGCTAACTGCTTCCAGCATCGACCGCAACCTGAGCCGCGCCGAGCCCAGGCTATCGATCTCGTCAATGCGCAGAACTGTCAGGTTCTTCCCGTATTCCGATAAAATCCCCCGCACCTCGTCCAGGGCAAAGGCATCTGGTCCGCAGCCGAAAGAATTCAGCTGCGCCATCTCCACGTTAACCTGCTGTCCCACCCAGCGCGCGGCGTGGAAGCAGCGATTCAGGTACTCCCACTGGGTCAGTACCAGCGGGTTATCCAGCTTCTGCTCGGGTGCCAGCGGAGCGGCGTCTTCGCTGAGCACGTCCACTCCCATATCCGCCAGCGCCTCGGGGATCTTGTGGTTCACCAACCCATCCACATGGTATGGGTGTCCCGCCAACACCACCACCAGCCTGCCCGATTCCTTCGCCTTTTGGACGATCTCCGCCCCCCTGCGGCGCACCTCAGATTTGTACTCCGCCTGGGCAGCCAGGGCGCGCTCGAACGCCACCTCGAAGACCCTGCCCTCCACGCCAAGGCTCGCCAAGTACTCCTGGCAAGACTTCTTCAGCAAGCCAGTATCCTGGAAGGTGATCGCCGGCTGGTCGAGGGGGATGCCATACCCGCCCTGGGGGTCGATTGCGCTACGGACAACATCCGGGTAGCCAGAGACAATCGGGCAGTTGAAGCAATTGATCGCGTCGCCAAACTCGCATTTCTCGTAGAACACCATCGGGTAGAAGATACGATCCACCCCGGCCTGGATCAGGTTGAAGATATGCCCGTGGAGCAGCTTGGCGGGGTAACAGATATTCTCCGACATCACCGTGCGCGCCCCACTCTCGAAGATTGCGCTGCTTGAAATATCCGATAACCTCACCCTAATCCCGCTCTCCACAAACAGAGTGCGCCAGAAGGGGTAGTTTTCGTAAAAATTAAGCGCTCGCGGCATGCCAATCGTCAGCCGTGCCTCACCTACAGGTTCCACCGGGCGGTCGAAGAGCAGCTCGCGCTTCGCCGCATACAGGTTAGCGCCTCGCTCCACGCTACGCCCTCGGTTACTGTAAGTCCGCTCGCAGCGGTTGCCAGTGTAGAAGACATTCTGGTTGGGGAAGGTCAGTTTGGTAATCTCGCAGCGGTTTTCGCAGCCACGGCAACGAAGGCTCTGCTTGCGATACTGGCTGGCAGAAGCAAGGTTATCCAGGGGAAATCCCGCCCTCGCCGGATATGCAGCCTGCCGCTGAGCAGCTCGCTTTTGCAAGCGCAGGTGAGTGTCGCGCGCTTCCAGGGCGGCTCCCAGCGCTCCCATCAGCTCGGCCTTGTCGGGGCAGACCACCACCTTACCCAGCACCTGCTCCAGCGCCTTGTGGATCGCCGGGTTGCGGAAGGCGCCCCCCTGCACCACGATATGCTCGCCCAGCACCGCCGTATCGGTTATTTTCAGCACCTTGTGCAAGGCGTTCTTAATCACCGAGTAAGCCAGCCCGGCTGAGATATCCCCTACCGGGGCTCCCTCACGCAGCGCCTGCTTGACCCGCGAGTTCATGAACACTGTGCAGCGCGTGCCCAGGTCACACGGAGCGTCTGCACTGCACGCCGCCCGGGCAAAGTCGGATACGCTGTGCCCCAGCGAGCGAGCGAAGGTTTCAATGAACGTCCCGCACCCAGACGAGCAAGCCTCATTGATCTCAATCCGCTGGATATGCCCATCCCGGACGAAGATCGCCTTCATATCCTGCCCGCCGATATCCAGGATGAAGCTGACCTGCGGGTCAAAAGCACGTGCCGCCCGGAAATGAGCCAGGGTCTCAACGATACTCTGGTCGCAACCAAATGCCGCCCGGATCAGGTCTTCGCCGTAGCCCGTCACCGCGCTGCGGGTAATGCGGGGCGGGTGAGGCAGCCCGGCGAACATCTGGCGCAATCTCTCCAGCCCGTTTTGCACAGCCCGGATTGGGTTGCCATCGTTGCTCTGGTAGTGATCGAAGAACAGCCGCCCGCCTTCATCCACCAAAGCCAGCTTGGTGGTCGTCGAGCCCGAATCGATGCCCAAGAAGCACTCCCCGCTCACCTGGCGGGGGTCCACCTGCTCCACCCTGTGGCGGAGGCGGTCCATCTCCCAGCGCTGGAGTTCGTGGTCGCCCGTGAACAGCGGCGCCAGCCTGCCTTCGCTTACCTCACTCGCCGGGGTGTTTTCAATCAGGCGGATCAGGTCGCTCAGCGAATACACTGCCTGCCCCGCCTCGCCCCTGGCTGCCAGCGCTGCGCCATGGGCTGAGAGCAACTCGCCGTGCTCCACTTCCAGCCAGTCGCTGGGAGAAAGCTCCAGCGTGTTCACAAACGCTTGTTTGAGGGCGGGTAAGAAGGTCAGCGGACCACCGGCAAAGAACACCGCCGGCTGGATCGGGTGGCCGCGCGCCAGGGTCGCCAGCGTCTGGAAGACTACCGCGTTGAAAATCGAGGCGGCGATATCCTCACGCGGCGTATCCCGGCTGAGAAGATTTTGCACGTCAGTCTTGGCAAACACCCCGCAGCGGGAAGCGATGGGATGGATGGTGGTTGACCGCCTGGCAAGCGCCTCCAGCTCCTCCACCGGTACATTCAACAGAGTCGCCATCTGGTCGATGAACGCCCCGGTGCCCCCGGCACAGGCGCCGTTCATGCGGATATCTGGCTGGCCACCGTCGAAGAAGATCAGCTTGGCGTCCTCGCCGCCGATGTCCATCAGCGTATTTACCTGCGGATAAAGCTGGCGGATAACCTCCGCCGAGGCAATCACTTCTTGAATAAAAGGTAGGTTGAATTTCTCGCACACCCCCAGCCCGGCCGAGCCAGTCAGCAGCAAGTGGATCGCCGGCTCGCCCAGCGCCTGTCGGGCGCCTTTCAGCAGCTCGCCCAGCGCGACCAGCGTCTCGGTGTTGTGGCGGCGGTAAGCCGAATAAACCCTCTCCCCCTCCTGGTTCAAGGCCACGAGCTTGGCGGTTGTCGAACCGATATCAATTCCCAGGCGGATAGGCTCAAAATTCATCTGGACAACTCGTTTTATTCAGTCTCTCTGGAAATTACCGTGGTGGGGTGGCTATGTGGGGGTGTTTTTCGGGCTTCGCCCGAATAACACCCCCTCGTCTGCCACGGTAACTCCCAATGAACCTTTATTCAACAATGTGTTGATTATTTATAGTATAATCAACTTAAATCCATAGTCAATAATCAAAATGGGTATCCGTGACTTGTAACCAACGAAATCGTGACAAATGTCAATTATTCTGCAATTCACAAGTGAATAATGACCCAGGACCTGGCTACTGACCGGCGCATCCTGCGCACCCGGCTTGCCATCCAGACTGCCTTTGTCTCTCTGGTGAAGGAAAAAGGCTTCGATGCCCTGTCGGTCACGGATATTACAACCCGGGCGAATATCAACCGCGGCACTTTCTACCTGCATTACACGGATAAATACGATCTGCTCGAGCAGATAGAAGCCGGGATCATCCAGAACTTGCAGGGGATTATCCAGCAGGCCGGCGCGCTGGATGCCCTCGACAGCAATATTCTCGTTGAGCCTTTACCGGTGATGGTCGAGTTCTTCGAGTACCTGCGCGATAACGCCCCCTTGATGCACGCCGTATTAGGCCTGCGGGGTGATATCGCCTTTCAGACCCGCCTCAAACGAGCCATCGAAGCCAATATCGTCAATATCGGCTTCTTTGCCCCCATGAAAGACGAGAACCTGCTGGTGCCGCGCGAGTACTTCCTATCCTATATTATTTCAGCCCACCTGGGCGTGATCCAACTCTGGCTGCAGAGCGGCTGCCGGGAATCTCCGCAGGAGATGGCGCTGATCCTGTCCCGGCTATCCTTCAAAGGCCCCCTGTACGCCAGCGGGATTAGCCTGGAAAACTGATTTCCCCCGGTCCTACTTCCCTTCGACGATCTTGATCTCGTCATCGCTCAGCCCGTACAGGGCATAGACAAAAACCAGGGATTCCTCGCCCTTATAGGGCTCGGAATGACATATAATGAGTACTATACCGGGCGGCATTCAATTTTGCCGCCCCCTGCCAATAAACATAACTCTCTCACGGGGAGGAGGGTCGCAACCCCATGCAAACCCTGATTAAACCCACCCTATTTTCGACCCTGGCTTACCCCCAGCAGCGCCCAGCCCATAGCAGCACGGATAGCGACCCGAACAAGGTCCGCGTCGGGCGGCGGCGCAAGGTAGACCAGCCTGCCGGCGGTCGTGAGCGCGCCGAAGCGCCCGAGCGCCAGCGTCCCCCAACACCTTCCCGCCCTGCATCCTCTTCCGGGGGCGGCACTCCCCGCCCGCCATCCACCTCGTCTGGGCTGCCCTTCCCCTCCGGCGGTCTACCCTCGGGCAGCCCTAAATCCCTCCTGCTCATTGGGATTCTTGTGGTGGTGGTTATTTGCGTCTTCGCCTTCATGGGGGGTAACCTGCTAGGCGGCGATGACGGCTCAAACCTCGACCAGCCGCCCGTCTCACTGGATGATTCATCCCAGTCAGAAAACGTCCTGCCCGCCGTCCAGCCGGACCTGAATCCCACCAGCCCACCCCGCCCCAAACCGACGGCCGGGCAGCCTGCCATCACCTACGCCACTGGCGAGGGCGACCGCTGGCTGGTGATGCTCTACCAGGATGCCGATGACAAGGTCCTCGAGCAAGACATCTACATCGACCTGAACGAGGCCGAGCTCGTCGGTTCCTCAGACCGGGTTCAGATCGTGGCCCAGATCGACCGCTACCGCGGCGGCTACCAGGGCGACAGCGATTGGACTTCCGCCAAACGCTTCCTGGTCACCCAGGATGACGACCTCAACCGGATCGCCTCCCAGGAGCTTGCCGACCTGGGCGAGGCCAACATGGCCTCCGGAGAGACGCTGGTCGATTTCGTTGCCTGGGCGGTGCAGAACTACCCGGCGGA
>JBFYSV010000016.1:0-15150 GCA_041301185.1 Anaerolineae bacterium
GTCGCTTTCACTATTCTGGTGCTGGTATTGCTGGTCCTCCCAACCGGCATATTTGGCGAACCGACGAGCGAAAAGGCATAAACCCATGTTCAAGAAAATCTCCCGCGATAAAGTCCTTTTCTTCGGTGTCTCTTTCCTGCTCCTGATAGGAATCCAGGTCCTGATCAGCGCCGGTATTATTAATAACTTTTGGAGCACGATCATCCGCCTGGGCGCGGTTTATGCCATGGTCAGTCTGGGATTGAACCTGATTTATGGTTTCAATGGACAGTTTTCCCTGGGGCAGTTCGGGTTTTATGCGATTGGCGCTTACACAGCAGCCGATATCACCTACCGCTGGGTGAACGAAGATTCTTCCTTAGGGTTGACCGTCGTCCTGGCAGTGATCTTGCTCACCGGGCTTGCGATCCTGGGATTAAGACGAGTGTTGAGCCGCATCCGTGGGCTGGACGCTCTGTCTGCCTTTGCCGTATATCTGACTGCTGTGCTTATCCTTGGTTATGTTGGTCTCATTGTCGGAAAAACAATCGAGCCAGCAGTGAATTCCCTCCTCGGAGTATTACCCGAGGCGCTGGCGCTACAGGTTGTATTCATCATGGCAGTCCTACTAGCCGCCCTGGTCGCAGCAGAGATCAGCTTCCTGTTCGGCCTACCTGTGCTTACCTTGGGGTCAGATTATTTTGGGATCGCTACGCTGGGCTTTACGATTATCGTCAAGGTACTACTGGATAACTCGGATACCATGCTCGGCTTTGTAGAGATGAAGGGTGCCCGTGGAATGATCGGTATCCCGAAAATCACCACCTGGTTTTGGGTTTTCTTGTTTCTCATCATTACCGTAGTTGTGTTACGAAACCTGCTCCATTCGAGCTATGGGCGGGCGATTGTATCGGTGCGAGAAGACGAGATCGCCGCCAAAACCATGGGGATCGATGTAGCAAACTACAAAATCCTCTCATTTGTCATCGGCAGCTTATTTGCAGGTCTGGCTGGTGGGCTTTATGCCCATATTAATGGATTCCTGCATCCCAATACGTTTAACTTTATTAAGTCTTTCGACCCAATGATCATTATCGTGCTGGGTGGATTAGGCACCCTGACAGGTACGTTGGTCACCTCGTTTGTCTGGGTGTTACTGTTGGAAGGTGCACTGCGCCTGGTACTACCGGATGGATTTGAGACCTGGCGCTACGTAATTTACCCTCTGATCTTGCTGCTGGTGATGCTGCTCAGACCAAAGGGATTGATCGGCGAATACGAATTCCCCTTCTTGCGCAAGGTATTGCCGCCATTGTATATCAAGAAAAAAGCGTCTCCAGATGGTAATCAGTTACCGACCAGCTCGGTTGATAATGCTGGAACTCCGGAGGCGGCGCAATGACCGATCTTTCTCACTCTTCCAATGGCAGGCAACAATTACTGGAAATCAGCGAATTGAGCATTCAATTTGGCGGGTTGCGGGCGGTCAATAATTTCTCCCTGGCGCTGAAGGAACACGACCTTCAGGGATTAATCGGACCTAACGGCGCTGGGAAAACAACCGTCTTCAACATGCTCACCGGTGTCTATCTGCCCACAACCGGACAAATTGTCTTCAATGGAGTCAATATCACCGGTCTGGAACCGCACAGTATCAACCAGCTTGGGATCGCTCGTACATTCCAGAACATCCGTCTTTTCCCAAATCTGAATGTGCTGGATAATGTGCGCATCGCTTATCACACCCATGCTGACTACGGATTATCGGATGGGGTGATGCACAGCCGCCGCTTTGGGGTCAAAGAGAGAGAGCTGACCGAAAAGACGCAAGAATTCCTCAGCGTTTTCAACTTGCAGGATCGCCAGGGGGAGATCGCCAAGAACCTGCCTTATGGCGAGCAGCGCCGCCTGGAAATCGCCCGCGCCCTGGCAGCAGACCCAAAGCTGCTTTTGCTGGACGAGCCGGCTGCAGGTATGAACCCCGCTGAATCGAGCCAGCTGATGGAGCTGATCCACTTCATCCGCGAACGCTTTGACCTGACCATCCTGTTAATTGAACACCAGATGCGCGTGGTTATGGGTGTCTGCGAGCACATCACCGTCATGGACTTTGGAGAAGTGATTGCCCGGGGTACACCAAACGAAATCCAAACGGATCCCAAGGTGATCGAGGCTTACCTGGGACCCGGGACCGCAGCCCTGACAGAAAAATTTCGCCGCAGAAGAGAAGGATGAGAGGTCTAGGCATGGCAAACTCCATCGCATCCACCATGCTCGAAGTCGAGAACCTGAACGTTTATTACGGCGCGATCTACGCCCTAAAAGGGGTCAGTTTTCACGTCGATAAAGGAGAGATCGTTGCCTTAATTGGCGCAAACGGGGCAGGCAAAAGCACCACGCTGAACACGATCTCGGGTCTACTCCGACCCCGGGTAGGCAAAGTGACATTCGAAAACGAAGATATCACTCAGACTGCCTCCGACCAAATTGTGCAAAAAGGCATTATCCAGGTTCCCGAAGGCAGAAAGATCTTCGCCACCCTTACCGTACAGGAAAACCTGGAGATGGGTGCATACACCCGCCGCGACAAGACCGAGATCCAAAAGGCGACGGAGAATGTGTTCCAACGATTTCCCCGCCTGGCGGAGAGACAATCCCAATTAGGTGGCACCCTCTCTGGCGGTGAGCAACAAATGTTAGCGATTGCGCGTGGCTTAATGTCGCAACCCCGCGTGATGTTGCTGGATGAACCTTCCATGGGACTGGCTCCTTTGCTGGTCGAGCAAATTTTCAGCATCATCCAGGATATTAATAAACAAGGCGTTAGCATCCTGCTGGTTGAGCAGAATGCCCAGATGGCGCTCTCCATCGCTGACCGGGCGTATGTGCTCGAAACCGGTATTGTAGTCATGGAAGGGACCGGGCAGGAGCTGCTGCATAACGACATGGTGATCGAAGCATATCTTGGGGGCAGCCACTAAGGCTGAAGACAGGAGACGAGCATGACAACACTCCAGAAAATCTTGATCTTCTTCGTGCTTCCTTTCATCGCACCGCTACTCTACCCATATGATTTGATCGGGTCAGCCTGGATTGCAATTGTTCTTGCTGCGGTTTTATTTGGCTTGTTGGGCATCCTCCTGTTGCGGGGAAATTCGACAGCTCTGACCCTGAGCATCTTCCTGCAGGGAATCAACTGCATTACCCGGATAATGATGTTCTTACCAAACGCTTCCACATTGGGGCAAGTCAGCGTTCCCTGGATCATCGCCAGCACATTGAGCATCGCCCTTTCGGCATACCTGGTTTTGCGCATGGACCGTACCGATGTACGGGTGACGATGGTAACCTGAACCAAACTCTAGGCGGGGCAAAACCCCGCCTAGTCCTTCAATAACACTCCTATGCCCTCTGCCGAAATAATAACGATTGGGACTGAAATCTTGCTTGGCGAGATCGTAGACACCAATGCCCAATACCTGGCGCTTGCCCTGCGGGATGCCGGCATCGATCTGTACCGTAAAACCACCGTTGGGGATAATCCCCGGCGCATTGCCCAGGCTATCCAACAGTCTCTGGAGCGTTGCCAGGTGATCATTACCACGGGTGGTTTGGGGCCAACAGTAGATGACCCGACCCGGGAGGCAGTTGCCCTGGCGATGGGTGTTGAAACGGAATATCGTCCCGAACTCTGGGAGCAGATCCAGGCTCGTTTTCAGCGCTTTAACCGCCTGCCCACGGAGAACAATCGCCGCCAGGCTTACATCCCCTGCGGCGCAATTGCCGTTGAAAATCCGGTCGGGACGGCGCCTGCTTTCATCGTAGAGTCTGGGGATCGCGCGATCATTGCACTGCCCGGTGTGCCACGCGAGATGGAATACCTGATGCAGAACGCCATCCTCCCTTACCTCCGGCATCGCTATCAGCTTAAGGGGATCATCAAAACCCGTGTCCTGCACACTGCCGGAGTAGGTGAATCACAAATTGATGACCTGATTGGCGACCTGGAAGCCCTGAGCAACCCAACCGTGGGGCTAGCAGCCCATTCCGGGCAGGTAGATGTGCGTATCACGGTCAAGGCAGATTCGGAAGCCGATGCAAACAATCTGATCCAGCCGATTGAACAAGCACTGCGCCAGCGCCTGGGTGATTGGATTTATGGCACCGACCAGCAGACTCTCGAAGATGTTGCCCTACGAGCTGTCTCAAGCAAAGGCTGGACACTGGTTGCCGTAGAAGCTGGATTGAATGGAAACCTGATCCGCCGCCTGGCAGCAACCAGCGGGCCGTTTTTAGGGGGGGAAATGCTTACCGCAACTGCCTCCATTGACGAGTTACAGGCTTTTACAGAAGCTTATCGCCAATCCCGTCAGGCAGATGTTGCCCTGGGTGTGGCTGTTTTACCGGCAGGAGATAAGCAAGAGGTGCTCCTGGTGCTGGTCACCCCTGAACGAGCACAGCAATTCACGCGACCTTATGGTGGTCCTCCTGGGTATGCCCCGCGCTGGGCGCTGCACCATAGCCTGGATCTGATCCGTCATTTATAATTAACCCAGGCCCTCAGCTTGCCAATCTAAAACCTGGCAGCAGTCTCAATATCCAAACCTGCTATCCTGACCGTACTTTACCCGAAAGGAATCAATGTGACCCTGGAAGCGGATCTTCTACTCACCAATGCTATCCTGTTGACGATGGATAAGGATTTCACCCAATACGAGCCCGGCGCGCTGGCAATTAAGGGTGACCTGATCCTGGCAGCAGGAGCAGAGACAGAGATTAATAAATCCTATCACGCCAAAGAGATTGTGGATTGTGGGGGAAAAGTGCTCATGCCGGGCCTGGTAAACGCCCATACCCATGTGCCAATGACCCTTTTGCGAGGTCTGGCGGATGACCTGCGCCTGGATGTGTGGCTGTTAGGTTATATGATGCCCGTCGAACGCGAGTTCGTCTCACCGGATTTCGTCCGCCTGGGCACCCAGATTGCATGCGTGGAGCTGATTCGCTCTGGTGTCACCTGCTTCGCGGATATGTATTACTTTGAGGAAAGTGTTGCCCAGGCTACCGCCGAAGCGGGCATGCGGGCAGTTTGCTCGCAGACGGTGATGAAGTTTCCAGCGCCGGATGCGCCCTTCTTCGAAGAGTCGCTTGGTTCTGCCCGGGATTATATCCAGCGCTGGAAAGACCACCCGCTCATCGTTCCATCGGTCGCTCCACATGCGCCTTACACCTGCACCGCCGAGATTTTGCGCGCTACCGCTGAGCTGGCAGTTGAATTTGATATTCCTCTCCACACCCATATCGCAGAGACTGCCCTGGAGGTGGAAAACTCTCGCCAGGAACATGGCATGCCGGTGGTTCCATACGCTAAAAAGCAAAATCTATTCAATGCGAAGGTGCTGGCTGCCCACTGTGTCCACGTTGACGAAGGTGAGATCTTTACCCTCCGCCACCATAACGCTGGGGTAGCGCACAATCCTTCTTCCAACCTGAAGCTGGCATCCGGTTTTGCCCCGGTGCCAAAAATGCTCGAAGTCGGGTTGAACGTGGGCATCGGGACAGATGGACCAGCTTCGAATAATGATCTGGATATGTTCGAGGAGATCCGGCTGGCAGCTTTCATTGCCAAAGCCAATAGCAACGATCCCACCGCCCTACCTGCCCACGACGCGCTGGCAATGGCGACCCGGTTGGGGGCAAACGCCTTGCATATTGGGCATTTGACAGGATCGCTTGAGCCAGGAAAACGCGCCGACCTGATCCTGGTGGATGTGAAGCAGCTCCACAATTCGCCGCATTTCCGGCGCGATCCGAAAAGCGTTTATGCCCAGATTGTCTATGCCGCAAAATCGACCGATGTCAGTGATGTGATGGTGAATGGCAAATGGTTAATGCGCTCGCACCAGCTCACAACCCTGCAAGAAACAGATTTGTACCAACATGCTCAGGAGTATGCCCGGCATATCGATACGTTCCTTATTCAGCGAGAGCAATCCGTATTATCCAAGCTGATTGCCATCGGCGGTGCCAGCGAAGCAGAGAGCTTCGAAGTACAGGCGAAAGTACGCCTATCCGATCCCCAACCGGTTTTGGAGGCGATCAATCACCCTGAGCTGGAAATCTTGCATCACCGCCATTACCACGAATTCGATACCTACTTTGCCTTCGCTGACCCCAGCCAGGGTTACCTGCGCTACCGGGAAGATGAATTCATCGACGACAAGGAGAACGTGGATAAGGTACGTTACCGGTTGACCCTGCTTGGCCCGGCGCGCGAGCACCATTATCCGAGTGATGTATTGCTCTCTCGGAGCCGGTTTATTGCTCCCGCCACGCATAGCCTGCGCTTTTATCGGGAGTATTTCAAGCCGAGCGAAGAGAAGTTCATCGAAAAAGATCGACTGCGCTGGCGGGTGCTCTTCCGGGGTACAGAATTCTACATCAACCTGGATCGGGTAGATAATCCTGACCTAGGTTATTTCCTGGAAGTGAAGACCCGCACGTGGAGCCAACGCGATGCTGAACACAAAGCACAGCTTGCCGAGGAGCTGATTGTCTTCTTGGGTTTATCGACAGAAAAGACCACTGATAAGGATTACATCGAGATTGTGATATCTGCCTGACTGGTCATTTCGCTGGCGGGAGACTGATCTCCATCGTTAATAAGGGCAGATAGGCAACAGTAATTATCCAACAATTGGGCGGGAACGATCTCATGACGGAGACAATAGAATTTGCCACCCAACTGGCTTACCAGGCAGGCCAGGTGTTGCTGGAGTACATCGCGCGGGATACACCAACCCGGTTAAAATCCGACCACTCCGTGGTTACCCAGGCAGATTTGGCTGCAGACACCTTGATATCCGAAGCGATCCAGCGCCAGTATCCCGGTGATTTGATCTTGAGTGAGGAAATCCAGCCGCAGCTATACAGCAACCCTCCGGGTGCGGTTTGGATCATCGACCCACTGGACGGCACAACTAACTTCAGCCTGGGGTTGCCATTCTGGGGAATTTCTATCGCCAGGATAGTTGGAGCGAATCCTGAGACTGCCGTGATCTACTTCCCCAAGCTGGAAGAGCTATATCGTGCGGAACGAGGACACGGGGCGCAATTCAATGGCAGGCCCCTGGTTGTCAAACCGCCGGCTCAAGACCAGCACGCGGCTTTCTTTTCCTGTTGCAGCCGGACTTACCGGTATTACCAGATTCGCATCCCGTATAAACCCCGGATTCTCGGGGCGGCAACTTATTCCTTGTGCAGCGTAGCCCGGGGGATTGCCCTGATCGCTTTCGAGGCAACCCCCAAAATATGGGATATAGCAGCGACCTGGCTCCTGGTCTGCGAGGCGGGCGGCGCGATCGAATCCCTCAATCAGGTACAGCTTTTCCCCGTCCGGGGCAATATCGACTACAACCAAGTTAATTACCCCACCCTGGCAGCTGCCACACCACAGCTACTGAGCTGGGCGCGAGGCAAGATCACCCCCTTATAAACTGGGCAAATAAACCAATGCACGGAGAATAACCCTATGGAATATCGAAACCTTGGAAGATCCGGTTTGAAAGTCTCTGCCCTAAGCCTGGGTGCCTGGGTCACTTATGGCGGGCAGGTAGGCGAAGAAGTGGCTTATGAGTGCATGAAAGCCGCCTACGACGCGGGAGTAAATTTCTTTGATAACGCAGAGGCTTATGCCCATGGCAATGCCGAGAAGGTGATGGGCGCTGTGATCAAGAAGGCGGGCTGGAAACGCTCCGACCTGGTGATTTCTACCAAAATCTTCTGGGGAGGAGACGGGCCCAATGATAGCGGGTTATCCCGCAAACACCTCTTCGAAGGACTGGACGCGTCCTTGAAACGCCTGCAAATGGAGTATGTGGACCTGCTATTTTGCCACCGCCCGGATATCCATACCCCGGTTGAAGAAACCGTACGGGCAATGACGGATCTCATCCGCCAGGGAAAAGCGTTTTATTGGGGCACCAGTGAATGGAGCGCGGTACAGATCATGGAAGCCTATGCCATCGCGCGCCGCGAGCATTTAATCCCCCCTTTGATGGAACAGCCGGAATACAATATGTTTCACCGGGAGCGCTTTGAATCTGAGTACGCCAGGCTTTATTCCGAGATCGGGCTGGGTACCACGATCTGGAGCCCGTTAGCAAGTGGCTTGCTAACCGGCAAATACAACGAAGGTATCCCGGAGGGGACACGGGGCAGCTTAAAAGGCTACGAGTGGCTCCGGGACGAATTTGAGAGCGAAGGAGCCAGGAAAAATATCCAGAAAGTCCACCAGTTGATGCCCATCGCCCAGGATTTAGGTTGCAGCATGGCTAAGCTGGCCCTGGCGTGGTGTTTGAAGAACCCAAATGTCAGCACCGTAATCACCGGAGCGTCCAGAGCAAAACAGGTCAGCGAGAACATGGCTGCCCTGGAGATTGTGCCGAAACTAACTGGCGATGTAATGGAGCAGATCGAGGCGATCCTGGATAATAAACCTAAAGCTCAGCCCGACTATCGTTAAGGCATTAATTACCCGGCCCGACATTTGGGGTGTATGGGATGGATAAAACTTCCCTTACACCTTCTTCATGTCTCTCCACGGCTCACCTGATAATTGGGAGCTTCTTTGGTGATGATCACATCATGCGGATGGCTTTCTATCAATCCGGCATTGGTGATCCGCACCATGCGGGTCCGGGTACGCAGGTCACCCAGGGTCGCTGCTCCCGCATAGCCCATGCCCGAGCGCAATCCCCCAATAAGCTGGTATACATAGTCGTGTAAAGGTCCTTTAAATGGCACCCGGCCTTCGATACCTTCTGGCACCAGCTTGCCGCTACCCTGCCCGCTGGCATAGCGATCACGCCCGTACCCTTGCATCGCCCCAAGGCTACCCATGCCGCGATACTCCTTAAACCTCCGCCCTTCATAAAGGACAACTTCACCCGGCGATTCGTCCAAACCCGCCAGCAAGCTTCCCAGCATGACCACATCTGCACCGGCAACGATGGCTTTGACGATATCGCCGCTGAACTTAACCCCGCCATCTGCAATCACCGGCACGCCATATTTTCTGGCAACCTGCGCACACCGGTAGATTGCCGATACCTGGGGCATGCCAGCCCCGGAAATGACCCGAGTCGTGCAAATTGAGCCAGCTCCCACCCCAACTTTCACCGCCTGGGCTCCGGCCTCGATCAGAGACTCCATGCCTTCGGGTGTGACAACATTCCCGGCAATCACCGGCAAAGCCGGCCAATGGGCGTGAATGCGCTGGATTGCCGCGATGACTCCGGCAGAATGCCCGTGAGCTGTATCCACCACCACCAGATCGACATCCTCCTGGACAAGCAAGTCAACCCGCTGCTCCAGGTCCGCACCAACCCCAACCGCGGCACCCACCAGCAGCCTGCCCTGGCTATCTTTGGCTGCTTTTGGAAATTCACGCGCCTTCTGGATGTCCTTAACAGTGATCAAGCCTTTAATTACACCCTTTCCATCGACCAGGGGGAGCTTTTCAATCCGGTGTTTCTGGAGCAATCGCTTGGCTTCATCCAGCGTAATACCTACGGGTGCGGTAACCAGCATCTCATGCGTCATAAACTGGCTTACCGGTAGATCGTAGTCGCTTTCATCCACAAAACGAATATCCCGGTTAGTCAAAATGCCAACCAGGCGCCCCTCAACATCCGTGACCGGCACGCCGCTAATATGGTATGTGGACATAATCTCCTCAGCCTGGCGCAGAGGTGCGTCGGGAGGTAGTGTGATCGGTTCGACAATCATGCCGGATTGAGAACGCTTGACTTTCTCAACCTCGGCAGCCTGTCGATCAGGCGGCAAATTCCGGTGAACGATTCCAATGCCTCCCTCACGCGCCAGGGCAATGGCCAGGCGAGCCTCAGTTACCGTATCCATCGCAGCAGATAGGAGAGGGATATTCAGCCGGATGTCTGGCGTTAGCTGGGCACTGACATCTGTCTGGTCGGGGAGGATCTCCGTAAATCCTGGCACAACGAGGACATCGTCAAATGTCAGCGCTTCAAATTCTTTGAATAAATCATCGTTCATGAATTGTCCTTTTAAACTAAGCGGCGGAGTCCTGGTCTTCCAGAGCAGCCTGGATCGTAGCTGCCAGCTCACGGGCTCGGCGGGGAGCGTCTCCAAGATATTGGCTGGCATCCATCAGGTTGTGCAATTCTTCCGCTGTCAGGTAGCCAGCGATGTACTCGTCAGCTGCCAGGAGTTCAGCCAGCTTATTCTCACCACCCTCAGCCAGCTCCTGCCAGGCTGCCATCGCATTCGCTCGCAATCGCTCGTGCATCACCTGACGATCAGCGCCTGCCTTAACCAATGCCATGAGCACGCGTTCGCTGGCGGCAAAAGGCGCATACCTCGCCAGGTTGCGATCCATTGCAAGGAGATCGACCTGCAACCCATCCACCAGGCGGTATGTTGCGTGAAGCAGCTCATCAGCAATCAGAAACGCCTCGGGAAGCATCGTTCGCCGGTTAGCAGAATCGTCGAGCGTGCGCTCCAGCAGGGAATGAGCAGCGTTATCCCATGCCAGGCGAGGTATCTGCGCCAGGGCTCTCCCCAGCGAATCAATCTTTTCTGCCTGAATGGGGTTGCGTTTGAAAGGCATCGCCGAGGAACCCACTTGCTTACCGCCAAACGGCTCCGAAAGCTCGCCAATAGCAGGCGATTGGAGCAAACGCAGATCGAAGGCAAATTTGTATAGTGAGCCCCCCAAGCCAGCCAGAGCGCTCATTACCTGGTAATCCTGCTTGCGCGGGTAAGTCTGCGTGGTAACAGGGAAAAAGGGCAGACCCAGGCGAGTGGAGATCTTAGTCTCAAATTCGCCCAGACTATCTACCCCCAGCAGCTCTGCGTAGGCGGCGCTGGTACCAACCGCACCCTTAAAGCCTTTGCCGCGGATATGCCGCCGCGCTCGGCGTAGATCTTCCCAATCTAGCAATAAGTCTTGGGCATAGCTCGCCAGCCTGTATCCAAGGGTAGATGGCTCGGCTGGTTGCAGGTGAGTATAGGCAATGATGGGCAAGTCAGCCCATTGGGTGATTTTTTCAGAGAATTTCAGCAACAGGCGGGTTAGCTGTGCGAAGATGAGATCCAAAGACTGCCGAAGACGGATGGCATCGGCGTTGTCTTCGATATCCATCGAGGTGGCTCCAAGGTGCAGCGCGCCGCCACCCAGCGGGCATTGCTCTGCATAGGTTTTTAACTCCGCCATCAAATCATGATGGATTTCAGCTTCAATCTGTAATGCACGGGGTATATCAACTTCTTCCTGGTTCAATCGCAACTGGTCTAATTGCTCGGGGGTTACCAGCCCATACTCCGCCTGGGTTTCAGCCAGAACAACCCAAATCCGCCGCCACAAGCGGCGTTTATTCGTCTCACTCCAGATCTGGCGCATTTCAACCGAAGCATAACGCCAGGTAAATGGAGATTGGTAAGTGTCATAATCGACCATTGCTCACCCCAAATGCGCAAATCATCAGACAAAACTATACCACAACAACTATAGCTTATTTGCAATTCTTTAAGGATTTTGTAGAATATTTGCATTTCTAAGCATTGCTGGCTATAATGGTACAACATCATCTATGACCACAATTAACCTATGTCAGAATTAGAGACTCACCGGATCACCCAAAGTATCGATCCAAATTCAGCCGCCAACCATGGCGAACATCTTGCTGCAGGTACAACCCTGACAAACCGCTACTTAATTCAAAATGTGGTTGGTATGGGCGGGATGGGCGCAGTCTACCGTGCTCGAGACTTGCACTTTCCAAATGTCGTCAAGCTGGTAGCCGTGAAAGAAATGATCATCCAGACCCGGGATGAGTTGGTGCGCAGCACGATCGTCAGGAACTTTGAGCGAGAGGCCAACCTGCTTGCCACCCTGGATCATCCAGCAATCCCGCGTATCTACGATTATTTCACCCATAACGACCGTTCTTACCTCATCCTGGAATATATCAACGGTAAAGATCTGGAAGTCATCCTGGGTGAAACCGAAAGTTTTCTCTCGGAAGAAAGAGTGGTGCAATGGGGGATCGAACTCTGCGATGTGTTGAGCTATCTCCATAACCATACTCCTGAGCCAATTATCTTCCGGGATATGAAGCCTTCCAACGTGATGATTAACCAGCACGGGCATGTGATGCTGATCGATTTTGGAATCGCAAAACCCTTCCAGGGAGGGCAGCGCGGTACGATGATTGGCACGGAGGGCTACTCTCCCCCCGAGCAATATCGCGGAGAGGCCGGTCACCTGGCAGATATTTATGCTCTGGGCGCCACCATGCATCACTTGCTTACCCGCCGCGATCCACGCCTGGAGCCGCCCTTCTCCTTTGCCGAGCGCCCCATCCGCCAGATCAACCAGGCAGTCTCGAATGAAACCGAAAGTATCATCAATAAAGCATTGCTGTACGAACCGAAGGATCGCTTCGAGACCGCGGAGGAGATGAAAGAAGCGCTCTTACACGCCGCCCGAGATACAGGAATGCTCACCAAGATTGCCCTGACCAAAGCCGTCTCGCGCGTGGCTGGTGAAGCCACTAAACCGGTCTGGGAATTTGCCTGTGAGGATGAGATTCGCGGCACGCCGTCCTTTCATGATGGGATCATCTACATCGGCTCATACGATAATAACCTGTATGCGCTGAACGGGGCAACCGGTGAGTTCCTATGGAAATATCCAACCGAGGGCGGTATCGTCAGCCGGCCGGTGGTCTACGAGAATAATGTGTATTTTGGATCAGAAGACAAGCGCTTACACGCAATTACTGCCCGCTTTGGGCGGCTCAATTGGATGTATTATACCGATGGCCCGATCCGCTCCTCGCCTCACATTGCGGAAGGGCATGTGATCATTGGCTCGGACGACGCCCATCTGCATGCCATCAACACGATCAGCGGCAGGCGCGCCTGGCGAGCCGATTTGGGTGCCCCGGTACGCTCCACCCCACTGGTCCACACCGATCTGATTTATGTTGGGACGGAGAGCGGCGATTTTTATTGCATGGATTTCCGCAGCACGATTAAGTGGCGGTTCAAGGCAAAACGCGCGATCACTTCTTCTCCCATCATCGCCCAAGGAGTTGTCTATTTCGGGTCCGTCGATTCCACCCTGTATGCTCTCGATGCCCGCACGGGCTGGGTGATCTGGCGTTTTCGGTTGAACAAACCCACCATCACAACCCCTTTCATCTCAGGGGATTACATTTTCATTGGATCGATAGACGGCACAATTCAATGTATCGACATGCGCCTGGCAAAGGACACGTGGACCTTCAACACTGAAAACCAGGTCACAGGGTCACCGATTATCTATAAAGATTCACTTTACTGCGGATCAGTAGATGGCTATTTATACTGCCTGGAGTACCGCACAGGCCGCCTTCGCTGGAAGTTCCAGACACGGGGAGCGATTACCGGCACTCCCATCGCCGTTGACGATTTAGTGTATATCGGCTCAACGGATCATCGTCTATACGCATTGCTTGCCTGAGTACGCTCACTCAACTGGGGAGGTTATTGTCCGTGAAAGGATTCATCCAGAAAATTATCAGCCCAAACAAAAAAACATCAGGCGAGGCGGAAACCACGCCTGTAATTCAAGAAACAGTCATTTCTGGCAACAAGCTAACCAAGACCAACCTGCAACCGCCTCAACTGTTAGCTGCCTGCGCCCAATCGGTTGGTGTTCAACGAGAACATAACGAAGATGCTCTGTTTGCCCTGACCACTACGCTGACCAGTGACCATTCCAATTTGCCGTTTGGGCTTTATATCGTGGCAGATGGGATGGGTGGTCACCAACATGGAGAAATCGCCAGCGGGATTGCGGTACGCTCCATGTCAAGTTATATGATCAGCAAGCTGCTGGTACCGTTGCTCAGTGTTAAACCGGTTACCCCAGAAAGCTCTTTGTCAGAGATCATGCAAACCGGTATCCACGAGGCACACCGGGCAATCACCCACCAGGTGCCAGGAGGTGGAACCACGCTAACTTCAGTGCTGGTCTTAGGCGAGCAGATGATCGTTGCCCATGTCGGCGATAGCCGAGCATACACAATAGACCTGCAGGGCAAGATGGAGACACTGACCCGCGATCATTCTCTGGTACAACGGCTGGTTGAATTGGGACAGATCAGCCGGGAAGAAGCTGCCATCCATCCCCAGAGGAACGTGGTATATCGCGCTTTGGGACAGGGAGAGCCATTTGACCCGGATATCAAGCGCATCCAGCTTCCTGAGCAAGGATATGTGTTAGTGTGTTCGGATGGATTGTGGGGGGTGGTCCCTGAGAACGAAATTTCCAATCTGGTACTCAATTCAGCTACACTCGATATTGCCTGCCAGGCTATGATCGACGCTGCGAACAGTGCTGGCGGTCCGGATAACATTACTGCAATCCTGATCCGCCTTCCAGGCTAGTTTTTCCATGTTCCCACCGGCCGATTATTACGCTGTACTTGGACTGCCCAGGGATGCCAACCCAGAAGAGATTCGCCGCGCTTATCATAATTCTGCCCGCCGCCTCCATCCAGACGTCAATATTGAATCAGGGGACACCGAGTTATTCCTGGATATCCAGCGCGCCTACGATGTGCTGTCGGATCCAGAGCTAAGGTCGAAGTATGACCGGACCCTGCCTCCCCTGGAAGGCCCGCGCCAGGTAGTCGATGTTCATCATTTATACAGCCGCACTACATTACCCATCATCAATGAGTCTCAACTGGTGTATGCGCTGATTAACCTGACCGCTCCCCTTTCCGATCTCCCCACCGAAAGTTCTGCCCTAAATGTGTGCCTAGTATTAGATCGCTCCACGTCTATGCAAGGCGAGCGCATGGATACAGTAAAAAATACTGCGATCGAGGTTGTCCGCCAGCTTCGACTGGGTGATATCCTGTCTATCGTTACGTTTAGTGACCGCGCCGAAGTTATTGTTCCCTCCGATCGCCGTCTGGATCATCTGTATCTTTGTCTCGATGGCAGCTCGATCCAGACGGCGATCGGAGGGAACAATTACTTCGGCGCGGTCACTAAACGTAACGATAGACAGGATATCACCCAGTCGAAGCTGGCGGACAACCTCGATCGCAGTATTTTTTACTGTATCCATGCGCT
>JBFYSV010000017.1:0-15139 GCA_041301185.1 Anaerolineae bacterium
ACCCCCCCCCCACTGTCCCCTTGAACTGCGTAACTCCTTAAAATAATCATGCTCTTATCGTGAAAATGGACCGGAGATTATTTTATACCCTTTGGTATTTTCGAGCTCCACCTTGGGATACCGGTATTTCGCCTCCCGAACTGATTGCATTTATTCAATCGAATCCACCGGGTCGGGCGCTAGATTTGGGTTGTGGCACAGGGACGAACGCAATAACACTAACCCAACACGGTTGGCAGGTGATCGGGATTGATTTTATCGGAAAGGCAATCCGCAGAGCCCGCTATAAAGCCCGCCAAGAAGGTTTGAAAATAGATTTCCATGTCGGTGATGTAACCCGTCTGGATAAAATTAACGGGGCGTTCGACCTGATTCTTGACATCGGTTGTTTCCACAACCTGCCCCATGCAGGCAAGGTAAAGTATGTGCAGAATTTAGAGCGTTTCCTTGCCCCAAAGGGCACCTTTTTATTATATGGTTTCATCAGCGAAATTCCAAACTCTGAATCCGGGATCACGCCCAATGACCTGGTTTTGATCCAAAACCGGCTCGCACTGGTTGATAGGAATGACGGCACAGATAGGGGTCAGCGTCCATCTGCTTGGTTCACCTTTAGCGCAGAGTCATCTGAGTGACCTGGTAAGTTGCTTTCATGGAGTTTATCGGTGTATATGAATCGTTTTCTCTTCATCTTTCTAGACGGAGTTGGTCTGGGGGAAAATAATCCAGAGATCAATCCTTTTGCACTCGCAAAAACCCCAACCCTTAGCGCGTTGCTGGAAGGAAAAGCTCTTTTAGCCAGCTCAGCACCGTTTTTTGGTGCTCAAGCCAGCCTGCTTGCCCTGGACGCCGGATTGGGTGTGGCGGGTTTGCCCCAATCCGCCACCGGTCAGGCTACCCTGCTGACCGGTATCAATGTCCCCGGAAGATTGGGTTATCATTATGGACCCAAACCGAATCAACCTGTCGCAAATTTCTTGAAGGGTGGAACATTATTCAGCCAGATCAGAGATGCGGGATTACGGGCAGGATTCCTGAACGCCTACCCGCCACGCTATTTTGATGCCATCGCAACCGGGCACCGATTGTATTCCGCCATCCCTCTGGCAGTCACCAGTGCTGGACTGCGGTTATTTACCGAACAAAATCTGCGAGAAGGGTTGGCATTATCCGCAGACTTTACTGGACAGGGCTGGCGCGACCACCTGAATATCAACCAGATACCAGTTCTTTCTCCCCGAGAAGCCGGTATCCGGCTTGCCAGCCTGGGAGAAACCTACGACTTCTCGTTCTTTGAATACTGGCTTAGCGATTACGCCGGTCATCGCCAGGATATGGCGCAAGCAGTTGAGCTCGTAGAGCTTCTAGACCAGGTAATCAGCAGTTTGGTCAGCCAGTGGGATAACGATCACGGGCTCATTTTTGTCACTTCGGACCATGGGAATATGGAAGACCTCAGCACTCGCCGCCACACCAATAATCCTGTTCCAGCCTTGCTGATCGGTTCTACCCGCTTGAGAGAACAGTTCTCAGTGAATCTAAAAGCGTTGACCGATGTCGCACCTGCGATAACCAGGTTATTATTTGATAGATTTCAATTAAGTTAGCGCCCCTTTGATAGTGTTGTGCTTCATCCAGAGTGACAAGCAACCTATCATCGAAGCTGGGAGGGATTATAATTAACCCGGATATTCGATTAAGGCAAATCTGCTCAGGAGAGTTCAATGGGGACCGTAGCAATCGTCACGGATAGCTGTGCCAGCATTCCTGAAACAATGATCTCTTCCCTCAACATCAATTGGGTTCCTTATTATATCCACCGAGGCAAAGAAGTTTTACGGGACCTGCTAACCATCCAGCGCGAGGCGTTCTATGAGTGGCTGCCCACAGCTACGGTGTTGCCAACCACAGCCAGTCCAGGACCAGGGGATTATTTAACTTTGTATGAAAAGCTGGCTGGCGATCAGGGCATAGAAGAAATCGTCAGTATTCACATGACATCTAAAGGCAGCGGTGCATACCAAGCAGCTTTGACCGCAAAATCTATGGCTGACGAGATGCTCCCTGGAGTTACGATCGAGGTGATCGACTCGCTCAATGTCTCGATGTGTCACGGCTGGATGGTGATTGAAGCTGCGCGAGCGTCTCTGGCTGGCAAATCGATGGCAGATATCGTCGCTACAGTAAAAAGATTAATCCCCCTTACCCGTATGATCCAGACAGCAGATACACTCAAATATTTGTATATGGGTGGGCGGATTGGCAAAGCCAAGCATCTGGTTGGCACGCTTTTGAACATCAAGCCATTGATCAGTATGGAGGATGGTGTAATTGTAGCAATAGGGCAAGCCAGGAGCCGCTCGCGTGCATACCAGATGATGGTGGATAAGGTTGAATCTGCTGTTGGTTACATGGGAAAGATAAAAATTGCCTACGTGCACGCAGCCGCGTTGGAAGAAGCTGAGATGATAAGATCTCTGGTTGAAAAACGCCTGGATGCCGTTGAGAGCATCATCACTGAGCTATCCCCAGCCCTCGGCGTCCATACTGGTCCCGGGACAGCAGGTTTATGCTATTATCCTGTTGGTAAATAAGCCCCTCTGGTTTTGAAGGCAGCAAGATCACCCAGAATTATTTCAATAAAATAGGAGAGCGGTGGAGATCCAAACCGCTCTCCTGAAATTACCCCGACTTAACCTCCGCTGGTTTCTTTATGTTGGCGGACAAGCTCGCGCCGTAGGATCTTCCCTACTGTGGTTTTCGGCAATTCGCTTCGGAATTCGATTTGGGTGGGAACCTTGAACTTGGCGAGACGCTCCTTACACCAATCTTTGATCTCTTCTTCGGATAATGCTTCTCCCGGCTTGACTACTACCCAGGCCTTGACCGTCTCACCCCGATAAGCATCCGGGATACCTGCCACGCCTACCTCTAAAACCTTCGGATGGGCGGCAATCACTTCCTCAACTTCCCTGGGCCATACCTGGTAACCCCCCGGTTTTATGAGCTCCTTCTTGCGGTCAACGATATAGAAATAACCTTCTTCGTCCATTCGGGCAATGTCGCCTGTATATAACCAACCATCTCGGAGAGCGTTGGTGGTTTCGGTTGGCATCATGTGGTAGCCGACAAATACTTGCGGTCCCTTGATAACCAGCTCACCAATCTCTCCCACTGGGAGCACAGTAACCTCATCATCCAGGCTTATGATTCGGGCATCGACATCGGACAGTGGTAAGCCGATCGACCCGGTGCGGTTTTCTCCCAAGAGCGGGTTGCAATGGGTGGCAGTTGGAGCTTCGGACAATCCGTATCCCTCGAACACCACACCGCCTGTCAAGGCCTCGAATTTCTCTTTAGTTTCCCGCATCAAGGGAGCCGATCCGGAGATACAGGCTTTGATCGTACTCAGGTTGTACTTCCCGGCCAGCACATCCGGGTGATTGTTAATTGCGTTGTAAAGCGTTGGGACACCTGGGAAAATGGTAGCTTTATATTTCTGGATATTATCTAAATCATCTTTCAAATCCTTGGCATTTGGCACCATTACCATTGCTGAGCCACACAAGATGGAAAATAACATTCCTGCTACCATACCGTACACATGGAAGAGGGGAATCGCCATCAAAGTCACTTCCTTTCCCTCCTCCGCACTGACAAACCAGGAACGAATCTGCAATGCATTGGCGACCAGGTTGCGATGCAATGAAATTGCTCCCTTCGAGGTACCTGTGGTGCCGCCGCTATACTGGAATAAGGCTACATCTTCTGCCCCGATCTCAACTTTCGGGCGATCTTCAGGTTTGTGTTTGTTGATCAAATCTTGCATCCAGACATCTCCCTCGGCAAGCTGGATGCGGAATCCACCTTTCTTCTCACGGGTCAATGTGAACAGGAATGACAGGATGGGTGGCAACGTTTCTTTGAGATTTGTGACCACGCAGGTTCTTATTCTGGTTTTTGCCTGGACCTTCTTAATCGTGTTGTAAAAATTACTCATCACAAGCATCACTTCAATGCCTGCGTCGTTGACCTGATGCTCGATCTCGCGGGCAGTGTAGAGGGGATTGGTTGCCACAACCACCCCACCTGCCTTGAGGGCAGCAAAATATGCAATCACGAATTGGGGGGTATTCGGCATAAAGATGCCAACCCGGTCGCCTTTCTTCACCCCCATCTCTGCCAATCCTGCTGCCAGCCGGTCAGTAATTTCATCCATCTCCTTGAAGCTTATCTTAGCCCCTTTGAAGATTGTGCAAGGAGCATCTGCATACTTGCGAGCAGATTGCTCCAGCAGATTGAATACAGGAACGTTAGGATAGTCGATTTGATGAGGAACGCCTTGATCATATTTCTTTAGCCAGGGTCTTTCATCCATTTCCGCCTCCTTTGCCGAGTAGCGTACCTGCTTGCTTTTGCCTATAAAAATAGTATAGATATAACTGGTCTGAAAGTCAAATGATTCAGTCGAGATTCCTTAACTTTTTCATAAAGAAAGAATAATCACACCATTTCATCTGGTATCCCGTCCCAAACGGATAACCTTTATAATTACGCGGTTCAGAGGCAAATCGAGCCTACATCCCATTTGCCGCCTGAGTCATAATATAATCACAAGGTTTGACTTACTTCTTCGGAGGCAATTTCTATGACTAGCTTTTATGTGCCCCAGAGTGCAGCGATCATTGTTGCTCACCCTGACGATATTGAATTTACCTGTGCAGGTACGATAACCAGGTGGGTGAAAGCTGGCTCTCGCATCGCATATATTCTTTGCACCAGTGGCGAAGTGGGTATCGCTGAGAATGGGATGACCAAACCGCGCGCAGCCGAAATCCGCGAGGCGGAGCAGGTCGCAGCAGCCAAAGTTATTGGCGTCGAGAATGTTATTTTCCTTCGCGAGCCGGATGGAATGCTTCAAGCCACGCTTGATCTTCGCAAGAAATTGGTCAGAGAGATCAGGCGTTTCCAGCCCGAGGTAGTTGTTTGTGGAGATCCAACCGTTGTTTGGGCTGGTGAAAACTATATTAACCATCCAGATCACCGGGCGGCTGCTACCGCAGCTCTGGATGCGGTATTTCCCGCCGCCGGGCAACCCAATCTGTTCGAAGACCTGGAAACCGAAGGTATTTACGCGTTTAAACCCAGAAAAGTTTATGTGACAGGCCGGAACCAGTCCGAATTATTTGTCAATATCACCGAAACAATCGATCTAAAAGTAACCGCGCTGAGAGCTCACCGCAGCCAGATGAAAGATTGGGATCCAGAACCCAGGATTAAAGAATGGGCTGCGGAACGCGCCAGAGGCAAAGAGATGCTGTACGCCGAATCTTTCCGGGTGGTTACCCTGGTAAGTGATGAAGATTGGGAACAAACCCACGGCAGAGTGTATAGATAACCAGCGATCAAATCAGCTCATATCGCTTCAGGGCAGTGTTCAAAATCATATTGACTAAGAAGGTGTGATCCACCCCTTCTGCTGCCGCTTCGATGACAAGGTCGGAATATCCTGGCGCGAGGCCCGGCAGGGTGTTGATCTCAAGAATATAGGGTTTCAAATTGTCGTTAATATCCAAACGAAAATCAACCCGAGAAACATCTAAAGCGCCAGTGACTCGAAATACCGCTGCAGTCAACCAGTTCAACTCGTCGACCATTTCGTC
Organism: Anaerolineae bacterium; assembly: GCA_041301185.1. Lineage (GTDB taxonomy): Bacteria > Chloroflexota > Anaerolineae > Anaerolineales > UBA4823 > JAQBDA01. The sequence goes on from JBFYSV010000017.1 coordinate 5,664, forward strand.
ATCCAATGGAGCCGGGCAAAGATAATCAAGCTGCTCGGCAAGATCCACCTTCAAACGGTTCGAGTAGACGATATCGCTCTCTCCGAATGGTTGAAGGTTGACCTCCATTGGGGGGAAGAATCTCAAGCCAGCCTGGACACGTGGAGCTGTGTCATCCTCTGGCAGGCGACGCGCTACCGGTCCCTGAAGGTTGCCGACTACCCCCACAGTAACCTCGCGACCATCGATAAATCGCTCGACTAATGCAGGTTGCGTATACCTCTTCAGGCAATGATCCACCTGTTCTCGCAGCTCGGAATCATTGTGAACAATTGACGATCGGGTTACCCCCATTCCTGTCCCTTCTCGGCTGGGTTTAACAAAAAGTGGGAATTCCATATCCGGGTCAAGGGGTTCATCCACGCGCTCAAACGTCTGGAATGTTGGCGTCGGTAAGTCATGGTAGCGAAGCACCCGCTTGGTCATTGGCTTATCGAGGGCAAGCGCCAGGGTGAGCACTTTCGAACCTGTATAGGGGATTCTCAACATCTCAAGTATCGCTGGCACCTGGGCTTCACGCGCGTCACCAAAATGTCCCTCGCATATATTGAAGCAAATATCCGGCTTATAATTTCGGATTGTGTCGAAAAGAGTGATGTTACCTTCTAAAAACTCACTATGATGACCCCCTGAACGGATCGCGTTGAGCAAAGCATCTACTGTTTTCTCCGAATCAAGATCATCCCACTGGTCTTCAGCCATCCCGTCGAATTTTGGAGCATTATTCTTTAAGTTAGCCAGGACAGCAACCCGAAATTTCTTCATCGAACAGTTCTCCTTGAGAAGTGTGATTGTTCGCTTGTAGAGTTCTGGTGAATTGTGATGCTACAAGGTATGTGAATTATAAGTCAACCTCTGGTTTTTATATGAGCTTTCTCTCAACCGGCTTCGGTTGCGATTCTTCCAGCGTCAGTTCAAAGGTTTCCTCTCCCGCTTGTTGTACAATGATCCGGGTGGTCTTCAAAAAACTGTAAATTTCCATGATACCTTGCACAATTTCCTGGTAGGAGACCGACCCAGTATCCACCGTAGAGCTAGCTACCCATTTTTGTCTCAAGTGATCCATTGCAAGGTTGGCACGTGCTCTGAGATCTCGGATTTGTTCGAGGACCAACGGGTCACGGGCAAAACCTCGTCCCTTCTGTTGCCACAGGCGCAGCAAGCGTTCGATTTCTTTTTCAAGTCCAAGCACCTTTTCTTGCTCCTGGGTTGCCAACTGGTAACTATTTTCCAATTTTCCCGCCATTACCTGATAACTGGCTGCCAATTCTCCATATTGTCTGACCGCCCAAATTGCCCGAATGTGTTGGTTCTTAAGTGCCTTCCACTTGCCCTCTAGCTGATCGATTTCGTTCTTTTCTCGCTCTATAGACGCCGAACAAGGCGGCCAGACTCTATATCTTGGAATTTTCTGTTCTGCCCGATCCAGTGCCGTTATTACAAAATTGCGCTGCTGGCTTGCGTGCTGGAAAGCATCGACGAGCGGGGTTTCAACGATTTCTTCGAGCTCCTCTTGGGCTGCCACCAGCTCCTGCCATACAACACTCCGCCCTTTCAGCTCAAGAACGATTTGATCTATAGTGAGCACCAACAGTGTAGACGGGTCTCTTTGTTCTGCTCTGCGTTCTTCTCTTGTCAGCAAACGGCGTGATTTTTCTAATACTGGGTCCTCCAATACGGCAATTTGATCGAGGCGGTCCACCTTGCCTTCCAGTAGAGCTCTTCTTCTATCAATCTCTTGATTCAAGTGTTCAAGCCACCCTTTAGCTGTCACTACAATCGCCTCTTGGCATGCACGAACCAGCCTGGATTTTTTCTCAATCATCCCCTGACCGGATATCTCCAACTCATCACCTATCCGGTTCAGGTTCTGATCTATTCGCTTTAGATCTGTCTCGGCGATCTGCTTCAGTAACAAATTGCTATTCACAATCCAGTTTGCTTGATTAACCATCGAGCGGATTGCCTGGTGGGTTTCTTTGGTTTTCTCCTCTTCCTCTAACAGCCATTCAAACCGGGCTCGAATCTTCTCACTTCTCAAGCGTAAAATTTGATGATCTTCCACCAGACTCTTGACCTGTGCGATCCAGACAGATAATTCTGATTCGGGCACACTTTGATTAGCTTTCCTGCCCAGCACTGCCTGGTGCTCAGCCTCGATTTTTAGAATATCATTCGCAAAACTGCTCACTGACTCAGCCCCTGACCAATTATCTGGGTGATAGAGGGTGATCTTCTCAGCCAGCAATTTATCCGCCTGAAGCCAATCCAATCCTTCTTGTATCTCAAGGCTGGTTAGGATTTGCATAAGGTCTTCATGTAGGGCAGCGATTTCATTGAGGACAACTTTCAGTGTAGCCCAGCGCATGCTCAACGCTTCAATCTTTGCCATATCTTGCTCGATCTGTTCCAACGTGCGAGAAGTTTGCGCCAGGTTGAGTGCTTGGGTCGCCTTATTCAGTTCGAGAAATTCATTATTGCTATGTGTCCAGGCTACCGGGTATTGCGGGCTTTTCAACAATCCACTAAACAAATCTGAGCATTCTTTTTGTACGATCAGCAAATCTTGAATTAAGGTTTTTAGTGATGGATATTGGCGGAATGATTTCCTCACCTGCCTCCCGACTTCAGAGATCAGCGTCTGGGCACGGTCTAGCTCTTGATCAACCAGTGGAAAGCTTTCTACCTCTAAACGGGATAAGGTTGCAACCAGGACATCCACAGTAGTATGAACGGCTCGCAGCCTAGCAACCTGGTCAGTAGTATCGATCTCCTCGGGCTTGTTTGCCAAGAGATTTTCAACCAGATCTAATTGCTGCTGGACCTGATGAGCTTTCCCGGATAATCGTTGGTAGCCGGAAGTCCATAAAGACAGAATATTACCGAGCTCATCTAAAACCAGCTCTGCCTGGTTCAGGCAAGCATATACCTCACACACCACTTCTTTCTTCGATACCTGGGCGATCTGTTCCTCATCCGCCAGCAAGAAATATTCGGGGATCCGTTCGAGCGCTTCAATCACACCCTCTTCCTGGGTTGCAGCCACCTCAAAGGTATCTCCAAATAATTTCTGGTTACTCAGGTTGTCCAGCAGCTGGCGAATTTCCTTCTCCCGGATAATAGTTCCTCTGGCTTTCAAGGCAACCAGCCAGGCTTGCTTCTTTAGCTTTTCGATCTCCTGCCAGGCAAGATCCACGAGCTTTTCCAGCTCATCGTGGGCTATAAGCACCTGCTGCGCTTCAGCGCGAATTGCATACCAGCTAAACAGGTAAAAAGGTGCCCCAATCAGCATTTGCCAGGGACGAAGACGTAAAGCCTGGACCCTGTCCTGAATATTGATAAATTGGGATTTCAAGGAGACTAACTGGTTTGCAATCGTATCCAGATCACGGTGAATACCAGCGACAAGCGGACCATAAGGTAGTGGGTCATCGGGTGAATAGGGTCGCGTCTCTGCAATAATCTTGCGACACCCGGTTTGGATATGGTGAAACGCCTGTGGGATCTTCTTGAGGAGTATCGGAGTATTGCGCTGCCAATAAAACACCAATCCATATGCGCCTAACATGACGAGGAACAATATCAATAATACCCACCAAACTCCCGATATTGAGGCGAAGAATTCAAAAACGCCCATAGAGAGGATTATACTCCCCCGACAAGCCCGCTTAACCACCCGCTTACAAAAGCAATAATTTGATGTTCTATACCTGGATTCATCTCGAACCAGGCAATATTGGGGTCATCCTTCTTGAACCAATTCGCTTGGCGGCGGACGAAAATCCTGGTTTGCCTTTTCATAAGGACAATTGCTTCCTCTAGACTGATTTTCCCCTCCAGGTACTCAATGATCTCCCGGTAGCCAATCGCCGACAGGGTGGGTAAATCTGGGGAATACCCCATATGAAGCAGGTTCTGGACTTCATCCACAAAGCCTGCCTCCAGCATAGCTTGGATGCGGGCATCTATTCGAGAATAGAGTTCAGCTCGCGGCCGGTACAAGCCAATTTGTAGGAGATCAAATGGTGTTTTCCCACTCTTGGTTTGTTGGGAAAATTTTTTCCCTGAAGATAATACTACCTCTAAAGCCCGGATGGTGCGCCGTACATTACGGGGATCGATTTTTGCTGCCGCATCCGGATCGAGAATTGCCAGCCGCGCATGCAATTCTTGTGCACCAATTTCCTCTTTCCAGGCTTCTAGCACAAACCGTAATCGAGGATCGGGTTCTACAGGTGGCGCATCCCAGGCTTGCACTACTGCGCGAATATACTGCCCGGTTCCTCCTACTAAAAGAGGTAATTTATTCCTTCGGTGAATCTCATCAATTGCCCTACGGGCTGCCTGCTGAAAAATCACCAGACTCCACACCTCATCTGGGTCGGCGACATCAACCAGGTGGTGCGGCACAAGCTGCCTGTCTTCCAGGCTGGGTTTAGCGGTACCAATATCCATTCCACGATAGAAGAGGCGCGAATCTGCCGAAACGACCTCGCCATCTAAATGCTCTGCGATGCGAATCGCCACTTCTGACTTACCGACTGCGGTAGGCCCAAGAATCATAACGAGTGGCTTGCGTGTTTTTTTATTCTCACTTTTCGAGATCATTTCAGCCAGTATCGGTAATAATGTTTTCAAATTGGGTGATTTCTGGGAGAGAATTCCTGTCAATCCGCTCGATGGCAAGCACATCGATCCGCCAATCCCTTTCCATTTCCTGGTGAGTTTGTAAATACGCCTGTGCTGATGCCAACAGGTGCTCCCTTTTTTTAGGAGATATCGCCTCCTCGGGATAACCAAATTTCCTGGATGTGCGCGTCTTCACTTCCACAAAAACCAGGATTTCTTTATCCAGCGCGACTATATCGATCTCACCATATTGGGTTCTGAAATTGCGTTCCAGGATGACATACCCATTACCTGCCAGGTATTCTGCAGCAATTGTTTCACCCCAGCCGCCCAATCTCTTCTTGTATCCCATTATCCAATCCATCTGTCCAAAAATCGATTCAGGCGCGTGCGCAGGCTGCGCTTGCGCCCCAAGCTGGATTGGATGACTTTCTGGTAATAACCCATGATTTCGATCACAGTCCGCTCAATCGAGTACTTCTCCACAGCAAGGCTGGCTTGTTTTCCCATCTCAATCCGCTGATCTCGGTCTGTAACCAGGCGCACCAGCTTGGCAGTGTAGGCTGCCAGGTCTTCGTCCCGCGCCAGGAACCCGGTTTCCCCATCCACAATGGTATCCCCAACCCCGGGAGATTGGATTCCAACGACGGGAAGCCCGGCCGCCATTGCCTCGATCACAGACAGCGGATGTACCTCCGTGACGGATGCTGTAACAAATCCATCCGTCATAGCCAGGTAGCTGGGTAGCTGATCATAAGGGATTAATCCGGTGAACCTAACCCGGTCAGCAATCCCCATATACCTGACACTGTCTTGGAGATTCTCTTTTTCGGGCCCTTCTCCAATTAAAAATAGATAGAGATGGTCATAGGCTTGAAATGCCCCTGCAAAGGACCGCAGCAAAAATGGTAGATTTTTCTCCGGTCCCAAACGACCCACGAAGGTCAAAATGATGTCTTGTGAGCCGATACCGAAAGCCGCTCGGTCCTGCTTTTCTTGAACATTTTGAAAAGGTCTTAAATCAACACCATTCGGAACAACGGCGATTTCTGCATCGACCCCTAAGCTCGCCAAAACTTTCTTCATACCCTCAGACGGTGCAACAACCAGGTCCACGGAGCGGCAGAAAGTTGGCAAGAATGCCTCAATAGCCGTTTCACTGATTGCATCTGCTAGTGCTGGAAGATAAGCCTGGGCATAAAGATCATAGCGAGTGTGATTGGTGAAAACCACCGGTATGCCTCGCCGCCGGCAGTAGCTCAGAGCCAGTGAACCACTGATAAACGGGTGATGGACATGGGCGATGTCCATGGTCTGCAACAAGTTTCGGGCTTCCTTGCTATACCGGACATTGATCGTAAATCCTTTGTCCGATATAGGGATGCCACGTGAGCGGATGATATTCTCTTCTTCATCCTGGTAATTCTGATCTTTAAATGTAAATACGAAAACCTGATGACCGAGCTGCTCGAGATATTCTTTATTTAGTGCAATATAATTCGTCACACCGCTGATATGAGGTTTGTATATATCCGCCATCATCCCTATACGCATAACAATCCTCTCTTTCTCACCTAACCCAATAGTACAGAATGCGATCACAAAAGTCAAGCAGGTTACTGTTCTTCTTGGCAGTCGGCGTAGACCGGTGTACAATCCAATCGTGCTCAAGACCAGAAATCTACCGGATCTCAACCGGTTAAGCGTGCTGGCTGCAGCCATTTTGCTGGCTTACGCTCTGGCAAGGTTTATTGACATTCCTCCCCGGAGTATTGAATTCCAACTTCTGGGTATCTATCTCCCTATTGAGCTGAATACATATACCCTGGTTGCATTCCTGGTAGCAGGCTTAACTGCCACTGGAGCGGATTGGCTGCTCCGTGACCACCCTCAACTAAGACAGAAATATCCGGTAGAGCACTGGCTGCTTCCAGCATTGACAGCCTGGGTGATTGGCCTGCCACTATTTCAATTGCCATTGGGTTTAACATGGTGGTTAGGAATTTTTCTGGGAGCGATCCTATTAATGCTTATCCTGGTTGCAGAATATATAACCGTTGATCCCAATGATCTGCGCCACCCAATTGCTGCAGCGGGCCTGACTGCCCTCTCATTTTCCCTCTTCTTGATGCTGGCAATTGCCATCCGTTTTGCTGGTTGGCGGCTTGTCCTGGTCCTGCCGTCTTTAACCCTGGCCTCGTGGCTGGTCAGCTTGCGAACACTGCACCTGCGCTTGAAAGGCACTTGGGCTTTCATGCAAGCAGGGTTGGTCGCGTTAATCAGCGCTCAGATCATCGCTGCGTTACACTATATGCCCCTCTCACCACTGACATTTGGCTTTGTCTTAATCGCCCCGGTATATGCGCTCACCAGCTTGATGGCGAACCTAATAGAAAACATTCCAGTCCGCAGGGCAATTATCGGGCCTGCGCTGATATTTACTCTCTTACTTTTCACCGCAATACTTTTCCGCGAGTGAATCATAATGGTTAGTTTGTTGCGAATTCCCAGGAACATCTGGAATCAGGTTTTGAGTGAAATTTCTATCCATATCCCTGAGGAAGCTTGTGGATTACTGGCTGGGAAAGGTGAACTGATTTCGCACTTCTTTCCTATAGAAAATATTCTCCATAGTCCAACCCGTTACCAGATGGAACCACACCAGCAGCTTGTCGCGTTTAGGCTCATTGATACACTGGGGCTGGAATTGCTTGCCATCTATCATTCACACCCAGCAGGACCAGAAGTTCCGTCAGCTACTGATATTGCCGAAGCGTATTACCCGGAGGCGGTATATATCATTATCTCACGGCAGGAGGATAATTACCTCCAACGGGGATTCATCATCCAGAACAAGCAGGTTAGTGAAATATCCCTGGACTTTGTAGAGTAACGAAACACCTGATGATGTGTTACTTGTGTCAGCATTCAATGCTGAGGAGGAGATCAATCTTATGCCAGCAATAATATTCTTAGGAGTATTGTTGATATCATACCTGGTTGGGTCGATCCCATTTGGATTATTGATCGTCAAATTTAAGACCGGCCGGGATATCCGCCACGTCGAGAGTGGTAGAACAGGCGGGACAAATGTGATGCGTGCCGCGGGATTCTGGGCTGGATTTGCGACAGCCATGCTCGATATCTTAAAAGCGTTTGGCAGCGTCTATCTTTCCAGGTGGCTGCTCCCGGGAAATTACTGGTTGGAAGTCCTGGCACCCGTCATGGCCATCCTTGGTCATAACTACTCAATATTTTTAGCCGAACGAGATCAAAACAGCCGGCTTAGGTTGCGAGGTGGCGCAGGTGGCGCTCCTGCAGTGGGAGGTTCGGCTGGGATCTGGTTCCCGGTTCTTGCTTTCATAGTCCCTATAGGCATATTTATCTTATATTTTATTGGATATGCCTCGCTGGCTACACTGAGTGTCCCCGTTATTTGTATCCTGGTATTTGGATACCGTGCCTACATTGGAGTTGGTCCATGGGAATACGTGGCCTATGGTGTTATTACCTTCCTGATGCTTGCTTGGGCTTTGCGGCCAAATATCCAGCGCCTGTTGAATGGCACCGAGAGGGTGATCGGTTACCGCGCCAGGCGGAGAGAGAAGCAGAGTACCCAAAACAAGAACAGCGACAAATCTGGCTAAGTGCCAGTCATTATTGATCGGTTGCTATTCCTCGTCCTCTTCGTCTTCGTAATCGTAATAATCTTCGTCATCGTCCCCCGATGCCAGGGGAATTTCACCAAACAATTGCTTATAAAGGGCAATCAGGTTTCGCCTGTGAAGTTGTTCAGAAAGCCCCCCGATTAATACCCGGCTCTTCCCACATGACTCAACCGTTACTTCTTCCAGGATATCCATCGGATATTTGCGGCGATTTGCCTTGCGAACCGCCTTGCGTATCTGAGATAAATAGTTCAGATTTTCCTTGACATAACCGTCGATTTCCCCGCGCAGGATAATATCCCCATGACCCTGGATGATATTTTCCAATCCCATCTTGGCAACTTTCTTGAGAGACATGACCATCTCGTCTATATTACCATCCACGATATACGGTAATGGCATGCACACATCCCCGGAGAACAAGACCCGGTCCTCTTCTACCAACACTGCGATGTTGTCGGCACTGTGCCCGGGGAGTGGGACCAACACGAGGTTTTTCTTCCCCACCCGCAAACTAAGCTGACCATCATCAAATGTAATTTGCGGTAAGATGATTTTTACATTCCGGAATACCTGGCTTTGCTTCCGGCTGTTCTCCAGCGAGGCGATCCCCTTCTCTTCCAGCCATATTCGACACAAGGAATGTCCGATGACAGTCGCCCCTGGAAAGAAATACGTCCCCCAGGCATGATCAGCGTGGTAATGAGTATTGATCACATACCTGACCGGAACGCTCAAGTCCTGTTCAATAAAATCCCGGATTGCCAGGGTCTCCTCCGGCATCGCCAGAGTATCGATCACAACTGCCCAATTCGGTCCAATTACTGCCCCTGCAGTCACCTGTGCATACACATCGCTTTGAAACGAGTACACATTGTCAGCAACACGTTCTCTTTGAATCATAATACCTTCCCGGAAGAGATATACGCGTGAAGGATAGCACAAAGCAGGGGGATAAGTCAAGAAATATTAATCTTTACCGAAGAAATCTCTTATTTAGCGGTCAACCCTGAGTTAATCATCCATGTAACGGTTGACCCGCTAGAAAAGAAAGGATATAATTCGACTAAATAAAGTAAATACTCTCTATCCGGGAGGAGTAAGCGGGCAGGGTTTTGATAAGAAACCTTTTTGAGCGAA
>JBFYSV010000021.1:0-24778 GCA_041301185.1 Anaerolineae bacterium
GCCGGTTCGATCAGGTCGGGGATGGCGGGGTTATCCAGCTCGGTGACCAGCCAGTGGCGCATGCTGGTCTGCAGCAGAGCGTTATCATCCAGGACGGGGGTTTCCAGGAAGCTGGCAAAGCGCGAGCGCCCGTCCGGCAGCCTTTCGGCTATTGCTGCCAGCGATTCGGCGGAGCTGTAACCCGCGGCAACCAGAGCCGCCAGGATAGAGCCAGCCGAGGTGCCGATAATCCGCCGGGGCTTATGGCCGCGCCTCTCGAATTCTATCAATGCACCGACAAATGCCAGACCTTTAGCGCCGCCGCCTTCAAATACAAGATCGTATTCCATGTTCGATTACCCTCCTGGAATTTAATATGGGCACAGCGAAAGGGGACTGAGGTAGTTTGCAAGTCGCCCTTGCCGGACCATCTATGGGATGATGAGATGGATATAGTGTACCTCTTGTGTGAGCGCATTACAAGAGGATTACGAGTGAATTTGCACGGTTTACATATCGTGTTTGGCAGGGCAACCTGAGTGGACACTGACCGCGCATTCCGTGAGCAGTAGTGAAGCGACAGTTGAAGGGTAATATTATTAATAGGAGTTACGCAGTTCAAGGGGAAAGTCCTAATTAAAATGCACAATGATAGTTCCAATGAGTTCGATGAAAACCCTTGACTTAGAGTCGACTCCAGGTGATAAACTATCTTTGGGAGGTGAAATTATGAAAATCGCAGAAGTCAGTGAACGCTATGCTATTTCGTCGGATACGCTACGCTACTATGAACGGATTGGACTGATTCCGTTAGTCAATCGAAATGCAAGCGGTATCCGGGATTACGGCGAGATCGATATCAGGCGGGTTGAATTTATTAAGTGCATGAGAAGTGCGGGACTTCCAATTGAAGTGTTGATTGAGTATGTTGGACTGGTTCAGCAGGGCGACCAGACCATCGAAGCCAGGAAAGAAATCTTGAAAGAGCAGCGAGAGCAGCTTGTAGCCAGAATGGTAGAAATGCAAAAAACACTGGACATTTTGGACCACAAAATTGAAGTGTATGAAAACGCTGTTTTAAATAAAGAGAAAGAAATCGTTCAAACGCAGGGATAATGGGGAAAAGGTTTTGGTTGGAGGTCATTTTACTGCAATCATCCGATTTTAGAATAAACAGGAGAGCAAAAATGCAAAAACGAGTACTTGGAAATAGTAACCTGGAGGTTTCAGCCCTTGGGCTTGGCTGCATGAGAATGAGCTTTGGTGATACGCCAACCGACAAACAAGAGATGATCACTTTCCTACACAAGGCTGCCGAGCGCGGCATCAGCTTCTTCGATACAGCTGAAGTCTATGGTCCATTCACCAACGAGGAGCTGGTGGGCGAAGGCCTTGAGCCGTTTCGCGGGCAGGTAGTGATCGCCACCAAGTTCGGTTTCAAACACAATCGCCAACAAGGACCGAGCCCTACGGTTGGCCTGGATAGCCGGCCTGAGCAGATTAAGCGGGTCGCTGAAGAATCACTCAAGCGACTCAGGGTGGAAGCTATCGATCTGTTTTATCAACACCGGGTTGATCCGGATGTGCCCATCGAAGACGTGGCGGGAGCAGTCAGGGACCTGATTCAGGCAGGTAAGGTAAAGCACTTTGGCCTTTCAGAGGCAGGAGCACAGACGATCCGGCGCGCCCACGCAGTCCAGCCAGTTACAGCGATCCAGAGCGAATACTCGCTGTGGTGGAGAGAGCCGGAAGCGGAAGTGCTTCCTTTGTGCGAGGAGCTCGGGATCGGTTTTGTGCCGTTCAGCCCTCTGGGCAGAGGCTATCTCACGGGAAAGATCGACGAAAACACGACCTTCGCCAGCTCTGATATCCGGAGTAAGATTCCTCGCTATACACCAGAGGCGCGCAAAGCAAACCGGGTGGTAATTGACCTGCTTGACAAAATTGGGGAACAGAAGGGGGCGACACCGGCTCAGATCGCGCTGGCCTGGTTGCTCGCTCAGAAGCCGTGGATTGTTCCCATCCCGGGCAGCCGGAAGCTAGAACGCCTGGATGAGAATATCGGCGCACTGGATGTCGAATTCACTTCTGACGATCTACGGGAAATCGAAAGTGCCATTTCAACGATGACGATACAAGGGGATCGATACCCCACAAACCTGCAGCATCTGACCAATCGCTGAGCAACAAGATTTATACACACAACACAGGAGGACCATTTCATGCCCAGTCCAGTCTACTTCGGTTCGGCCCGTCAAGCACGCTTGGAAGCGAAAGAAAGCCTGCCTGCCAAGCTCGATTTGATCCTCGAACGGCTCCACTTGCGCGATCGAGTCAAGGATGAGACAGTCGCCATCAAAATGCACACGGGAAATAACATTGGTTACTCGACGGTGCATCCCGTCTTTGTACGCAGGGTGGTCCGGGCGGTGATAGAAGGCGGCGGCAAGCCCTTCGTCACCGACGTCAACTGGGATGTGCGCGGTGCAGAGGAGCGGGGTTATTCGATGGAGACGCTGGGCTGCCCGGTCTTCCCTACCGCCGGCCCGGACGAGAAATATTTCTACGCTCACCCGCGTCCCTTCAACAACATCCGCGAGTGGAAAATGGCCGGACTCATTCAAGATGCGACCTTCATGATCAATTTCGCCCACGTCAAGGGACATCCCAGCTGCGGGTTTGGGGCGGCATTCAAGAATCTGGCGTTGGGCTGCATGATCGGTGAGACGCGCGGGGCGATGCACGACGCAATGCACTTTGAGCGTTACTGGTTCGCTGAGCACTGCCCGGATGCAGATACGCGCCAGCGCATTGCCGCCATCTGCCCGCATGAGGCGATCGTCGAAGATCGTGATCATCCGGGGGAAATGCACCTGCACTTTGAGCAGTGCAATCAATGCGGGCGTTGTTTGCAGGTCGCACCGCGTGGGAGTTTGAAGATCAATCCCGTGAACTTTCAAGCCTTCCAGCAAGCCTGCGCCATCTCCGCCGGGCTGGTGTTATCAACGTTCGCCCCGGACAAGACCAGCCATCTGAGCCTTGCAACCCACATGACACCCGTGTGCGATTGTTTTGGATTTACCAGCATGCCGGTCCTGCCGGACGCCGGCATTTTCGGATCGGATGACATCGTGGCGATCGATCGGGCTGTCCTGGACGTGACGGGACGCACTCCGCTCATCGAAGAGAACCTGCCCACTTCGCTGGAAGTCCATACCCGGGAGGGGCATCCCTTCCGCTGGCTGCACGGGCCTTACAAGGATCCTTATCTCGTGACCGAATACGGCATACAGCTGGGGCTTGGTTCGGGCGAGTATGAGCTGATCGACGTGCTGCCGGTCGAGCAGATCGAGCGCAAACCGATCGGCTATATTCCGGCGCAGTGATCCCCTGGATGCAGCAACTGCGTAAGCCCTTTCAGATTGATTGATTTTTCCGGCTAACGCCATTACACTTGGGTTGTGGTGAAATTCTCCGAGCAAGATGCCTGGCAATCATCCCCAAGGAATTGGCATACGCGCGGAATCCCCATCCTTCTGAGAGGTGCTGGATGAACGAAGCACAACAAATTCCCGGGGAGCGGCGCTACCCCCCTACGCCGCACGGCAGCGCCCGCGAGCTGATCCGGAATCCGCTCAACTATTTTCTGACCATCACCCGGGAGTATGGGGATATTATCTGCTACCGCCCCGCGGCAGACCCGGCATACCTGCTCAACCACCCGGATTATGTCCGCCAGGTTCTGATCGAAAACCACCGCAACTACAGCAAGGAGACCTATTCGATCCAGGCTTTCAAGAAGGTGATGGGCGATGGGTTGATCACTGCCGAAGGGGAGGCCTGGCTCTGGCAGCGGCGGCTGATGCAACCCGCGTTCCATCACACCCGCCTGGAGAAACTGGACGGCTTGATCGTGCAGGCGACCCACGAAATGTTGCGGCGCTGGGAGGGGAATTGCAGGCAGGACCAGCCGGTGGATATCGCCCGGGAGATGGCAGCCCTGACCCTGAGCGTGACCGCCCGGGCGCTGTTCGGAGTTGACCTGGGCGAGCAGGTGAAGAGCATCGGCGAGATCGTCAACCGGGCGGCGACGATGTTCGAGAAACCCAGCAGCCCCACCGTGCAGCAATCCGCCCTGGAGTTCCGGGCGGTGGTGGATGAGATCATCCGCGCCCGGCGAGAGAACTTCCGGGATGGCGGCGACCTGCTCAGCTCGTTGATGCTGGCGCGGGATGAGCAGACCGGGATGGGCATGGATGACCGGCAGCTGAGCGACCAGCTGATGGGCTTGCTGCTGGCAGGGTATGAGACCACCGCCAACGCCCTGACCTGGACCTGGTACCTGCTCTCCGAAAATCCCTGGGCAGGCAATAAAATGCGAGAGGAGGTGCGCCAGGCGCTGGACGGGCAGGCGCCGACCGCCGCCGATGTGGAGCGCATCCCCTACGTGCGCCAGGTGCTGGACGAGAGCCTGCGCCTGTACCCGCCCGCCTGGATGATCGGACGGCGGGCGATCGGGGAGGACGTGATCGGCGGGTACAGCGTGCCACCCAGGACGGTGATCGCCATCTGCGCCTACAGCCTGCACCGCCACCCCGCTTTTTGGGAGGAGCCGCAGGTCTTCGATCCGGACCGGTTCGCGGCGGGGTACAACGGGAAGCGCCATAAATTCGCCTATATCCCCTTCGGGGCAGGACCGCGACAGTGCATCGGGAACAATTTTGGGCTGCTGGAAGCCAGCCTGATCCTGGCTTGCGTGGCGCAGCGCTACGAGCTGCGCCTGGCACAGGGCAGCGAGGTGCAGCCGCAGGCGTTGTTCGTGCTGCGCCCCAACCGCGATCTGCTGATGAAGCTGGAGCCGGTTGAGGGTTTACCGCTGGCGTGAGTCGTCCCCCCGCAGCTTTGTAAGCTTAAATCGTTTTATGATGAATAGGAACGGATAGGTTGTTATGGGGTTACTCCTACTAAGAAGTGACCACCCAAACATATATTCGATTACCAAGAGGAGAATACCATCATGACAAGAAAACTGGTGGCTGAGTTTTTGGGCACGTTTGTTCTGGTGCTGGGCGGGTGCGGGGCAGCGGTGCTGACTGCTGCGTTCCCCTCGGTAGGGATTGGCATTCTGGGTGTGGCGCTGGCTTTCGGGCTGACCGTACTGACTATGGCATACGCCGTGGGGCATATCTCCGGAGGCCATTTCAACCCGGCGGTGTCTTTGGGATTGTGGGCTGGTAAGCGCTTCCCGGCCGGCGAGCTGCTCCCGTATATCGTGACCCAGGTGCTGGGAGCAGTGGCAGCCGGTGGTGTGCTTTACCTGATTGCTACCGGGCAGACTGGCTTCAACGTCCAGACCGGCCGGTTTGCAGTGAACGGCTACGGCCAATATTCGCCTGGCAATTACTCGCTCCTCGCCGCGCTAATCACCGAAGTAGTTTTGACATTTATCTTCCTGATCATCATCCTGGGCTCAACCGACAAACGCGCTCCGCAAGGGTTTGCTCCGATTGCGATCGGTTTGGGGCTGACCCTGGTGCACCTGGTGGGCATCCCGGTGACCAATATGTCGGTCAACCCGGCGCGCAGCACGGGTCCGGCGATCTTTGTGGGCGGGGCCGCCCTCGGGCAGCTGTGGCTGTTCTGGGTAGCGCCGATCATTGGGGCGCTGCTGGCGGGATGGTTGTACCGCTACCTGAGCGAGGAGAAGTAAGCGTTACGGCTCGTTGATTGCGTGATCACTTACCGGGGGAGTCAACCGCGCCTAGAACATTGGCGGCTGGAGCAGTGTTGAGCGAGGCCAGGCTGGCATGCAGCTAGGCTGGCTTGCAGCCCCTCGCTTGACGCTGACTCCTTTGTATGTTATATTTTTTTCAACATTGCTCGCCCCGCCGTAGCACAGGGAAATATACTTCAGGTGGGGTCTGATTAAGACCGGCGTCGAACGCAGTACTTCTGGTAAAGAGAGGAGGTGCTGAAAGAGAATAAGCATCTAACCACCGGCTCGAGCAAAAGATCTCAATCACGTCCAATTTTTTCGCCAATCGAATAGTCCAAGGAGGAGTACGAATGAAGACTCGGCTAACCGCCATTGTATCTATTGTTCTGGTGCTGGCTTTTCTGATCACCAGTTGTTCATCCCCCGCCCCCGCTCCTACCACCGCAGCCACCGAAGAACCCTCACCCACCGAGGTACCCGCTGCCCAAAAGATCCTGGATACCGTCAAAGCCCGCGGCCGGCTGGTGTGCGGCGTGCACAATGAGCTGCCCGGATTTGGCTACCTGGATGCCGACGGCAAAAACGCCGGCTTTGATATCGATCTATGCCGGGCAGTAGCTGCCGCCGTTTTCGGCGATGCCAACGCGGTGGAATTCGTCCCGATCACCGCTGCCGAACGCGGACCTGCCCTGCAAACCCGCGAAGTTGATATGGTAGCCCGCAACATGACCCTGACTTCTTCCCGCGAAGCGCAATGGGGTAATTTCACCTGGATCATGTTCTACGACGGGCAAGGCATGATGGTGCGCGCCGATAGCGGCTTCGAGACACTGGAAGACTTGAACGGGGCAACTGTGTGCGTGACCACCGGCACTACCACCGAGCAAAACCTGGCAGACGCTTTCCGCGAGCTCGGTTTGGAGTTCACTGCGGTGACCTTTGAGGACACCTCGGCAGTGTACGGTGCCTATCAAGATGGTCGATGCGATGCAGCCACGAGCGATAAATCGCAACTGGCAGCGGTGCGCAGCGGTTTCTCCGATCCGAATGAGCACGTGATCCTGGAAGTAAATATGTCCAAGGAACCGCTCACCCCCGCTGTGCCGTCCGGCGACGACCAGTGGGCAGACATTGTGTCTACTGTGATGTGGTTACTGATCAACGCTGAGGAGCTGGGTGTCACCTCTCAGAACGTGGAAGAGATGAAAGCCAGCGAAAACGTGGTCATCAAACGCATGCTGGGCAGTGAAGGCAGCTTCGGGCAAGAAGACCTTGGGCTGGCGCTTGACTTTGGGGTGAATGTGATCAAAGCTGTGGGCAACTACGGCGAGATCTACGACCGCTACATGGGACCTCAAGGCGCTTCCTTCACCCTGGAGCGCGGCCTGAACGATCTGTGGGCAAACGGCGGCTTGATGTACGCCCCGCCGCTGCGTTAATTTCCTGATAGCCAACGGGGTGTGACCTGCACTCCTGGTATTCAGGTCGCACCCCGCTCTACCTCCCCGCCTCAAATCCATTGGACTCCCACCTGCCCCGATTCCTGTACCGCAAGGGCGTACCCGTCTGGCGAGATGTGGTCGTCCTGAAATGGGTCGCCCAGATCGTCTCGGCGGTGCTGGTGATTGCGTTTATCTATTTCCTGATCAGCAATCTGCTGGAGGCGGCTGAAGCGCGCGGTTTGGGGCTGGGGTATGGCTTCCTTAAGACTGCTGCCGGCTTCCCGATGGCCGAGTCGGTCATCCCTTACGACCCATCGCGTTCCTTTGGCTACGCCCTGTGGGCTGGTTTCCTGAACACCATCAAAGTCTCGATTGTGGGTATTTTCCTGGCGACCATCCTGGGGTTGATCGCCGCCCTGGCGCGGTTGTCTACCAACTGGCTGGTGAGAAATATCGCCGGGGTGTATGTGAACATCATCCGCAATATCCCCTTGCTGGTGCAGTTATTCATCTGGTATTTCGGCATCTTCCAGCAGCTACCCGGGGTCAACCAGGCGCTCAGTCTGCCCGGACCGGTGTATCTGAGCCAGCGCGGCCTGTATATGGTGGGTATGCTGCCAACCGGCACATTCAGCGAGTGGCTGCCGTTCCTGCTGGGGGGGCTTGTGCTTTCGTGGCTGGCATACCGGCTTTTGCTGGCTTACCAGGTGCGCAGCGGTCGGGCAACGTACCCTGCGCTGGTGGGCTTGATCCTGCTGATCGGTCTGCCGAGCGTGGGGTGGCTGATCGCCAGCGCCCCGCCGCTGGAGAAATCGGTGCCGGTGCTGGGTAACTTCAATTTCTCTGGAGGGATGCGGCTGACCCCAGAGCTTGCCGCCCTGCTGGCAGGGTTGGTGGTGTACACCGGAGCGTTCATTGCTGAGGTCATTCGGGGTGGGATCCTGTCCGTCTCCAAAGGTCAGATCGAGGCGGCAAAAGCCATGGGGCTAAGCTCTATCCAGACCCTGCGCCTGGTAACACTGCCCCTGGCGTTACGCGTGATCATCCCGCCGCTGATCAGCCAATACCTGAACCTGACTAAGAACTCCAGCCTGGCAGTCGCCATCGGATTTGTCGATATGTTCTTCGTCGGGCGGACGATCATCAACCAAGCCGGGCAGGCATTGCCTGTCTTCATATTGATCATGGCGATTTATCTCAGCATAAGCCTGTTCACCTCGCTGATCTTGAATTTCTACAACCGGCGGGTGCAGCTGGTGGAGCGCTAACAATGGCAACCAGCGAGAGCATTATCACCCGCCCGCCGCAACCCGGCATAGTAGTCTGGCTGAAAAAGAACCTGTTCAGCAATTGGCTCAACACGCTGCTGACCGTGTTTTCGGTGACGGTGATATTCTTAACCGCCAGAGGTCTGGTCAATTGGATCTTCGTCCAGGCGGACTGGGCGCCGGTGGTACAGAACCTGCGCCTGTATGCGGTAGGTCCCTACCCGGCAGAACAAATGTGGCGAGTGTGGGTGATCGTCTACATGGTTTCTGCCATGATGGGGATCAGTGCGGCGAAGTGGGGCGGCACGGTGCTGGCTTTTGCCCGCGCCCTGGGTGTAGCCTACCTGCTGCTGGCTTTGCTGCCCATCGCCCTGGAATACCTGGGGATCAACACCCGTCTGATGCTGGCGGGCAATCTGCTCGCCATCCTGGCGGGTTACCTGGCGGGAAGCCGGTTGGAGCGGCGAAATCGATTGAAGGCGCGCTGGGTATTGCTCGCCTGGTTGGCATCTTTCGGGCTGACCATCCTGTTGCTGGGCGGCTTTCAGAATGTAGCAGTGCTACCACGGGTGGAGAGCGGTCAGTGGGGCGGGCTGATGCTGACTTTCCTGCTGGCAACCGTGGGCATCGTGGCATCCTTCCCCATCGGGGTGCTGCTGGCACTGGGCAGGCAGAGCAAGCTGCCAGTAGTCAAAGCCATGTGCATTACCTTTATTGAGGTGGTGCGCGGGGTGCCGCTGGTGACGATCCTGTTCATGACCTCCATCCTGCTGCCGCTGTTCCTGCCAGACACGCTGCGCATCGACCGGGTTCTGCGGGCGATGTTGGGGATGACCTTGTTCGCCGCGGCGTACATGGCGGAGAATGTGCGCGGCGGGCTGCAATCAATCTCCCGCGGGCAGTACGAAGCCGCCCATGCAATGGGGCTGAATAATTTCCAGACCACCCTGCTGATCATCTTGCCCCAGGCTTTGCGGGTGGTGATCCCGGCGATTGTCGGGCAATTTATCGCCCTGTTCATGGATACCACCCTGGCGATTATCATCGGCTTGCTGGAGCTATTGGCAGTGGGCTCGGCAATTTTGAACAGCAACCCGCAATGGCTGTTGTTGGACATGGAAGTGTACGCCTTCATCGCCCTGATTTTCTGGGTCTTCACATACTCAATGGCGTATGCCAGCCGGAAGGTTGAGCAAGCCGTGGGTTTGGGAATACGGTAATCAGTGAAAGAATCATTCACCACGGAGACACAGAGTACACAGAGAGAAATAAAAAAAATTCCGTGCTCTCTGTGACTCTGTGGTGAGGAAAAAAACTATGCCTGAACAAAAACAAGCCAACCAGGACGCAATCATCATCTGCCGCGAGGTGCATAAGTGGTTCGATGATTTCCACGTGCTGAAGGGGATCAATATGACAGTGCAGCGCGGCGAGGTGCTGGTGATCTTCGGACCGTCTGGGTCGGGAAAATCGACCTTCATCCGCACGCTGAACCGGCTGGAGGATCATCAAAAAGGGGATATCATCGTGGATGGCATCGAGCTGACCGACGACCTGCGCAATATCGAGGCGATTCGCAGCGAGGTGGGCATGGTTTTCCAGTCATTCAACCTGTTCCCGCACCTGAAAGTGATCGACAATATCACCCTGGCGCCGATCTGGGTGCGTAAGTGGCCCAAGGAGAAAGCGGATAAGATCGCCATCGAGCTGCTGGAGCGGGTAGGCATCCCCGAGCAAGCGCAAAAGTACCCGGGGCAGCTCTCCGGCGGGCAGCAGCAGCGGGTGGCAATCGCTCGCGCCCTGGCGATGCAGCCCAAGGTGATGCTCTTCGACGAGCCGACCAGTGCCCTGGACCCGGAGATGATCAAGGAAGTGCTGGATGTAATGAAGGAGCTGGCGCGCAGCGGGATGACGATGCTGGTGGTGACCCACGAGATGGGCTTTGCGCGCGAGGTGGCGGACCGGCTGGTGTTCTTCGATGGGGGCAAGATCGTGGAGGAAGGCAGCCCGGAGCAGATCTTCAATCAGCCGCAGCAGGAGCGTACCAAACTGTTCCTGGAGCAGATTTTGTAGATATTTGCCGCGAATTACCTTCCCGGAAGTTTGGAACTTCCGGGAAGGTATAGGACAGGACTGGCAGTCGTGGAAGGGGGAAGCTCACCTTCTCTGAGCCGGGGTTAGGATGAGGGCATCTTTTCGCGGTATAATCATGGCGTTTAGCGTAAAAACCACGCCAAACGCTTTTCGCCAAAATCTCACCCCAACGGAGGAAACCCAAAATGAGCCTGGAAGGCAGAGTGGCACTGGTGACAGGAGCCAGGCGCGGCATCGGCAGGGCGATCGCTGACGAGCTGGCTAAACGCGGGGCGGATATCGTCCTGGCGGACCGCATGCTTGAGGGAGCACAGCAGTCCGCCGCCGAGATCGCCGCCCAGACCAGCAGGCAGACCCTGGCAGTGGAGGTGGATGTCTCCAGCCTGGAGAGCGCCAAAGCCATGGTCGAGCAAGCTATGGGGCGCTTTGGCAAGGTGGATATCCTGGTCAACAATGCCGGCATCACCCGGGATGACCTGATCATGCGCATGGAAGAGGCAGATTGGGACGCGGTGATCGATATCAACCTGAAAGGGGCCTGGAATTGCTCCAAGGCGGTCATCCGGGCGATGATGAAAGCCCGCTACGGGCGGATTGTCAATATCTCGTCGGTATCAGGATTAGCCGGGCAAGCCGGGCAGACCAACTACTCGGCCTCCAAAGCCGGGCTGATCGGCTTTACCAAGGCGCTGGCACGCGAGGTGGCCTCCCGCCAGATCACGGTCAACGCGGTGGCGCCGGGATTTGTGCCGACTGCCCTGACGGTGGACCTGCCGGAAGATTTGAAAGAGGCGATGATGAAGATCACCCCGCTGGGACGCATGGGCAAGCCGGAGGAGATCGCCTACGCGGTGGCGTTTTTTGTCGCTGATGAAGCGGCCTATATCACCGGGCAGGTGCTCAGCGTGGACGGCGGTATGATGATGATGTAGCTTCGCCACCAGGCGGGACTACCAGGAGTTGGCATGGATAACCAGGTTGATAAGGGAAAGACAACCATCTCGCCAGATGTGCTGCTGACCACCGTCCGGCTGACCACCCTGCTGGTGGATGGGGTGAGCCGGCTCAGCCCGGTGCCGGCAGGCGTGAACCGGCTGTTCCGGCGCGGCTACGGCGAGGGCGTGCGGATCGAGATCAAAGAAGACAGCGTGTACGCCGATATCTATGTAATTCTGAATGCCGATGTGAATATCCGGGATGTCAGCCGGGGCATCCAACACGATGTAGGACGAGCGATTTCAGAGATGATCGGCATGCAGATTGGGCGGATCAACGTGCATATTGAGGATATTGAGTATCCAGAGAGCTCCGAGGCCTGACCCGGTATGAAACCTCGCACCAGGGCGCGCAGTATTGCTCTGCAGGCACTTTATGAAATCGATATCACCGGTCATCCTCCGGGTGATGTGTGGCAACAACGGGTGGCAGAGGCTGGTATGGAAGACACCCTGGCGGATTTCGCTCACCAGATCATTTTTGGCGTGCTGCCCCTGACCGTGGTGCTGGATGAGTTCATCGCCCACCACGCCCCGGAATGGCCGCTGGACCAGGTGGCTACTATCGACCGCAATATTATCCGGATCGCCCTGTGGGAGTTCGCCGTGTACCAGAAGACGCCCCTCAAAGTGGCGATCAACGAAGCGGTGGAGCTGGCGAAAACCTACGGCTCGGAGAGCACGCCGCGCTTCGTCAATGGCGTGCTGGGCAGCCTGGCAAACCACCAAAATGAGATCATCCAATCTTTGAAACGCTATAAACCGGCTGCGTAACCCGCGATGGATATCCTTGGGATTGGTCCCTTAGAGTTTGTTTTTATCTTACTGGTTGCCCTGATCGTGCTGGGTCCGAAGGACATGGTCAAGGCAGGCAAAACGATCGGGCGCGCCCTGCGCTCCATCGTCACCTCAGATACGTGGCGGGTGGTGCAGCAGGCCTCGCGTGAAGTGCGCACCTTGCCCAACCGCCTGATCCGTGAAGCAGGCATCGATGAGCTGCAAAAACAGCTCCCCAGCGCCTCATCAATCGAGAAAGACCTGGGATTGAAGGAGATCGGCAAGAGCATCCAGCAGAGCGCCAGCGCCGACCTGACCGACTGGACCACCCCGCCCACCACTACCCCACCTGCGCAGAACACCCAGAGCAGCCGCGGCGGTGAAACCCCGCCAGCAGCCGAGCAGATCAACCCGGACACCCCCGCCAACCCGCAAGACACTGAGTCAAACCCGGGGACGACTGCCGGGCAAGGCAGCGACCCATCTTAATCTATGCGCAAACGACTGCGAAATCTCTGGCGCTTGATCACTGCCCCCTTCCGCTTCATTGCCTGGCTCCTGCGAAGCATCGGGCGCTGGTTCAAAAATACCTACACCACTTTCCATGCCTTTATGACCGAGGAGCCGGAAGACGAGCCGCTTCCGGACACCTTCGCCAAGACGATGGAGAACCCGTCTGGGCTGCTGGAGCACCTGGACGCGCTGCGTAAGCACTTGCTGCGGGCAGTGATCTTCCTGATCATCACCACCAGCATCTCGTTTGCTTTCGCCACCGAGATCATCGACCTGCTCGCCCAGCCGATCGGGGGAATCGGGGAGCTGCAAGCCATCGATGTGACCGAGCCGTTGGGCGTGTTCATGCGTGTCTCGCTGCTCTCCGGCTTTGCCCTGGCGCTGCCGTACATCGCCCTCGAGCTGTGGCTGTTCGCTGCACCGGGCTTGCACCGCAAGGAGCGCATCTTCGGCCTGATCGCCATCCCCCTGGTGCTGGTCTTCTTCGTTGGCGGGATGTTCTTTGCCTACCGATTCATGCTGCCCACCGCCCTGCCCTTCTTGCTGAACTTCATGGAAATCCCCACCATCCCGCGCCCCTCATCGTATATCGGTTTCGTCACGTCGTTGATGTTTTGGATCGGGATCGCCTTCGAATTCCCGCTGGTAATCTACGTGCTGGCAACCCTGGGGTTCGTTACCTCGCAGCTGCTGATCCAGCAGTGGCGGCTGGCAATGGTCATCGTGGCGGTGGTGGCGGCGATGATCACACCCACCATCGACCCGTTCAGTATGATGGTGGTGATGGCGCCGCTGATCATCCTGTATTTTATGAGCATTGGCATGGCAATGATCGCCCAGCGCAGCCGCGCCCGGCGGCTGGCAGAATAATAAGATTAGAGGTTACGCAGTTGAAGGAAGTAATGGGTGTGTGTGGGCGTGCTCCGCACGCCCACCCTCTCGCCAGGTGCGTAAGTCTGAAAAAATTCTTAATCTTAACCGAATAGAAAAGGAGGTCTCTTGATGAGCGAACGCGTAGCCATTGTGGGGGTGGGGTGGGCGGGCTTCCGGCCATCCACGCCCGACCAATCGTACAAAGAGATGATCTACGAGGCTGCGGTGCGAGCGTACAGCGATGCCGGGGTGGACCCGCGGCGGGATGTGCAGAGCTTCGTCACCGTGGCGGAGGACTTCCACGAGGGCACCAGCATCTTCGACGAGTACACCCCCGACCAGATCGGGGCGGCGCTCAAGCCAGTGCATACGATCACCGGCGACGGGCTGCACGGATTGGCGACAGCCTATATGCTGATCCGTACCGGGCAGTTCGACCTGGTGGCAGTGGAGGGGCACAGTAAGGCCTCCAACCTGCTGACCCTGCCCCGGGTGACCGCCTATGCCCAGGACCCGGTGCTCAACCGCCCGCTGCGCCTGAACACGCACTTCGTCGCCGGGCTGGAGATGAACCGCTACCTGTACGAGACGCTCACCACCCTGGAAGAATGCGCCGCGGTGGTGGTCAAGAACCGCTTCAACGCCCTCAATAACCCGCTGGCTTCTTACCCTGCAGACCTGGATCTGGAGGAGGTGCTCGGCGGTGCGCCGCTGGCCTGGCCTTTGGGGATTCACGACGCTGCCCAGGAAACCGACGGGGCGGTGGTGATGGTGCTGGCCTCGGCGGAGAAAGCGGAAACGCTCACCGACCTGCCGGTGTGGATCCTGGGTATGGGCTGGTGCAACGACACGCCCACCCTGGAAAGCCGCCCGTGGGGCCAGGCTGCCTACATCCAGCGTGCCGCCCAGATGGCTTACCGCCAGGCTGGCATCCGCAGCCCGCTGCAGGCGGTGGATTTCGCCGAAGTGGATGACACGTATGCCTACAAGGAGCTGCAGGCGCTGGAGGACCTGGGGGTCTTCCGCCCAGGCCAGGCCGGGGAGCTGACCGCCGAGGGGATGACTTACCCGGACGGCGATTTCCCGGTGAATGTCTCCGGGGGCAGCCTGGGTGTGGGGCATTTGCTGGATGCCACCGGACTTGCCCGCGCCCTGGAAGCCGTGCTGCAGCTGCGCGGCCAGGCAGGCGCCCGCCAGCTGGAGGATGTGGAGATAGGCCTGGTGCAATCCTGGCGCGGCGTGCCCACCACCAGCGGCGCGGTAGCCGTTCTGGCGAATTAATTAACCACAGAGCACACAGAGATCACAGAGAGTTCTTTGAGGTTTTAGAGAGATGTTTTCACGATCCGGCGAGGATTCTGATCAAGCGCAAATCAATACAATCACCGAGACGATTATCGGCGCGGCGATTAATGTTCATAAGGCTTTAGGTCCTGGTTTATTGGAGTCTGCCTATGAAGCCTGCCTGGCATTTGAGATCGCTGATCATGGTTTAGAAGTTATCCAACAAAAACCTTTGCCTGTCATCTACCGGAATGTTCACCTGGATTGCGCTTACCGTTTGGATCTTCTGGTGGCAAGCAGGGTAATCGTTGAGATCAAATCAGTCGATACCATCCAGCCAATTCATAAAGCACAATTGCTCTCCTACCTCAAGCTATCTGGTTGCAAAGTAGGTTTGCTGATCAACTTCAATGTCCAGTTATTAAAAGATGGCATTGTACGACTTATGTTGTAATGGATCTTTCCGTCTTTTTATCTCTGTGAACTCTGTGATCTCCGTGGTGAATTAAGAGAGGAGGCAATGATGGGAATGAGAAAAGTGGCGGTTGTGGGGGCGGGGATGACGAAGTTCGTGCGCCGCGCCCAGGAGACGGGTAAGGAGCTTTCCTGGCAGGCAGCGCGCATGGCGCTGGATTCCTGCGAGCTGAACATGGACGACATCGAAGCGGTGTGCCTGGGGACTGCGCCCGACTCCTTCGACGGTGTCCATCTGAACGGTGAGTACCTGAGCGACGGCGCCGGGGCGTGGGGCAAACCCTATATGCGCTCCTACGTGGGCGGCGGGACAGGTGTCTTCGTGCCCATCCAGGGCTGGTACCACGTCGCCTCGGGGCTGTTCGATGTGGTGCTGGTGGTGGCAGAGGAGAAAATGTCCAGCTACTACCCGCACGCCCAGGCAGCCTTCCTGACGATATTCGACCATACCACCGAGCGGGCGCTTAAGCCCAACCTGCTGTGGATCTTTGCCCTGGAGATGAACCGCTATATGAGCACATACGGCATCTCCAAGGAGGATATCGCCCGGGTCTCGGTGCAGCACAAGCGCAATGCCGCCGATCACCCGTGCGCCCTGCTGGGCGACGCCGAGATCACCGTGCAAGATGTGCTCGATTCCGAGGTGCTGGCCTGGCCGGTGCAGCGCTACGATGTCAGCCCGGTGAGCGACGGGGCGGTGGCGATCGTACTGGCAGCGGAGCATGTCGCCCAGCGGATCACCGATCGCCCGGTGTGGGTCGAGGGCGTGGGCTGGAACCTGGACACGGCTTACTGGACCAACCGCGACCTGGTCTACCCGCGCTACGTGGAAAACGCTGCCCGCATGGCATACGATATGGCGGGCATCCGCGAGCCGCGCAAGCAGATCCATATTGCCGAGCCGTACGACCCCTTCGATTACAAGGCGCTGCACCATCTGGAAGGGTTGCAGCTGGCGGAGCGCGGCCGGGCTGTTGAGCTGTACACCAGCGGCAGCGCCGCCCGGGATGGCGACCTGCCGATCTGCCCGTCTGGCGGGCTGCTGGGGGTGGGCAACCCGATCGCTGCGGCTGGGCTGATGAAGATCGCCGAGCTGTTCTGGCAGCTGCGCGGCGAGGCGGGTGCCCGCCAGGTGCCCGGCGACCCGCGGCGCGGCGTCGCCCAGGCCTGGGGCGACCTGATGCAGGTCGGCACCGTGGTCGTCATGGGACGGTAAATCTATTCACCACAGAGAACACAGAGTACACAGAGATTTTTTAAAATTGTTTATCTCCGTGACCACTTTGTACTCTTTGGTGAGCACAGATTGTCAAATATGTACGAATCGCAGATAGCATAAAAAGAATTAAACTAGTTAAGGTTTTCTCTGTGTTCTTTGTGTACTCTGTGGTGAGATAGGAGGAATGGATGACATCGAAAATCAAGCATTTTCCGGGGACGGCGCTGAGTGAGGAGGACTTCGCCCAGGGCAAGGTACTGTTTAGCCATGACGAGCTGAAGGCGGATTTCGCCTGGGATACCGGCACGGGGATTGGGGCTTACCTGGCGGGGCTGAAG
Organism: Anaerolineae bacterium; assembly: GCA_041301185.1. Classification (GTDB taxonomy): domain Bacteria; phylum Chloroflexota; class Anaerolineae; order Anaerolineales; family UBA4823; genus JAQBDA01. Next base: position 16,973 of record JBFYSV010000021.1, read on the forward strand.
AACGGCATCTTGCTGGGGTCGTATTGCACCACCTGCCGCAAGACCGTGATCCCGCCGCGCACAGTGTGCGAGATGTGCTTCCGACCGATGCAGGATTACGTCCAATTGAAGGATACCGGCACGGTCAACACGTTCTCACTGTGCTATGTGACCTGGGATGTGAAGCGCATCACCGAGCCGGAGATCCCGGCGGTGATCGAGATCGACGGCGCCTCCCCGCTGCACGGTATCTTGCACAAGCTGGGCGAGGTGGACCCGCACCAGGTGCATATCGGCATGCGTGTGCAAGCCGTGTGGAAACCGGCAGAGGAGCGCCAGGGAGCGATCACGGACATCCTGTATTTTAAACCGGTGGAGGTGGAGGCATGAGCCTGTTGAAATCCGATCCAAATGCCCCCCAGGCATGGGTGGGCGACCTGCCCGTCACCAGCCGCTATACCTACGGGCTGGCGGGCGAGCGGTTCTTCCGGGCGATCAAGGATGAAGGGCGCATCCTGGGCAGCTATTGCCCAAAGTGCGAGATCACCTACGTGCCCGGGCGGGTCTTTTGCGAGCGCTGCCTGAGCGAGCTGGACGAATGGGTGGATGCCGGCACGCAGGGCGAGGTGCACACCTATACCCTGCTCTACGTGGACCACGATGGCAACCCGCTCGAGCATCCCCGGCTGGTGGCGTTCATCCGCCTGGGAGACGGCGGGCTGATCCACAATCTGGGCGAGGTGGAGCCTGAGGAGATCTTCATCGGCATGCCGGTGGAAGCGGTCTTCAAGCCGCAGGCAGAACGCCAGGGGAGCATCCTGGATATCGCCTATTTTCGCCCGGCGTAAGCGGGCTGGCACGAGGATTGCACCACTACGCGGAGAATGGCAACAGTGCGGGATAAATCCCTTGGCGCGCAGGTCAGCATCTATCGCGGCCGGATGTTCCCCAGGCGGGGCTCGTGGGTCGCCCTGGCGGTGGGACTCCTGGCGGTGTTCGCGCCGCTGGCATACGGGCTGTACCGGGCACAGTACGCCAGTACCTACTACGGACCGGTGGCTGCGCGCTACTGGAGCCGCCCCTGGTTCCTTCTCGCCGGTTGCGCAACCCTGCTGTTAATGGCCTGGTTGGTGATCCGCCTGGCGCGCTCCAGGCGCTACGTGGCGGTGCACCAGAACGGCGTGCGGGTGCGCCTCTCTCGGCGGCAGCAGTATGCCTGGAGCAGCCTGGCGGGTGTCGCTACCGGGGAGGTGCAGGTACGCTTTCTGGGTATCCCCATCTCTAACCACTTTCGGGCGGAGCTTTACCCGGCAGTTGGCAAGCTCGTCCGGCTGGACGACTCGCTGGAGAACCTGCCCGAGCTGCTGACCCAGATCAAAGCCAGGCTGTACCCGCGGCTGCTGAGAAGCATGCGCCAGGCATTCCAGGACGGAGAGCGGGTGTACTTTGGACCGCTGGCAATCCACCAAACCGAGCTGCGCCTGGAAGAGAAAGATCGCTCACCGCTCGCAATCCCCTGGTCGCAGGTACGCTCGGTGAACATCGAAGCGGGGATGCTGGTGATCGACTGCGAAGATAACCGCAGAATCCGGATGCCAGTCGCCAGGGTTCCCAACCTTGAGCTGCTGCTGCAAATCATACAAACGGGGGTGAACCCGTGAGAGCGACAACGCAACGACCCAACCGATCGAAATTCGACCTGGCTCGCCTGGCGGCGGGACTGGTACTCGCCAGCCTGCTTGGCAGCCCATTGCTGACTGGATGCACGCTACCCACGCCGGACTCGGCGCCAGCACCCAGCACCGAGGCAGCCCAAGCGGAACCCGAGACCAGCCCTGAGCCGGTTGAGCTGCCGCAGGTCGAGTATGCCGAGATCACCTTTCGGGTTCAGGTGCCTGCTAATACGCCGCCAGACCAGCCGGTGTTCATCAATATCCTGGATGAAGTCACCGGGCTGGCGCTGAGTGCTCAGGCAAATCCGATGGACCCAGCGGACGCCACCCATTACGCGGCCCGGCTGGCTTTCCCGCTCGGCTCGGTTGTCAAGTACCGCTACTCTCGCCAAACCCCGCAAGCACCGGCGGATGAGCATACCTCAGACGGGCGCCAGGTGCGCTACCGCCTGTACCACGTACAAGCCCCCGGGGGCGTGGAGGACGTGGTCAGCCGCTGGACAGATACCACCTTTGAGGACCCAACCGGGCGCATCATCGGAAAGGTGATCGACGCCAGCACCAAGCAACCCATCCCCAATCTGCTGGTTGCAGCCGGCGGCGTTCAGGCCTTCACCGCGGCGGATGGATCATTCATCATAGAAGGCTTGCCCACAGGGACGCATAACCTGGTGGGCTATGCAATCGATGGCAGCTACCATACCTTCATGCAAGGCGCACTGGTGGCGGCGGATTCATCCACGATTGCCGAATTCAGCCTGAACCCGGCCAAGCTGGTGCAGGTGACCTTTGAGCTGACCGCTCCGGAGAACACCACCCCGGCGGTGCCGGTGCGCCTGGCGGGCAACCTGTACCAGCTCGGCAATACGTACGCCGATCTCTCGGGCGGCTTCAGCAGCCTGGCGATGCGCATGCCCAGCCTGAGCCCACTGCCCGATAACCGCTACACGCTGAGCATTTCCCTACCGGCAGGCGCCGACGTGCGCTATCTGTATACGATGGGCGACGGTTTCTGGAACGCCGAGATCTTACCCGGCAGCAGCCTGCGCCAGCTGATCGTGCCAGACCAGGACACACGAGTTGTCGACCAGCTCGCCAGCTGGTCGACCGGCGAGACCGCGCCGATCGCGTTTGATGTCAGCACACCCGCCGGGACGCCGCCGGGTGACTCGATCTACTTGCAACTCAACCCGCTCTACGGCTGGACCGAGCCGGTGCCGCTGTGGCAGCTTGCTGAGAACCGCTGGGTGTACGTGCTCAACAGCCCGCTGGAGATCATCGATACCCTGCGCTACCGGGTGTGCCGCAACGCCCAGTGCGGCGCCAGCGACGATGCCCAAACCAGCGGCCCATTTGCTGAGGGCTACGCGGTGACCACCAGCCCGGAATACCAGGAAGTCAAGGTACAGGTCGGCTCCTGGGCGTGGCTGGACCCGGCGCTGCCTGCCACCCAGCCGCCGGGGGTGGAGGTGTCTAACCGCGGGCCGGGCTATGTGGCGGGTGTGGAGTGGCAGGCGCGCTATCACCCCTCCTGGACGCCGATGGCTGCCGGGATGGCAAACGACGTGCTGCACGCGGGCGGCAACTGGACCGTGCTGGCCCCCACCTGGTCCTACACCCGCAACTCGCCGCCCATCCTGGAGATCGTGGCAGGCAGGGATGCGTTCTGGCCAGACCTGGTGGAGTTCATCCGGCAGAGCCGCAGCCTCAACCAGAGCGTAGCCGTTTTCCCAACGCCGGTTTTCGCCCCGCCTGGTACGGGTGGAAGCGCAGCCCAATGGTGGGTAGATGCTAAACGCGACTTCCCCTGGTGGGTGGTGTGGTTCGACCAGTATAGCAAATTCATCCTGCACCACGCCGAGCTGGCAGCCCGCAATGACGCCCAGGCGATCATCATCGGCGGGGACTGGCTGGCTCCAGCCATGCCCGGCGGGCGACTGGCGGACGGATCGCCATCTGGGGTGCCGGCAGATGCCGAAGGGCGCTGGCGCGAGCTGATCAACCAGGTGCGCCAGCGCTATAGCGGGCAGATCTGGTGGGCGCTGCCCTTCTCGCAGGCCGTCGTCGGCGCGCCGGCATTCCTGGACGCGGTGGACGGCATGTATCTGCTCTTCTCTGAGCCGCTCAGCAGCCGCCCAGATGCCACCCAGGCCGAGCTGGAAGCAGAAGCCGCCCGGCTGATCGATACCGCGGTGTACCCGCTCAAGCTGCGCTTCAGCAAGCCGCTGGTGCTTGCTCCGGCCTACGCTTCGGCAGACGGCGCGGCGACTGCCTGCCTGCCCGACCCGGCTGGCGGCTGCCTGCCCCTTTCTGCCCTGGAACAGCCCAACCCGGATTTCCCGGCAATCCCGCTGGACCTGCAGGAGCAGGTGGATATCTACCGCGCCCTGCTGGCGGTGGCAGACGGGCGGGTGTGGATCGATGGCTTTGTGAGCCGTGGATATTACCCGCCAGCCGCCCTGCAGGATAAATCGGCCTCGGTGCACGGCAAGCCTGCCCAGGATATCCTGGCGTACTACTTCCCGCGCCTGACCGGGGCAATGCCTTGATTTAATCTATATTTTTTCACCGCAGAGACGCAGAGAACACAGAGTCAATATATTTAGAACTTACGCAGTTGGTGGGTTTTTGGGGGTTTTTTGGCAGGCTACGCCCGCCAAAACACCCCAATTTTCACGTTGAACTGTGTAACTCCTTAAATTAATGGAGTTGTGCTATGAAAATCGCAGTCTTAGGAAGCGGAAATATCGGTGGAACGCTTGGCGTTAAGTGGGCGCAAGCGGGTCACCAGGTGGTGATTGGCACCCGTGAGCCGGGCAGTGAGAAGGTCCGCCAACTGCTGGAATCGGCTGGTGAAAACATAACTGCAGCGACCACCGTGCAAGCAATCGAAGCCAGCCAGGGGATCTTATTTGCCATCCCCTACGCGGCAGTGGAGATTGTTGCACAGGCAAACTCGCGATCGCTGGATGGCAAGCTGCTGATCGACGCCACCAACAACTTTGGGGCGGCGGTGGTGAATAATCTTGCTACCCTGCAACGCTACGCGCCAAAGGCAGCCTTGTACCGGGCATTCAACGCGCTGGGCTGGGAGAATTTTGCTAACCCGCGCTACGGAGAGCTGGTGGTGGACCTGTTCTACTGCGGGCAGGATGGAGATAGGCGGGACGAGATGGAGACGCTGATCCAGCAAGCCGGGCTGCGCCCGGTGTACCTGGGCGGTTTGGAGCTCGCCCCGGTCGTCGATGCCCTGGGCACCTTATGGGTGACGCTGGCTTTTCGCCAGGGTTGGGGGCGAGAGATTGCCCTCAAGCTGGTGCAACGCTAGTGAATAAATCTCAACCTCCCGCTGATTATAAAACCAGCGGGAGGTTGCTTTAACATCCTTATTCATGCTCAAACCTGGGCAAGCCCAGGCTAAAGCAATCCAAGGATGGGATTATTTCCTGCCGTAGACCGGGATCAGCGCTCCATGAATTGGGCTGGCATCTTCTGAAGCCAGGAAGAGGATCACCTTTGCGATCGCCTCGGGTTTAACCCACAGGCTGAAATCCGACTTCGGCATTGCCTCCCGGTTTTGGGGGGTATCGATCGTGCCTGGAAGGATGGCGTTTACGTTAATTCCCTGGCGCTTGTACTCATCCGCCATGCTCTCGGTGAGGCGGGCCACAGCGCTCTTAGAGGCAGCATAGGCCGCGCTATTGGCACTACCCTTCAGCGCCGAGGAGGCTGAGATGTTGACGATCTTGCCCCTTCCCTGCTTGAGCATGGCGGGGATCACGGCGCGGGACATGACGAAGGCTGAGCGGGCGTTGAGGCTCATCATGAAATCCCAGGTTTCGATGGGAGTCGCGTGAGTGGGCGTGCCCGCCCGGTACCCGCCGACAGTGTTGACCAGGATATCGATCTTGCCAAAGCGCCGCAAAGTCTCCTGCACAACTTGCTCGACTGCGACGGGATCGGTCACATCCACGCCTTCGGCGAGGTAAGCCCGAGCGCTGCCAGCCAGCCCAGGGTAGAGTACCTCAAGCTTACCGGCAGCCCGGTCAACCGGGACCAGCATGCCGCCAGCCCGATAAAATGCCAAGGTCACAGCCTGCCCCAGATTGCCTGTGCCGCCGGTGATGAGCGCTACCTGTCCGGTGAAATCGTACATGATTGGCCTGCCTTTTCGATCGTTCAGGGTGGGTGCTCCGATCCATCCCGCCCGATCAGAATTAATACAGCTCCTGGGTCGAGCGGCGGTTGATATGCTCCATGAACTCGCGGCGCAACTCGGCGTCGGTCTTGAACTCTCCACGCAGGGTCTGGGTGACCATGCGGGTATCGGCTTTTTTGACGCCGCGCAGGGTGGCACACATGTGGGCTGCTTCCACGACCACCGCCACGCCGCGCGGCTGCAAGGTTTCTTCTAAGAAGTCGGCGATCTGGGTGGTCAGGCGCTCCTGGACCTGCAGGCGGCGGGAGAACATATCCACAATACGCGGGATCTTGGAGAGACCCACCACCTTACCTTGCGGCAGGTAGGCTACGTGGGCCTTGCCGACGAAGGGCAACATGTGGTGCTCGCACAGGCTGTGCAGCTCGATATCCTTGACCAGGACCAGCTCATCATAGTCCACGTCGAAAATTGCGTTATTGATCAGAGCCACCGGGTCGGTCTCGTAACCAGCCAGCAGCTCGCGGTACATTTTGCGCACCCGCTTGGGGGTATTCAGCAAACCATCCCGCTGGGGGTCTTCCCCAACATTCAGTAACAGCTCCCAAATAGAAGCCTCGATCGCCTGGTCGGTTGGATTCTCGGGTTGGGCTTGCATCGCCGAGGCAAACTGAGGGCTGACTGTCTGGATAGGCGGCTGCATCTCATCCAGCTCAAAGAGATCGTTAGCGGTGTAAATCCCGTGACCATTAGTTCTACCATTGCCGTTGTTCATTGATTGATCCAATCTATTGCGTGTGTTTAAGTCGATAACAAATTTCCGGACGGATGATGTTGATTCGGTTAACCATCATGTGTTTATGAAATGAATTATATCTATAAATACAGCTATTGTCAAGGTATTGTCGATAATATCTCTGCACATCAAAGAATATTAAAGGAGTTACGCAGTACAAGGGGAAAGTGGGGGTGCAGGTGATTGGGCCACGGACAACCCCGGGGCTATTCAATGATATAGACGCGGCAGGTTGGGCTAATCTTACCGGCGATCCGGCAGGTGAACCATCTCGATCAGGAAGAAGGTAAGTGCAGAGGTGAACAACCCCACCCCCACCAGGGGCAGGACGCCACGCAAGGCTTCCTGGCTGGCTGAGGACCCGGCGATGACCAGAAGAATCCCCGCGATAAACAGAGTGACAAAGATGGTAACAGTTACGGGTAAACGGCTGGTGTTCATGGGTGATCTCCTTTATATATACATTCTTGCATGTATGTTAATCAGATAAATAAATATTCGTTCAGCTAACCGGGCGGGGCGTGCTTCCCTTCAGGAAAATCTCTGCCATCGCCGGGGCGATCTCCCTTAAAGAGAAGGAATACGGGTTCTGCAGCCACATATAGATCAACCCGTTCTGAAAAGCCAGGAAGGTGCGGGCGATATCCAGCGGCTCCAGGTCAGCCCGCAGCTCGCTGGACTGCATGCCCCGCCGGACCACCTCGGCGATCCCGTTGAGCAGCGCCTGTTCGGTTTTCTGGCGAGCCTGGAGGGCGGCAAGCAGCTCGGGGGTACGTTCGGTTTTAAATAAGCTCAGCTCCATCACCTCCCGCAGGGCTTTATCGGTCTCGACGGCTTCACACAAGCGGATAGAAATCCGGCGGAAGATATCCACCAGGCCCCCTCCCTGCAAGGCAGCTGCCTGGACGATATCGCTGGAATAGGTGGAATACTGGTCGAGCAGGGCGAGATACAGCTCGACCTTGCTGCCGAAATGCCAGTAGATCGCCCCGCGGGTGACGCCGGCTTCCTGGGCAACCTGCTCCAGGGTAGTGTTGGCGTAGCCCTGGCGGCTGAACACCGAGCGGGCGGCTACCAGCAGGCTTTCTCGGGTCATTGCAGCTTCTTGCTTGGTTTTGCGAGCCATCCTCTCACCTCTGTATATATACTATCATGTATGTATGTAAATATCAAGAGGCAATGTTAGTAAACGAGGCGGT
>JBFYSV010000022.1:0-4939 GCA_041301185.1 Anaerolineae bacterium
CTCGCCAGCCTCCATTCTCCCCCTGCTGCCCCGGAACAACAACGCAAGCTGCTCACCGTCCTCTTCGCGGATATCGTCGGCTCAACCCAGGTGGGTAAAGATCGGGACCCAGAGCAGCTTCTGGAGATCATGGATGGGGCTTTGCAGGCGCTGGCAAAGCCGGTCGCCCGGCGGCACGGTCGGGTGACGCGCTTCATGGGAGATGGCTTTATTGCCTTTTTCGGTCTTCCGCTGGCATACGAAGATGATGCCGAGCGCGCCGTTCTCGCCGGGTTGGAAATTCTGCAGGTCGCCCGGCGGGTCAGTACAGATTTGAGTGAAAAGTATCGAATCAGTGGCTTCGATGTGCGTATAGGTATAAACAGCGGCCTGGTGGCAACCGGCGGGTTTTCTGAAGCCGAGGACACCGTGATGGGGCTGACGGTCAACCTGGCTCAACGCCTGGAAAGCGCAGCTCCCGCCGGGGGATTGCTGATCTCTCAATCCACCCATCGCCTCGTGGAAGGCTTATTCACGCTGCGCCCGGTGGAGCCGGTGGCTGCCAAGGGATTTGATCAAGCGGTGCCGGCGTTTCTGGTGCAGGGCAGCCTGCCGCGCTCAGACCACACTCAGAGCTTGCAAAGCCAAGGCTTCGAATACCATTTGGTTGGGAGAGACGCCGAGCTGAGCGCCCTCCAGGGCGCCTTCCATGCAATCGTTCGAGAATCGCGCTGCCGAGTGGTGGCACTGGTCGGCGACCCCGGCATGGGGAAGCGGCGCTTGCATTACGAGCTGGTCGAGTGGATCAAGCGCCAGGATGATCAGGTTGTCACCTTCCACGGACGGGCTCAACCGGTTGGCAGCCCGGCTCCGTACAGCCTGCTGAGAGATTTGTTCTCCAACCGGTTCGATATTTCGGATGACAACCCGGTGGGAGTGGTGCGCCAGAAAATCGAATCTGGGTTTGGCCAATCTCTGGGCGACGAAGCGCAGATGAAAGCCCATTGGATCGCCGCCCTGCTCGGCTTTGAGCTGGGGGATAGCCCTTTCCTGGTGGGTGTGAAATCGGACCCAGACCAATTGCGCCAGCGAGCGCTGCATTACCTGGAAGAATATATATCCAATATTGCGAGTACATCGCCGGTTGTGATCACTCTGGAGGATCTCCACACCGCCGATCGCCCGTCCCTGCTGGCGATGAGCGAGCTGGTCTGCCAATTGACCGGAAAGTCTCTTCTGGTGCTTTGCCTGGCTCGTCCTGCTCTGGAAGAGCTGCTTGCAGAATTTAAGGGCACCCTCCTGGCGGACAAGGTTGGTTGGATGCGCTTAGATCTCTCGCCCCTCTCGCCGGAGGCCAGCCAGCAACTGGTGCGGTCGATCTTGCGCTCAACGGAAATACCCCAGCAGCTCGTGGATGTAGTTGCCAACGCCTCCGCCGGCAACCCGTACTATATTGCTGAATTGGTCAAAATATTGATCGAAGACGGGGTGATTTCGATCTCCGGGGACGGTCGCGAATGCCAGGTTGATGCGCTGCGCCTGGATAGGCTGCGCGTCCCGGCTACGCTCACCGCATTGATCCAGGCGCGGCTGGATAGCCTGCCGGAGGAAGAGAAAGTTTTGCTCCAGCGGGCATCGGTTATCGGGGAGGTATTCTGGGATGGCGCTCTGCAATCGCTGGAAATTCCCTCGCACCGGGCAAGTACGATCCTAACCACGCTATCCCAACGTGGCCTGGTCCAGTCCCGCACTGCCTCGCAGTTCGATATCCTGAAAGAGTATGCCTTCGCCAGCAGCATTTTGCGCGAGGTGGTCTACGAGACAGTTTTGCTGCGCAACCGCCATCTCCACCACCGCCAGGTGGGAGATTGGTTGGCTTCAGTCAGTCTCCAGACAGGTCGCCAGGCTGAATATGCTGCCCTCATCGCCCGCCATTACGACCTGGCAGGTCAGGATCGCCAGGCAGCCTACTGGTATCTAACCGCTGGTGAGCGCTCCAAGCAGCAGAGCGCATTCCTTGAAGCCCGCCGTTTCTTCGACCTGGCGTTGGAGCGGATCGCAGCGGACGACCTCGAGAACAGGTGGCAGATCATCTCCAACCGCAGCGAAGTGTTGGCAATTTTGGGGGACCACCCGGCAAGGACCGCGGATGATGCGGTTTTGCTGGCTCTGGCTCAGGAGCTAAACGACGATGATCGCCTGGCGGATGCCTATTTCCGCAAAGGATCGTTCGCTTCGACCACCGGCGATGACCGCCAGGCAGTCGAAGATTTCGAAGGATCGCTCCAGGCTGCCCGCCGGGCAGGTAACCGAGATTTGCAGGCAAACTTGCTCTCAATGCAAGCCATCAGCCTTTTCAGGTTGGGAAACCACCGCCAGGCGGAGCTGGCAGCCGAGCAGGTCTTGCTCCTGGCGAAAGAAGTGCAAGATGAAGTGACTCAAGCCAGGATTTTCACCAACCTATCCACGTTTTACGCCGAAGCCGGGGATATTGTCAGGGCGATTGATTTGATTGTCGAGCTAGTTGAGATCACCCGCCGGTTGGATGAGCGCCTGGGTCTGGCGATCAATTTATCCAACCTGGGTTACAACCGCCTGCGCCTGGGTCTTTACGCCGCCGGGCTACACAGCCTGGGCGAGTCGTTAAGTGTCTCGGAGAGTATTGGTGCTCGCCACCTGAACGCCTTTACCCGCTTGAACTACGGGTTAGCCTGCTTGCTGGTTGGAGACCTCTCGCAGGCGCGCCAGGCGCTAGAGCAGTCTCTCCGCGAGCTGGTAATTATTCAGGACCAGTTCGGCCAGGCGGCTGGCTGGCTTTACCTGGGCAGGTTGTATGAAGAGGAGGGTGAGTTCGCCCTGGCACAAGGGCATTACAACCAGGCGCTGGAGTGCTTTGAGAAAAGCGCCCTCCCCGAATACGCCTGCGATGCACGCGCCGGGTTGGCCCGCTGCCACCTACGGCAGGGTAAAATTACCCAGGCAGCTACGATTACTCGGCAGGTGTGGGCTGCACTCGGCGAGCAGGAAGGCAAAGGGATGGAGTTTCCCATCCTGGCGTATCACACTTGCGCCCAGGTTTTTATATCTGGTCAGGAATATACCGCTGCCAAAGAAGTCTTGACTACCGGGCGCCGGGTGCTGGTAGAGAGTGCCAGCCGGATTAAAGACCCTGCTTGGCGGGCGATCTACCTGGAGCAGGTAGCTGAAAACCGGGCGCTCATAGAGAACTGGCAAAAATATTCACAGGAGGAATAGCAGATGGCAAATCCAAAAGTGTTCCAATTCGATCAGGAAGATGTGAAGGTGACTATCCCGGAGCAGAGCCGGCGGGTGAGAGCCGTTACCCTGCCCCTGGGTTCGCTGGGCAAGATGGCTTCCAAATCGGGCGGTTTCCAGCCCGACCGCCTGGTGATCAATATCGCTCTGGAAGATGAAGATCAGCCCGGCGTGTATCTGGAGGAGATCGATCTTCCCTTCGAGCTGCGCATCCGCTATACCCGCGGCGACCTGGAGAAAGCTCAAAAAGCGGGCAAAGAGCTGAAGCTGGCTTTTTGGGACGGCAAGCAATGGGTGGTTTTCACCCGAGAAAAGCATCAATTCGAGCTGCAGCCCTCCAGCCAGGGGGATGGCGGGGGTTACGGGGTTGTGCGCATCTCGCGTTGGGGCGATCCCAATATCGCCTGGGGTAAATAATCCTCACGGGAAGGCACTGGTCGATCATGCAAGACCATATCCGTCTCCTGGCGCAGATCTCGCTTTTCACCGGGTTGCCGCCCAGCGACCTGGAATTCCTGGCTCGCAACCTGCGTTCCTGCCAGTTCCCTGCGGGTGAGCTCCTGTTGAGCGAAGCGGGTAAAGGGGATTTCTTCTACATCCTGCGCCAGGGACAGGTGGAGGTAATCAAAGCACTGGGCACCCCCGAGGAGAGCGTACTGGGGGTGCGCGGTCCGGGGGAGTTCGTGGGAGAGCTTAGCCTGCTCAACCGGGATGGGATTCGGATGGCATCCGTGCGCGCTTTGACCCCGGTGCTGTTGTGGGAGATGACCCGCCAGGACTTCGACGCGTTGCTCAAGCGCCAGCCCCTGCTGGCGTATGAGATGGTGCGAGTATTAAGCGCCCGCCTGACCGCGGCACACGCAGTTGCCATCCAGGATTTGCAGGGAAAAAACCGCCAGCTGACCCAGGCATACGAAGAGTTGAAGGCAGCCCAGGCGCAGATCATCGAGAAGGAGAAGCTGGAGCGCGAGCTGCAGCTAGCCCACGAGATCCAGATGGCGATCTTACCCGCCGCGCTGCCGGAGGTGAGCGGGTATGATTTTGGCGCCTGCCTGCTGCCAGCGCGTAGCGTGGGGGGTGATTTTTACGATCTTCTCCGGCTGGATGAGCATCATCTGGGCATCATGGTGGGCGATGTGACCGATAAGGGCGTACCGGCAGCGATCTTCATGGCACAGGTGCACGCCTTCCTGGTGGCAGAAGCCGAGCACAACCTTTCGCCCGGGGAGGTGCTGGGCGAGGTCAACCACCACCTGATGGCGATGAGCGAATCGGGCTTGTTTGTAACCGTTTTGTATGGCGTGCTGGATTGCCGCAGCGGAGAGTTCAGCTATGCGCGTGCCGGGCACGAGCTGCCCCTGCTGGTGGCGGGGGGGCAGTGTGTGATCTGCAAAGCGCTCAGCCCGGGGCAGCCGCTGGGCATCTTTGAGGAGCCGTTGCTGGATGAGCAAAGCCTGACCCTGGCACCGGGTACAGTGTTATTGTTGTATACGGATGGCGTCAATGATGAGCGTGATCCGGGCGGCGAGGTGTTTGGTTTGCAGCGCACCCTGGGGGTGCTGCAAGCCGCTGAGCAGCCCGGCGCCCAGGAATTGGTGGACCATTTGCTGGAGACCGTCCTGGCGCACCTGGCAGGCGCGCCGCAGGATGATGACATCACCCTGCTGGCGGTGCGGGCGGCGTA
>JBFYSV010000023.1:0-3089 GCA_041301185.1 Anaerolineae bacterium
ATATCCTGGTCAGTGGCGGCGGGATCGATTGGATATCCAAAGAGGCTTCGCCAGCAGAGGAGATGGCAACCCTGCTGGAGCTATTCCAAGTTCCTTCAAAAGCGATCCTGCTGGAGCCCAATTCCCGCAACACGTATGAGAATGCCCTTTACAGCCGGGAAATCCTGGAGCCGATGGGGATCAAGCGCATCATTCTGGTCACTTCAGCCGCTCACATGCCACGCTCTGTGGCGCTCTTCGATCAGCAAGGCTTCGATGTCTTGCCTGCCCCGACCGATTTCCGGGTTACCCAATCCAGCTGGGAGCAATTGTTCTCCGCTAGCCTGCCTACCCAGATGCTCAACCTGCTGCCCAGCGCTGAAAACCTGTCTCAGACAACCGGTGCACTGAAAGAATATATTGGCCTTTTTATCTACAATTTGCGGGGGTGGTTGTGAACACACCTTTTTCTCAAAAACGAATCTTGCTTGGCGTGACCGGGTCCATTGCAGCATATAAAGCGGCGGACCTGGCCTCGAAATTAGCCCAATCTGGCGCTCAGGTTGACGTCATCCTGACCCAGGCAGCAACCCAGTTTATCACCCCGCTCACGTTTCAATCGGTCACAGGTCAACACGCCTGGATAGACGCCGACCTGTGGGGCGCGCAGGGTCATGTGCTGCACATTGGTCTGGGTCACAGCGCTGACCTGCTGGTTGTTGCTCCAGCATCTGCCAACACAATCTCCAGGCTGGCCAACGGCATGGCTGACAATCTACTGAGCCTGACCGCCCTGGTAGCAAACTGCCCACTGGTTATTGCTCCAGCGATGGATGGCGGTATGTACCAGCACCCCGCCACCCAGGCCAACCTGGAAACCTTGCGCCAGCGCGGCGCCATCCTTCTCGGTCCTGCCAGCGGTCACCTGGCTTCCGGGCTATCTGGTGTAGGTAGAATGCTCGAACCCGCTGAGATCCTCGGGCACCTGCGGCATTTATTGGGCAGCAGCGGTCCGATGCAAGGGAAAACCGTGGTAGTGACTGCCGGCGGCACGCAGGAGCCAATCGACCCGGTGCGCGCCATCAGCAACCGCTCGTCAGGCAAGCAAGGCTTTGCCCTGGCCCAGGCTGCCCTCGACCTGGGTGCACAGGTAATCTTAATCTCCGCTCCGACTGATCTGCCCACACCGGTTGGCGCGACGCGGGTGGAGGTCAACACTGCCGATGATATGTTCCACGCCGTCGAGCGAGCCGTCCGCAAAGCAGACGTGCTCATGATGGCTGCTGCGGTCGCTGATTTTCGCCCGGTGTCAGCTGCAGATCATAAAATCAAGAAGGAAACCGGTATCCCTCAAATCCACCTGGAAAAGACTCCCGATATCCTTTCAGCGATAGCATCCCAGCGTTCGGCGACTGGCTACCCGCGCATCATGGTCGGATTTGCGGCTGAGAGCGAAGACCTGCTGGAAAACGCCCGCTCTAAGATGCGATCCAAGCATCTGGATATGATCGTCGCCAACGATATCAGTGCCGCAGACTCCGGCTTCGCCGTCGATGATAACCGGGTCACCCTGCTGGATTCACTGGGAGGGGTCGAAGAGCTGCCATTGCAGAGCAAAGCCGAGGTGGCTGCCACCATCCTTCAGCGAGTGATGGTAGGGCTGAGCAATCTCGGCTAAAGAAAGCGAAGGGAAAATAAGATGATCTTGCACATCTGCAGCCGTCAGGATTGGGAGAAAGCACAGGCAGAAGGGGAATACCGCCCAGCTTCCCTGGATGCTGAAGGGTTTATCCACGCTTCCCGCCCAGAGCAGATCATGGGGGTTGCCAACCGCTTTTACCGTGGCAACGCAGAACTGACCCTTCTGGTGCTCGATTTACGCCATCTGCATGCCAAAGTTCGCTGGGAAACCGCCGATGGGGAAGTGTACCCGCATGTCTATGGTCCAATCAACCTGGAGGCGATTACTGCCGTCCTGACCTTTAGCGCAGACGAGGATGGAGAGTTCCGCCAGATGCCAGCTCTACCGTCATCTCCCCGTACTTGAGCTATCTTCAATAACTTTAAGCAGCTCATCTGCCAGTCTAGCTCGGTCGAAGTGCGCTTCCACATAGGTACGGCCGCGTTCGCCCATCTGCCTGCCTGCCTGGGGATCACCCACCAGACTGCATATGGCTTGCGCAATGGCTTCCGGGTCACCCGGCGGCACGGCAATCCCTGCCCCAGCGGTCTCAACCACCTGGCGTATGACACCATCAATTGCCAGGATCACCGGCCGACCCGCAGCCATATAATCAAAAACCTTGTTGGGATAGACGGTCTTGTATAGCTCAATCGGTTTCAGGATTGCAATACAGGCATCGGCAGCAGCTAAGGCGTGCGGCATGCTGGTCTTGGGCATGGGGGAGATAAAAAGCACATTTTGCAACCCTTTCTCTGCCGCCCTGGCTTGTAGCGCAGGCTTTTCTTTGCCGTCTCCTAAAAGAACAATCCTGATCTCCGGTCGATCCTGTAAGCGCTTCGCCGCCTCCAGGAGTACGTCCAGGTCATTTGACATCCCGTGTGCACCAGCATACAAAGCGACAAATTTCCCCACCAGGCTATGTTGGCGGCGAAAGTCTGCCCCATCCAGGGATGGATCGAACATGGCTGTATCCGCCCCATTTGGCACCAGCTCTACACGGCGACCGCCGCGGCGTTTGACATGCTCGATAAAACCCGGAGAGTTAACCACCAGTCGGTCGGCGTGGCGATACAAGAATCGCTCCAGCCACTCAGAGGCCCGGATGAGAACCGGCTGGCGCAACACCCCGACTGCCACTGCAAAAGTCGGCCACAGATCGCGCACTTCAAACAGGAAGGGGACGCGTTTCCAGCGCGCCAGCAACCAGGCAGTCATCCCTTGAAAGATCGGTGGTGAGGTGCCCCATACCAGGTCCACACCCTGAACGCGTAACCCTGCCCAGAGCGAAGAGAGCATAAAGCTGAAGAAGCTGATCACCCGGTGGAAAAAGCTGCGGTGCAGGGCAGAATACGTGTAGACCCGCTGGATTGTAACCCCTTGCTCTTCATAAAGATCACTGCCTCGCCGGCCGGAAGCGGCTGGCGAG
>JBFYSV010000024.1:0-10861 GCA_041301185.1 Anaerolineae bacterium
CGCGGCGAAACCCCCGGGGCGCTGTTCGTCTCGCTCTCCAACAACGGGCTGGGGCAGCGCCTGAGCCTGCGCTCCATCCGGCGCATCGTCAAACGGGCTTATCGCCTGGCGGGGGTGCGCGGCGAGGGCAAGACCAGCCACTCCCTGCGCCATACCGCCATCACCAGCGCCATCCGCCACGGGGCACCCCTGCCCAAGGTGCAGAGCATGGCGCGGCATGCCAATATCAACACCACCATGATCTACTACCACGAGGTTGACCGGGTGGAAGACCCCGCAGAAGGGTACGTCGATTATGAGGGCGGGACGTCGGGAGCCGAGTCCGCCAATTTACACCAATAAGACGGAGAATTTGCCCACTCTGTCTGCTAATGCGTTCTGCCTTCTAAAAAAAAGCCGGTCAATATCAGTTATCGATCCAACCGGATGAATACGCCGGGCAAGTAGACCCGGTTGGAGAGCGGAGGCGGCTGGGTCCCATCGGTGAACTCGTAAGCCCCGACGTCGTAAGCAGTCCCGGAAGGTCTGTGAACACCGAGCAGGTCATCGGTTACTTCGTCCAGGGCCACTCCCCGGTCAATCGCCGGGCTGCCCTCCCCGAGGCGGTAGTCGTCCAAGTCTGGATTCAAAAAAAGCTGGTCTGGGCTGGAGAGCATGGAATGAGAGTCGTAACCTAGCGCCTGCCACTCGGAAAATGAGATGCGCGAGTTGCCATCGTCCACGCTGAAACGGTCCATCAAGATGTTGTAATCGCTGGCGAAGCCCTCCAGGGTGGGGGTTGCGATAGAGATGCTGCCGCGCCAGCTATGCGCGTTGTAGACGATATTGTTGAACAGGCGGTTGTCGGTATCCTCGCTATCAGGGATATTGATCCCCCAGCGCCCGTCGGAAGCCATCAGGATGGTATTGTTCAGGATACGGTTATTCTGCGAGCCGCTGCCGCCGTCGATCTGGTAGATGGATATTCCGCTGGCATGGTTTTCGTACAGAAGGTTGTTGCGCACGATTGTATCCGTGACGCCATCCATGTTGATGCCCGAGCCGCCGCCGTACCCATTCTCGTAAATGATATTTCCCTCCACCAGGCCGTAGGAGATGATGCCGTCGCCGCCCATGCTGATGTCGCCGTTCATATGCAGACCGCAGCCGTGATTGTGGTGCAGGATGTTTCGCCGGATAGTGGGGTAGTCGCTAGAATTGCTGATATAGATGCCGTGCTCCAACCCAGCGCCATAGGACTGGCTGTCTTCGATCAGGGTGTGATCGCTGAAATCGGTGAAAATGCCCCAGCGACCGTTGTCGGCGAAGGTGCTATCCCGCACGGTCACGTGATGCGACCAGGAGATGCGCATGCCGGCGCGTTCGGCGTGCTGGATGGTTAACCCCTCCACGACAATGTAATCGGCCCCATCGATGAAGAAGGCATCCCGGTCGTCGCCGCTGTCTTCGATGATGGCATCCCCTCCGTTGGCCCGAAAAGTGATCGGGGCATCCGCTGTCCCACCGGTCTCGACCACGATGCCGCCCGCATACGTGCTGGGGTTGATCAGCACGCTGTCGCCGGGCTGCACCTGGTCGGCGGCGTGCTGGATAGTCTGCCACGGGTTGGCGGGGCTGCCATCGCCGCTGGAGTCCGAGCCAGATGGGTCGACGTGATAGGTCATCGCTTCAGGGTTTGCGATGGCGCTATTCGCTGAAAAGGTGACTACTCCGAGTAAGAGCACCCCGAAAAGGGCAAGCGTTTTGATCATTACATACCTCCAGTCCGGACAACTTTCGCTCCACTACTTTTTGGATTATAGACCACAACTTGCTGTGAGCCAAAAGCAGGCTGGTTTCATTGCAGAAGTGTCAGGCAGAACGCGATAGGTTATGGCGTACTCTCAGAGATTGTAGCCCAGGATAACAGCCGAGGATGACCTGCTGCGGCGCCCTGGCGCACTAAAGCGCCCTGTTCAACCTGCCCCACACACCCCGATGATCTCCTCGTGCGTTCTGCTCATTGCAGCGTGCTATAATCACCGCTTAATTATGATGAGCGCCGCCTACCCCACCCTGAAGGAAGTCCTGCGCCTGTCTGTCTCGCAGCCGGTCACCTGGCTGAGCGGGGCGGATAGCGAGGCGCGCCCGGTGCGCTGGGTTGCCACCCAGCCGGACGAGACCGGGCCGGGTGATATCCTCCTGCTGCCCGCCTCCCGCCTGAGCGCCAAGGTCATCCGCCAGGCAGCTGCCCAGGGAGCCGCGGCGCTCCTGCTGGTGGGAGATCCCCCGCCGCTGCCCGCTGCCCTGCCCGGCGAGCTTGCCATCCTGTCCATCCCCCAGGCGGCGGGCGATGCCCGCCAGGTGCAGCGCATGATCCTGACCGTGCTGGTCAACCAGCGGGCAGCCCTGATCGAGCGCGGCGTGCGCATCCACGCCCAGCTCTCCCAGATGGAAGCCGAGGGCAAGGGACTTTCCGGGTTGGCAAAAGCCATGCAAGAGATTTCCGGCAAGGGAGTCATGATCCAGGATAAGCGCGGCCAGATCCTGGCCCAGCAGCCCTCCTCCACCCTGCTCACCATCTGGGAGGATGTGCTGGCCCAGATGAGCGCCCCGGAGAGCCTGCCCGAGCTGCTGGCGGACCGCAAGAACATCGCCAGCCAGGCTGCCATCCACCGCCAGGTGGTGCCCGGCGGGCTGGAGCGCCAGATCACGCCCATCGTGGTCGGCGAGATCGCCCGCGGCTATCTGTCGCTGGTAGGGCTGGAGGGCGAGTTCGACGAGCTAGACCGCCTGGTGCTCGACCAGGGCGGGATCGTCAGCGCCATTGAGATGGCGCGCAACAAGGCCATCCGCGAGGCCGAGAAACGCTTGAAGGGCGACCTGCTGACCGCTCTGCTGCAAGGCGAGCTTTCCTCCCGGGATGCCGCCCTGTGGGTGCAGCAGATGGGGCTGGACCTATCGCAGGCTTTTGCTGCCCTGCGCTTCGCCTGGGACGGCCCGGCTTCGCTCTCCCGGCGGCGTCTGGAGACGCTGGTCAATGGAGAAGTCACCCGGCTGGGGCTGCCGGTCATCGTCAGCCCGATGGGCTCGGAGTTCGTCTGCTTTTGCCAGGTGCCCCCCGACGGCAAGCGCCCCGAGCCAGCCCTGGCCCTGGGCAAGGCGGTGCTGGAGCAAGGCGCCCGAGAATTCCCGCAGAACCCCTGCCGCTGTGGGGTTGGCTCCAGCGTGCTGACCCTGGAAAGCTGGCGCACCTCGCTGCGCGAAGCCGGGCAGGCCCTGGAGCTGGCCCGCCGCCTGGACAAGCAGACCCCGCTCTACTTCCCCGACCTTTCCGTCTACCGCTTGCTCTTCCAGCTCGAGCACAGCCCGGAGATTATCACCTTCCAGGAGGAGACCCTGGGCAGGCTGCTGGAACACGAGGGCGGCGACGAGCTGATCCACACCCTGGAAGCCTATTTCGAGCACAACGGCAATCTCTCACAAGCTGCCGAGGCGCTCTACGTCCACCGCAACACGCTAATTTACCGCATCGAGCGCATCGAAGCGCTGACCAGCCTGGACCTGGATAACCCCGAGGAACGGCTGGCGCTGCAGCTTGCCCTGCGCATTTACCGCATGCTGGGCAGCAAGGGCTGAGCCGGCCGTGGGTGGTAGCGGCGGGGGGTGTCAAGGCAAGGGCATTGGGCAAATTACACAAGATATCCCCCGGATATTTTGGCGAATCTGCCAATAGACAAAGGGCGGCGCTTTCTGTAAACTACGACAATATATTTACAGTTGGTGAAAGTTGTTAAAGTCTTGACTACTCTCTTTGTTATCATCCTGGTCATTGTCCTGGTTCTCATCCTTGGGATTGAGAACCCATTCCGCTTAAGGGCAGCCAGGGTCCGGGTCAGAAACCGGGAGTAAGGATAAAACCTAAACGAAAGAGATCGGGGCTGCCCCACAAAGGCAGCCCCTTTTGTTTTTAGGCGAGATAGATGATGATGCGATCCGACCAGATCAAAAAAGGCTTTGAAAGAGCGCCCCACCGCTCGCTGCTCAAGGCGACCGGGGTGCGGGACGAGGATTTCGACAAGCCGTTCATCGCGGTGGTCAACTCCTACGTGGATATTGTCCCGGGGCACGTCCACCTGCAGGATTTCGGGCGCCTGGTGAAAGAGGCGGTGCGGGCGGCGGGCGGCGTGCCCTTCGAGTTCAACACCATCGGCGTGGATGACGGCATCGCCATGGGGCACGCCGGGATGAAGTTCAGCCTACCCTCCCGCGAGCTGATCGCGGACAGCGTGGAGACCATGATCCAGGCTCACCAGTTCGACGGCATGCTGTGCATCCCCAACTGCGACAAGATCGTGCCGGGGATGATCATGGCAGCCCTGCGGGTGGATATCCCCGCCATCTTCATCTCCGGCGGGGCGATGGCTGCCGGTGTGACCCCCCAAGGCGAGACGGTCGACCTGATCTCGGTATTCGCGGGGGTGGGCGCTTACCGGGCGGGCAAGATCGACGCCGCCCGCCTGAAAACCCTGGAAGATTTCGCCTGCCCCTCGTGCGGGTCGTGCTCGGGGTTGTTCACCGCTAACTCGATGAACTGCCTGCTGGAAGTGCTGGGGCTGGCCCTGCCCGGCAACGGCTCGGCGCTGGCCCTGAGCAGCGAGCGCCAGGCGCTGGCCCAGCAAGCCGCCGCCCAGATCGTCAACCTGGTGCGGGAGGGCGTCACGCCCCGCCGCCTGGTGACGGTGGAGGCCATTGACGACGCTTTCGCCCTGGATATGGCAATGGGCGGCAGCACCAATACCGTTTTGCACACCCTGGCGTTTGCCCACGAAGCCGGGCTGGACTATCCCCTGGAGCGCATCAACCAAATCGCCGACCGGGTGCCCTACCTGAGCAAGGTCAGCCCGTCGGGGCCCTGGCACATGGAAGACATCCACCGCGCCGGGGGCGTGCCCGCCATATTGAACGAGATCGCCCGCTCGGGGAACTCCCTGCACCTGGACCGCCCCACCGTTTCCGGGGCGAGCCTGCGCCAGTCGATTGCCGGGCAAGGGGTGAGGGATTACCAGGTGATCCGCCCGATCGAGGACCCACACAGCCCGGTGGGCGGGCTGGCGGTGCTGTTCGGCAACCTGGCGCCGCAGGGCGGGGTGATCAAAGCCGGCGGGGTGGCAGCCCATATCCGCCGCCATGCCGGCCCGGCGCGCATCTACGAGAGCCAGGAAGCCGCCATGGCGGGCATCCTGGACGGGCAGGTGCAGCCTGGCGACGTTGCCGTCATCCGTTACGAAGGGCCGCGCGGCGGTCCGGGGATGCAGGAGATGCTTTCCCCCACCTCGGCCATCATGGGGCTGGGGCTGGGCGAGAAGGTAGCCCTGATCACCGACGGGCGCTTTTCGGGCGGCACGCGCGGCCTGTGCGTGGGGCATATCAGCCCGGAAGCCGCCGCCGGAGGACCGATCGCCGCCCTGCTGGACGGGGATTGGATCGAGATCGACCTGGAAGCCCGCTCGCTGAGCGTGCGCTTGAGCGAGGAGCAGATCGAGAGGCGGCTGGCAGCTTTGCCGCCCTTCACCCCGCGCACCGAGAGCTCCTGGCTGCGCCGCTACGCCCGCATGGTCACCAGCGCCAGCCAGGGAGCGGTATTGGTATAAGAGCTGTAGTAGGGTGCGTCGGCGACGCACCCTACGCCAACGGAGGAGGTACTCATGATCAAAGCTGGAGCTGAAATCTTATGGGAATGCATGGTGCGTGAAGGTGTGAATGTGGTGTTCGGCTACCCGGGCGGGGCGAATATGCCCATCTACGATGCCATGCTGAGCTACCCGGTGCACCACGTGCTGGTGCGCCACGAGCAGGGCGCGGCCCACATGGCAGACGGCTACGCCCGGGCCTCCGGCAAGGTCGGCGTGGCAATGTCGACCTCGGGCCCGGGGGCGACCAACCTGGTGACCGGCATCGCCACGGCGATGATGGATTCATCCCCGATTGTGTGCATCACCGGGCAGGTGCACGCCCACCTGATCGGCGGGGATGCCTTCCAGGAGACGGACGTGACCGGCATCACCCTGCCCATCACCAAGCATAACTACCTGGTCACCCGGGCGGATGAGATCGCCGAGGTGGTGCGGGAGGCGTTTTACATCGCCCGCAGCGGGCGCCCAGGACCCGTGCTGATCGATATCTGCAAGAACGCCCAGATCGAAAAGGCCGAGTTCACCTATCCGGAAAAAGTGAGCCTGCCCGGCTACCGCCCTCCGGCTCACGCCCCCCAGGCCGCGCTCCAGCAGGCAGCCGAGATGATCGCCGAGGCCGAGCGCCCGGTGATCCTGGCGGGGCACGGGGTGCAGATTTCTGGGGCGGCGGCGGATGTGCGCCAGTTTGCAGAGAAGGCCCAGGCCCCGGTTGCCAGCACCCTGCTCGGGCTGGGCAGCCTGCCCGCCTCGCACCCGCTCAACCTGGGCATGATGGGCATGCACGGCGAAGCCTACTGCAATATCGCCATCCAGAACGCCGACCTGCTGCTGGCGTTCGGCATGCGCTTTGACGACCGGGTGACCGGTAACCTGCGCAACTACGCCCCGCGCGCCCGCAAGATCCACATCGAGATCGACCCGTCCGAGGTCAACAAGAACGTCAGCGTGGACGTATCCCTGGTCGGCGACCTGAAGACCGTCCTGGCGGATTTAAACCCCCTGGTTGGCGCCTGCCAGCATGCCGCCTGGTTGGCGGAGATTGGGGAATGGCGGGCAGAGAGCGATATCCGCGATATCCAGTCCTGGCCGGACGACGGCAAGCTCTACGTGCCGCACGTGGTGCGCGATATCTGGCAGGCAACCAGCGGCGACGCCATCCTGACCACCGACGTGGGCCAGCACCAGATGTGGGCAGCCCAGTATTACCCGGTCGAGTTGCCCTACCGCTTCATCACCTCCGGCGGCTCGGGGACGATGGGCTTCGGCGTGCCATCCGCCATCGGGGCGTGGTTCGCCCACCCGGGACGGGAGGTGTGGACCATCGTCGGCGACGGCGGCTTCCAGATGACCCAGGCGGAGCTTTCCACCGCCGTCCAGGAGGGCGCCAATATCAAGATCGCCATCATGAACAACAACTTCCTGGGGATGGTACGCCAGTGGCAAGAGTTCTTCTTCGAGCGGCGCTACTCAGCGGTCGAGATGCGCACGCCCGATTTTATCAAGATCGCCGAAGCGCACGGCATCCCCGCCCGGCGGGTGGACCAGCCGGACCAGGTTGCAGAGGCGATCGAGTTCGCCCGCCAGACGCCCGGACCGGCGCTGATCGAGTTCATGGTCGAGAAAGAAGAAGCCGTCTACCCAATGGTGCCAGCCGGGGCAGACCTGGACGAGATGATCCGCCGCCCGCTGCGCCAGCAGGCATTGCCCGCCGATTGACCGTTTGGAGGAGATTGTCATGCAACATACCCTGATTGCCCTGGTCGAAAACAAGCCCGGTGTGCTAAACCGGGTGGCATCCCTGTTCCGTCGCCGCAATTTCAACATTGAATCTTTGAACGTGGGACAGACTGAAAACCCCAATATCTCGCGCATGACGATCGTGGTGGATAACGAAATGGTCGAAGCGCGCAAGGTAGAGGCCAACCTGTACAAGCTGGTCAACGTGATCGACGTGCAAGATGTCACCCACCAGCCTACGGTAGCCCGTGACCTGGCGCTGATCAAGGTCAAAGCCAGCCCGGAGGAGCGGGGGGAGGTCTCTAACCTGGCGTCCATCTTCCGGGCCAAGATCGTAGACGTGGCTGCCGACTCGGTGATCGTCGAGATCACCGGCACGGAGGATAAGATCGAAAGCCTGCTCGAGCTGCTCAAGCCGCTGGGCGTGATGGAGATGGTGCGCACCGGGCAGGTTGCCATGATGCGCGGCAATGGCCTGGGCGTGCGCCACACCCCCGGCGCAAACGGCCACAACCGGATGTAACCAAGAGGAGAAATCGCTATGCTGGAAATTTATTATGACAAAGACGCAAACCCGGCGCTGGTGCGGGGCAAGAAAGTCGCCGTGATCGGTTACGGCTCGCAGGGACATGCCCACGCCCTCAACCTGCGCGACAGCGGTGTGACGGTGATGGTCGGCCTGCGCCCAGGCAGCAAGTCGTGGGAGAGAGCGGAGGCGGATGGGCTTGAGGTGGGCACGGTCGATGAAGCTGCCGAGTGGGCGGATACGGTGATGGTGCTGGCGCCAGACACCCTCCAGCCCGAGCTGTACAGCCAGCACATTGCCGCTCACCTCCAGCCCGGCAAGACCCTGATGTTCGCCCACGGCTTCAACATCCGCTACGGGACGATCCAGCCGTCGCCCGGTGTCGATGTCAGCATGGTCGCCCCCAAAGCGCCCGGGCACCGGGTGCGCGAGATCTACGTGGAAGGAGGGGGTACCCCCTCCCTGCTGGCGGTCCACCAGGATGCCAGCGGGCAGGCTGAAGCCAATGCCATCTCCTACGCCTACGCCCTGGGCGCCACCCGGGCCGGGGTGGTCAAGACCACCTTTGCCGAGGAGACCGAGACCGACCTGTTCGGCGAGCAGGCTGTCCTGTGCGGGGGCGTCAGCGCCCTGATCAAGGCCGGCTTTGAGACCCTGGTCGAGGCCGGCTACCAGCCAGAGCTGGCATATTTCGAAGTTCTCCACGAGCTGAAGCTGATCGTCGACCTGATGTACCGGGGCGGGATGAACTACATGCGCTACTCGGTCTCGGACACCGCTGAGTATGGCGACTACTATGCCGGTCCCAAGATCATCACCGAGGAGACCCGCCACACCATGTCGCAGATGCTGAAAGACATCCAGGATGGGCGTTTTGCCCAGGGATGGATCGAGGAGAACAACCAGGGACGCCCGTGGTTCAACCAGCAGCGCCGCGCCCAGCAAGACCATATGATCGAGACCGTCGGCGCGCAGCTGCGGGGGATGATGCCGTTCGTCAACCCGGTCACCATCCTGCCAGGAGAGTAGCCGATGGACACCAGCTATGTGCGCATCTTCGACACCACCTTGCGGGATGGCGAGCAATCCCCCGGGGCGAGCCTGACCTCAGCCGAGAAGCTGGAGATCGCCCGGGCATTAGCCCGCCTGGGCGTGGACGTGATCGAAGCCGGTTTCCCGGCAGCCTCGCCGGACGACCTGGAAGGGGTGCAGCGGATCGCGGCCGAGGTGGGCAACCCCCTGCCGGGGGCGGGTGAGCTTTCCCGCCCGGCGCCAATCATCTGCGGGCTGGCGCGAGCCAACCAGGCGGATATCGACGCCGCCTGGCAGGCAGTCCAGCACGCCGCCCGGCCGCGCATCCACACCTTTTTGGCGACCTCCCCCATCCACATGCGCTACAAGCTGCGCATGGACCCGGAGGACGTGGTGGAGCGGGTGAGGGAGATGGTGGCATACGCCCATTCGCTGTGCGCGGACGTGGAGTTCTCCCCCGAAGATGCCGGGCGGAGCGACCCGGAGTTCCTGTACTTCGTGCTGGGTGAGGCGATCAAAGCCGGGGCAACCACCCTCAATATCCCCGACACGGTGGGCTACACCACCCCGGAGGAGTTCGGCAAGCTGGTTGCCGGGATTTTGGCCCACACCCCGGGGATCGAGAACACGCTGGTCTCGGTGCACACCCACGATGACCTGGGCTTGGCAACCGCCAACGCCCTGGCGGGCATCCGCGCCGGCGCGCGCCAGGTGGAGGTGACGGTCAACGGCATCGGCGAGCGAGCCGGCAACACCTCCCTGGAAGAGGTGGTGATGACCCTGCACACCCGCCGGGCGATCTTTGGCCTGGAGACCGGCATCGACACCACCCAGATCGCCCGTACCAGCCGCATGGTGTCCAATTACACCGGCATCCCGGTCCAGCCCAATAAGGCCATCGTCGGCTCGAACGCCTTCGCCCACGAGGCGGGAATCCACCAGGACGGCATGCTCAAGCACCACAACACTTACGAGATCATGCGGCCCGAGACGGTCGGGTTGAACCGCTCGCGGCTGGTGTTGGGCAAGCACTCCGGCAGGCACGCCCTCAAGACCCACCTGCAGGAGCTGGGCTACGACCTGGCCCCGGCGGACGTCAACCTGGCTTTCGAGCGCTACAAGCAACTGGCAGACAAGAAGAAGGTCATTACCGACGCCGACCTGGAAGCCCTGGTGGAAGACCAGGTCTACCAGTCTCGGGAAGTCTTCAGCCTGGACGGCTTGCAGGTGACCTGCGGGACGATGGGCATGCCGACCGCCACCGTGCGGCTGCGCGGCCCGGATGGCACGGAAAGCGTCCACGCCGCGGTCGGCACCGGCCCGGTGCACGCCGCCTACCAGGCGATCGACGCCATTGTGGGAGTGAATGCCAGCCTGCTGGAGTTTAATATCCACGCCGTCACCGAGGGGATCGACGCCCTGGGCGAGGTCACCGTCCGCCTGCAGGCGGAGGACGGCCCCTCCCTGCAGCGCACCTCGGCCCAGAACGGCAGGGTGCACGCCCGCACCTACGGCGGCTACGGAGCCGATACCGATATTATCGTCGCCAGCGCCAAGGCGTACCTGGCCGCTCTGAATAAGTTTTTATTTGCGGCGGGTTACCCGCAGCAGGAGAGCCAGGCGGTGCCTGCCGCAGAAATGCCTGCCTGAGAGAATTCTCGGCGGCTTTGGAAAGCCGCCCTACGTAAGGTGCGTCGGCGACGCACCCTACTGGATACTGGCCTGTCGTTGCGAGCCGCTCTTTGGCAAAGCAACCTTATGGCTTGTCAGAAGATTGCTTCAGCGGCAAAGTACGCCGCTTCGCAATGACAGGTTCATCCAGAAAAAATGCTTGACGCAAAACAGTGAAGGAGAATAACCACATGGACACCGATGGACAATCTGCCAGCCA
>JBFYSV010000027.1:0-9261 GCA_041301185.1 Anaerolineae bacterium
CGGCTCGCCGATGATGGCGCTGACCGTCCAGCGCGGGTTGAGCGACGCGTACGGGTCCTGGAAGATCATCTGCGCCTTCTGGCGAAATTTTTTCATCTGCTCTTTGGTGGCATCTTCCAGAGAGACCCCGGTGACGATCACCTTTCCAGATGTGATCGGATACAGCCCCAGGATGGTGCGCCCGGCAGTCGTCTTTCCGCAGCCGCTTTCGCCGACCAAGCCGAGCGTTTCACCGCGTTGGATCGAGAAAGTAATCCCATCCACGGCTCTCACTGCGCCAATCTGTTTTTCGAAGATCAGCCCCTGGCGGATGGGAAAATGCTTCTTGAGCTGGTCCACTTGGACCAAGGGCGGGGTGGCTGGGGAAGGCGTAGATTGGGCGTCAGACAAGGGATTACTCCTGTTTTCAGCGTGTCTCACCGGAGGTCACATCCAGCCAGCAAGCTGCCTGGTGGTTCAGTCCAACCGAGATCAGGGGCGGCATCTCCTCCCGGCAATGGTCAAAGGCAAATTGGCAGCGTTGCACGAACGGGCAGCCTTTCGGCGCGACCAGCAGGTTGGGCGGCGCCCCGGGGATGGATTGGAGGCGCTTATCGCGGCGCTTATCCACCCGCGGCAGGGCCGCCAGCAACGCCTGGGTGTAAGGGTGGCGCGGGTCTTCGTACAGGTTATCCACCCCGGCCTCTTCCACGATAAAGCCGGCATACATGACGATCACTCGCTCAGCCATCTCTGCCACCACACCCAGGTCGTGGGTGATCCAGATCACCGACATATTCACCTGTTGGCGGATACGCTGCACCAGCTCAACGATCTGCGCCTGGATGGTCACGTCCAGGGCGGTGGTCGGCTCATCGGCGATCAGGATCGACGGGGAGCAAGCCAGCGACATGGCGATCATCGCTCGCTGGCGCATGCCACCGGAAAACTGGTGCGGGTACTCTCCCAGGCGCTGGGCGGGGTCGGCGATGCCTACCTGCTCGAGCAGTTCGATGGAGCGCTCGCGGATTTTCTCCCTATCCAGTCCCAGGTGGATGCGCAGTGGCTCAGCCAGCTGGCGACCGATGGTCAGCACCGGGTTGAGGGCGGTCATCGGGTCCTGGAAGATCATGGCGATGTCCTTGCCGCGCAGATGCTCCATCTCCGATTCGGTGATTTTCAGCAAGTCATGCCCGTCATACAGCACCTCCCCGCTGGCGATCTCGCCGGGGGGGATGGGGATCAGGCGCATGATCGACATCATGGTGACCGATTTTCCACAGCCGCTCTCGCCGACCACGGCGATCGTCTCGCCGTGATTAAGATGAAAAGAGACGCCGTTCACCGCATACACCGTGCCTTCGGCGATGTGGAAACGAGTGCGCAGATCGTTGATCTCTAATATTCGTTCCGGGTTCATAAACGGCGATTCCCTTTTATACGGCTCGGCTGTGGGGGTCGAGGGCATCCCGCAGCCCATCTCCCAGGAAGTTGATGCTGAGCACCGTCAGAGCGATCAGCATGCCGGGAAAGAACCACAGCCACCAGGCAGATTCGACGTAGTTGTAGGCGCCTTCCAGCATATTGCCCCAGGTGGCAGTCGGCGGGCGCACGCCCAGCCCCAGGAAGCTGATATAGGCCTCCAGGGTGATGGCGGCGGCAACGCCCAGGGTGGCGGCGACAATGATCGGGGCGATGCTGTTGGGCAGGATATGGCGGAAGATGATATCCCGGGTGGAGGTGCCGGTGGCGCGTGCCGCCAGGATAAAATCGTTCTCTTTCACGGAAAGAAATTGGGCGCGCACGATGCGCGCCAGATAAGGCCAGCTGGTGATGCCGATCACAAAGATAATCACCAGCACGCTGCCGCTGAAGGTGCGTCCCATAATTTTTAAGTTGGGGATCGATTGGGCAAAATATTTGGCGATTACCAGCAGCAGGAAGATCTGCGGGATGATCAGCATCGCTTCGGTTAAGCGCATCAGGAGGCTATCCAGCTTGCCGCCAAAATATCCTGCAGAAGCGCCGATGCCCACCCCGATCAGCACCTCGACCAGCATGGCGGTCAGGCCAATCAGGAGCGAGATCTGCCCGCCGTAGATGGTGCGCGCCAGGATGTCCCGCCCGATGGTATCCGTGCCGAAGGGATGCTCGCGGGTGGGGGCTTGCAGCCGGGCGCCGGTATCGGTGCGGTTGGCATCCGCTTCGCTGAAGAACAGCATCCCCCCGAAGGCATACAAGACCATAAAAACCAGGGTGATCGAGCCAAAAATTGCCATGCGGTGGCGCCGGAACCGGCGCCACGTGAGCTGCCCTAAAGACAGCGGAGGGGTCTCTAGCTCATCGGGCAAGAGTTGGGCGACACCGGCGGGGGTTCCAGCAGCAGGTTGGGCGGGTGTACTTTCCATTATACTAATCCTGTTCAGTTGTCATTCCGAGCCCCACAGGGGCGAGGAATCCCTGTTCAAGGTATCTAATCATTGGCTCTGCAGGGATTTCTCGTCGTATCACTCCTCGAACTGACATCATATTATCAGCTACTTATCCTGTATCCTCGGGTCTAGCCCACCGTAGGGCGGCTTTCCTAAGCCGCCGAGGGGTCTACTTATACCGAATCCTCGGGTCCAGCCAGGCATACATGACATCGGCGATGATCTGAAAGATGATCACCGCCAGGGCGATCATCATCAAGATGCCCATCACCACCGCCGTATCGGAGCGCTCAACGTGATCCAGGAAAAGGCGCCCCATGCCGGGCCAGCCAAAGATGCGCTCGGTGACGATCGCTCCGCCCAGCAAGAAGGGCAGGTCCAGGGCGACGATGGTCACAATCGGTAGGGCAGCATTCTTCAAGGCGTGGATGTAGACCACCTCCGGTCGCGGCAAGCCTTTAGCCTTGGCGGTGCGCACGTAATCCTGTCCCATGGATTCGAGCATGGTGCTGCGGATGTAGCGGCTATACCCGGCGATGAAGCCAAACGAGAGGGTCGCTACCGGCAGGATCATATGCCAGGCGACCTGAGCTGGGGTCTGCCCGACCGCCGGGTCGAACATGCCCACCGTGGGCAAGTACGGCAGCCCCCATCTCTTGAAATTAATAGAAAAGATATACATCGCCAGCAGGGCAAAAAAGAACACCGGCATGGAATAGAAAATAAACGTGGTGGCGGTGATGATATTGTCCATCTTGGAATACTGGTGCAGAGCCGAGTAGATGCCGATCATCAGGGCAGCCGAGATTACCACCACCTCGGCAGTCACCATCAGCAGCAGGGTATTCACCAGGCGATCCCCGATCACCTCCGTGACCGGCTTGCGGTTGACCAGCGAGACGCCCCAGTCGCCGCGCAGCACGCCCTTGCGCGAGCCGGGCGTCTCTGCTATGCCGTCGCCGTCCATGTCGGTCTTGGCCCAGTCATTGCCAATCAGCCAGTACAGGTATTGCACCATGACCGGCTTATCCAGCCCGAGCTGGCGCGCCAGGCGGATGCGGTCTTCCGAGCGGGTCACTTTGCGCCCGCCCATCGTCGCCAGCGGGTCTCCCATGTTCTGCATCAGCAGGAATATGACCAGGCTGATCAGGAACAAGAGCGGGATTGCCTGCAGCAGCCTGCGGATGATGTAGCGGGTCATAGGCACCTTCCAAAGATGGCATGCAGGGTTGAATCCCTGCACGCCATCCGGTTAACTGAAGCGGTCTACTGAGCCAGGTCCCACTCGAACACGTTGAAGAACGGGGTCGCACCCGAGACCTTGACGTTCAGCATGCGGTTGCTGAAGCCGAACAGGTCTGGGTCTTCCCACAAACCGATCCAGTAGGCTTGATCAAAGATGTAGTTGGTAATCTCGAAGAAAGTCTGCTGGCGCTCGTTGAAATCGACCTGGGTCTCTTGCTGGGCAAACAGGGCTTCCAGGGTCTCATCGCACAGCCCGGTGGTGTTCACGCCGGCTGGGCTATCGTCCGAGGGGATCTCCGAGCAGCGCCACACCGATGCATCCGGGTCGGGGAAGGCTGGCGAGTCGGAGTATTGGATGATATCCAGCGAGAAGTTGGCGGATGGGCCGTCATCCTGGTAGCTGGAGAAGAACAGGTCGGAGTCAAAGCTTTGTAGGTCGGTGCCGATGCCCACCGCCGCCAGGTCTTGCTGGGCGACTGCCTGGGTATCCTGGCGCACTTCGCGATTGGTGGTGCCGTACTTTAAGATCAGCTCGACGCCGTCCTTATCCACCGTGCCGTCGCCGTTGGTGTCCGTCCAGCCGGCCTCTGCCAGCAGGGCGGTAGCCTTATCAGGGTCAAACGGGTACGGCTCGATGGCGGGATCGACCCACGGCGAGTTGTCCCAGTCGGTGGCAGCCACGCCGGTCCGCCCGAGCAGCAGGTCATCCACCAGCTTCTGGCGGTTGAAGGCATACGCCAGCGCCTGGCGCACGCGCTGATCTTTCAGGGCGGGATTGCCCAGTTCGGGGTGCTGGTTGATGTACCAGCCTTCGTTATAGCCGGAGAAGGAGTTCATGATCGTGATGCCGGCTTCCTCCAGCTGGGGCAGGTCGCTGTAGGCAAAGAAGGTGCCCACATCGCCGTCGCCAGCCACCAGGGCGGCGATCATTGAAGCGTCATCCGGGACAAACTGGAAGAACAGCTCGTCCAGTGCGGGTTTGCCCAGCCAGAAGTTCTCATTGGCGACGAAGCGGGCGTAGCTGCCCGATTCCCATTCCTCAAAGACGAACGGGCCGCAGCCCACGCTTGGGGCGGTGTTCCATTCGGCGGTGTCGATGGTGCCCTCAGCATCGAAGGCCGGCTGCAAGACGTGCGCCGGAATGATGCTGATGCCCGCCAGACCGCTGAACAGGGAAGACAGCCACGGGGCGTAGGGCTCGGGGAAGGTGGCGACCACGGTGCGCTCGTCGGGGGTCTCCAGCGACTCCATCAGATCGTATGGAGAGCGGGAAGCCACCGCGTTGCCGTCTGCCATGAGCATATCGTAGGTGAATTTGAAGTCTGCCGAGGTGATCGGCGTGCCATCTGACCAGACGATATCATCCCGCAGTTTCAGGGTAATGGTGCGCCCATCCTCGGAGATGCCCCCGTTCTCTGCGGACGGGATTTCGGTGACCAGGTTGGGGATCGGCGCGTTGGCATCATCGAACCACCAGGCCTGGCACAGGTAGATTGGGAACAGGGTGGAGACGAACCACATGTTGGTGTAGAGCGGGTTGAGGGTGTCGAACTCCTGGGTCCAGATCAAGGTCACCACCTTTTTCTCGGCAGGCTCTTCGACGGGTGCCTCGGTGGGTTGCTCTGCTGCGGGAGCCTCGGTGGGTGCTTCTGCCGGTTCTTCCGCTGCGGGGGCTTCGGTGGGCTCAGCCGCCGGCGGTTCGGCGGGAGCCTGGGTGGCGGCTCCGCCACAGGCTGCCAGCAGCATGCTGGCGACAACCAGCAACGAAAGCCATGTGAATAACTTTTGCCTTTTCGACATAATTTTCTCCTCCAGATTCTGCTTGTTTCGGACAATTTGATCTACGCCGGGGGAAATTGCTCGGGGGGTGGTATCCTGCCCGGCTCTTCGGCGAAGTATAATATTTACGCTGGTCACCTCCTTTTTCACTTGAGTCAGTGCGTTAAAAGGTCGAAGGTGAAAGGTCAATCTATATAATTCTTGACTTACGCAATCGGCGATGGTTTGGTTTTGTGTGGGGGGGGGGGGCCCGCCCACACACAACCAGTACTTCCTTCAATTGCATAACACCTATAATTATATATTAATACCAAAATTACAACAAAAAAGATCGGAGGGATTTTTATGCCATTGCCAACATCCATCGGGAGCGCAATACCCAAACGGGGGACGCTGCAATACGGGCGCTGGGAGGCTTTCCAGCACCCCACCGGGCAGGCTGAGTTCTTGCCGGTGATCATCGCCCAGGGGAAGGAAGACGGTCCTTGCTTGTGGCTGACCGCCGGCATCCACGGTCCGGAGCATACCGGACCGCTGGTGCTGCACCAGCTGCTCACCGAAGAGCTGGTTGCAAAGATGCGCGGCAGCATCGTCGCTATCCCGGCCCTCAACCCGGTGGGGCTGCGCATGATGGCGCGTGAGCCGCACCCCGATAGCGCCGACCCCAACCGCCTGTGGCCTGACGGCAAGCCGGTAAAGCCGTATGACCCGGACCTTGAGCCGCCATCTCCCCTGGAGGTGGCGTATAAGGCTCTGTTCGACGTGATGCTCGCCAGTGCCGATTACCTGATCGATTACCACAACGCCTGGACCGGCTCGATCTCGTTCGCCTTCCAGGACCGGGTTCTCTACCGCCCGGATGAGGATGGCAAGGCGAAAGCTGCCGCCGAGGCCTTGCTGCGCCAGCAAGCGGAGATGCTCAAAGCCTACGGGCACACGGTCATCGGCGAGATGTCCACCAAGAAGCTGATCGACGAGAAACTGCACCGCTCGACCTCCGCCGCGCTGCTCTACCTGGCCGGCAAGCCGACCTTCACGGTGGAGCTGGGCACCGGTCACATGCCCGACCCGGCGATGATCGCCGCCTCGGCAGCTGGCACGCGCAACGTGATGCGCTGGGCGGGCATGCTGGATGGCGAGCTGGAGCCCATCACCGGCATCCAGGTGGTGGATTTGGGCTACCCGGTGCGCCGCCTGTCCACGCCGCGCGCTAAGGATGCCTGTGTGGTGATGCACACGGTGCAATCCGGCGATATTGTGGCGAAGGGGCAGCCGGTGGCTGAGGTGCGGGATATCTGGGGGCGTCCCATCGGCGATGGGCTGATCTACTCCGAGTACGACGGCTTCGTCATCGGGCGCTCGCACGGCATCTTCTTCTACCCCGGGCAGGCTATCCTGTTCACCGCCGTCCCCCTGGATGGCGAAATGGTCGAGCCCTACCCGGAGGATTATTTTAAATAAAATATTCACCGCAGAGACCCAGAGCAGAGTACGTAGAGTAAAAATATACACCACGGAGACACAGAGTTCACAGAGTTTTTAAAAAGGGGATTCTCCGTGCTATCCGTGTCTCTGTGGTGATTAATAAAGGTTTTCTCTGCGCTCTCCGCATCACAGCGGTGAAATAAAAGGTTTCTCCGTGTCTCAGTAGTGCAAATAATGGTTTTCTCAGCGATCTCTGCGTCTCAGCGGTGATGAAAAAGGTTTTCTCCGTGCTCTCTGTGTCTCTGTGGTGAGGAATCATGCCAACCTACCCTGAACTTGGTCCGCGCGACGAGCGCAACAACTGGCCCTCCATTGACCGACCGGACGGCGGACCGCCACCCGGCTGGAGCCACGCCCTGGCGGCGGGCATCGACCGGCCGCGTAGCCACGTCCTCTCCCCCGACGGCAGCCGGATCGCCTTCTTTTGGGAGCGGGACGACTGCGCCGACCTGTACATAATGCCTGCCTCAGGCGGCTGGCCTGCCCGCCTGACCTTCGGGCGCGAGCCGCTGCCCTACTGGTTCGATGAAGCGCCGCGCTGGTCGCCGGACGGCGAGTGGCTGGCGTACACCAGCCAGGAGCACGCCTGGGTTGTTGCAGCACATGGCGGGCTGCCGCGCCGGGTGAGCGCCTTCACCACCGCTGCCGGCTCGCCGCGCTGGATGGCGGACAGCGCCGGGATCGTCCTGGTTCACGAGCAGGATGAGCGCACCTGCCTGCTGCTCACCGACCGGGAGGGTGCCTGGCCGCGCCAGCTCACCCCGTACGCCGGGCGGGATAGCGACCCGCAGCCCTCCCCCGACGGGCGCTACGTGGCTTACGTCCACAGCCCGCCGAACGACCTGGAGCGGGCGGATATCCTCCGGGTGCAGCTCAGCGATGGGGCGGTCACCCCGCTGGCAGGCACGCCGGGGCGATTTACCCGCTCGCCGCGCTGGTCGCCAGATGGATTGCGTATAGCTTATATATCCCAAAGGGTTGATTTCTACGACCTGTACCTGTACGACCTGGCTTCCCGGCAGGAGCGCCTGCTGGCGCGCCTGGGCTGCGACCTGGATGAGCCGTGCTGGTCGCCGGATGGCGAGCATCTCGTCTGCACTGCCAACCGGGAGGGGGCGTTCGACCTGTTGATGGTGGAGGTCGAGAGCGGCATCAGCCACGATCTGCGCCGGGGGAGTGGTTTCCACGCTCGCCCGCAGTGGTCGCCGGACGGGCGCACCATCACCTACGAGTACGACAGCCCGCTGTGCATTCCGGATATCTACCGCATCGACCTTGAAACACGCCAGGTGGCGCAGCTCACCTTCAGCACGCCGCCCGCCCTGGCGAGCCTGAAGATGATCGAGCCTGAGGAAGTGCGCTACCCCAGCCAGGACGGGCTGGAAATTCCGGCTTTCCTGTACCAGCCCGTTGCGCCCAACGGGGCGGGCATCGTCTACCCGCACGGCGGACCGACCGCCCAGCACGCCCTGGAGTGGGAGACCTGGGTGCAATACATGCTCGCCAAGGGCTACACCCTGCTGGCGGTCAACCAGCGCGGCAGCACCGGCTACGGGATGGAGTTCGAGCGGGCGAATTACCACACCTGGGGCGTGGGCGACACGCAAGACTGCCTGGCGGGTGCGGATTATCTGGCAGGGTTGGATGGCATCGATCCCCAGCGCCTGGGGGTGTACGGCGCCAGCTATGGGGCATATATGGCAATCTGCTGCCTGGCGTACGATCCACAGCACCGTTTTGCCTGTGGGGTGGCGAAATACGGCGATTGCGATCTGTTCACTTCCTGGGCGCAATGTGAGCGCAGCGGACGGGAGGACCTCTACCGCATGCTGGGGCACCCGGCGGGGGACCGCCAGGCATACCGGGAGGCTTCGCCCATCACAGATGTTGCCCGGTTCCGCTCCCCGCTGCTCATTGTGCACGGCTTGCAAGACCCCTACGTCCCGCCGATGCAATCCGAGGAGCTGGTGGAAGCCCTGCGCCAGGAGGGCAAGACCTACGAGTACAAGACCTATCCCGACGAGGAGCACGGGATTATGAGGAAGGCGAACCTGCAGGATTACTATGCCAGGATGGAGCGGTTTTTGGACTGGTATTTAAGCTTCCCGCAAGTTTGATAACTTGCGGGAAGCTGGTTACCTTATGAATAATCTGCCGCGATCCAGGACTGGCAGTCCGGGAAAGGCTGTTTGCCGGAAGCGCTTCTGTGCCTGTGGATATTATTTTCCCACTAGTGCTTCTTCAGGACTGCCAGTCCTAAATAATCCCTCTCCACAGCGCCTGTAACGCGCGATAATCTATCAGGATGATCCCTTCTTCCTTTACGATATCTTTTGCCTGC
>JBFYSV010000028.1:0-12734 GCA_041301185.1 Anaerolineae bacterium
ACACCGGTGATTTACGCCCCGGTCCTGGCAGTGATGAACCCCCGGACGGGCTTATATAGCGGCGGGGCAATCGAGAATGCCATTCTGGGTTCTGCAGCCATCGAGATGGCCCGCTATTACCGTCTGCCCGCTGAGGGAACTGGTGGGGGGACAGACCATTATTTTCCTGGAATCCAGTCTGGGTATGAGCGAGCCCTGACATCGGTCATGCCGGTACTCTCCTGGCCTGATCTTTTCGTGGGACCCGGCTTGCTGGGTGGATCGATGATCCTCTCGCTGGAACAAATCTTGATCGATATCGAAATCTACCACATGAACCGGCAGGCGCACCGGGGGATCCAGACCAGCAAAGAAAAATGGCTAGATGAAGTGATCGAAAACATTGGACCGGCAGGCAATTTCCTGGCGGAACGGTCCACCGTGAAGGGCATCCGCTCGGGAACCTGGCTGGTCAACCGCATGGGAGTTCACGAACCCTTCAACGCCTGGCAGGCGGCAGGTCAAAAATCGATCACAGACGAAGCCAGGGAGAAAGTGAGTGAGCTTCTAGCCAACCACCGGCCTCTCACTTTCAGTTCCCAGGTTGAGCGAGAGCTGGACCGTATTCATCAAAAGGCGAAAATCTCTGTAATGGAGTGAGTTGAGTGGTTGATCTAATGAGCACCGCCGGCAGCCCGGCAAAGCACAATGCCGGCCAGAAATACTTGATCCAGGTCAATAACCTGGTCAAGTATTACCCCGTGCGCGCCGGGGTGTTCAAACGGGTTGTGGCTTGGGTGCAGGCGGTAGATGGGGTCAGTTTCACCATCCAGGAAGGTGAAACGTTGGGACTGGTAGGCGAATCGGGCTGCGGCAAAAGCACCATCGGACGGACGATGCTTCGCCTGCAAGAAGCAACCAGCGGAACAGTCATGTTTGACGGTCAGGATGTTTTTACTCTCAACCGCCAGGCATTAATGACCTTGCGGCGGAACATGCAGATTATCTTCCAGGATCCCTACGCCTCGCTCAACCCTCGTAAACCAATTGGTCATTCGATCATGGCAGGGCTGGACATCCATAAGATTGGCACACCTCGAGATCGGGCGGAAATCGTCCGGGAAATGTTGACCAAGGTCGGATTGGAAGGATATCACGCCAATCGCTACCCCTACGAGTTCTCTGGCGGTCAGCGCCAACGGATCGGGATCGCCCGTGCCCTGGCATTGCAACCGAAATTCATCATCTGCGATGAGCCGGTCTCGGCATTGGATGTTTCGATCCAATCTCAAGTGCTTAATCTGCTGAATGACCTGCAAGCAGAATTCGGCCTGACCTATCTTTTCATCGCCCATAACCTATCGGTGGTGGAGCATATCTCAGACCGGGTGGCTGTGATGTACCTGGGTAAGCTCGTAGAGCTGGCATCAAGGGCTGAGCTGTTTTGCAATCCATTGCATCCCTATACCCAGGCTTTGATCTCCGCTATTCCCATTCCTAAGCCCAACCTGATCCGGAAACGGGTTATCTTGCAGGGCGATGTGCCCAGCCCTTTGAATCCACCCTCGGGCTGCCGTTTCCACCCCCGCTGCCCTGTCGCTTTGGAGGAGTGCCGCCATCACCAACCAGAATACACGCAACATCGCCCTGATCATTGGGCAGCTTGCTTTAGAATAAATCCGGATGATAGCTTATCCAGACCGGGAGAGTTCGCTGCCCTTCCGGCTGATTGCTGACCGGTATATCCAAAGGTACAGCCAGAACCAAATAGGGTGTTCATCTATGAACAATATCTCTCCATCACAACTATCCAATGCACTACCCGCCCAATCCCAGGTCGTCATCATCGGGGGTGGGGTGATTGGCTGCAGCGTGGCTTACCACCTGACAAAACTTGGCTGGCAGGATGTGGTTCTCTTAGAAAAATCACAGCTGACTTCGGGGACCACCTGGCACGCTGCAGGACTGGTTGTCAGCGGGACTTTTGCCTCCGAAACGATGATCAATATGGCCAAATACACCCGTGACCTGTATGAAAGCCTGGAGGCAGAAACCGGGCTGAGCACAGGTTTTGAACCGGTCGGCTACCTGGAGCTGGCGACGGACAAGGAGTGGCTGGAGGGGCTGCGTCGGGTAGCGGCTTACGCTCGCACCTGTGGACATACCGTAGAGGAAATCTCTCCGGCGGAGGTCAAGAAATTATGGCCATTATTCGAGACCGATGATATCCTCGCCGGTTTTTACTGCCCCGATGATGGTCGCACCAACCCCGTCGATACTACCATGTCGCTAGCAAAAGGTGCCCGCATGGGGGGAGTCCGCATCCTGGAAGGTATCCGGGTTACCGGTATCAAACAGAAGCATGGCCGGGTGACTGGGGTGGTCACGGATGCGGGCGAGATCGAAGCCGATGTGGTGGTCAATTGCGCCGGGATGTGGGCGCGTGAGCTGGGGAAGCTGGCTGGGGTCAGTATCCCATTACACGCTTCGGAGCACTATTACTTGATCACAGAACCTTTCGAGGGCATTCAGCACGATTCTCCAATTGTGGAAGATCCGCTCAGGTACGCCTATTACCGGGAAGAGACCGGTGGCTTGATGATCGGCCTGTTCGAACCAGTAGCGGGTCCCTGGGGGATGAAGGGTATCCCGCAGGGTTTCAGTTTTGGCGAGATCCAGCCGGATTGGGATCGGCTCTCACCCTATCTGGAAGTTGCCATGGAACGCATCCCGGCAGTGAAGAATGCCGGCATTCACAAATTCTTCTGCGGACCGGAAAGCTTCACCCCAGACATAGGTCCTCTGATGGGGGAAGCACCTGAGCTCAAGAATTTCTACGTAGCTGCCGGTTTCAACTCGCTGGGGATATTGCTGGGCGGAGGAGCCGGGCAGATTATGGCCCACTGGATCGTGGATGGCTACCCGTCCGTAGATACCAGTGAAATCGATATTGCCCGCATGCAGTCCTGGCAAAATAACCCCAAGTATCTGTATGATCGTACGGTCGAAATGCTGGGCTTCATGTACAAACCGGGATATCCCAACAGCCAGTTCAGCTCGGCGCGTGGCGTCCGCAAATCCCCATTGCACGAGCGCCTGGCAAAGCAGGGAGCCTATTTCGCTTCCTATGCCGGCTGGGAATATCCAGACTGGTATGCGCCCCAAGGTATCGAACCCAGGGTTGATTACAGCTGGAAGCGCCAAAACTGGTTTGAGTACCGCGCCGCCGAGCATAAAGCTGCCCGGGAGGGCGTGGTTTTGATCGATTACAGCGTGATGTCCAAGTTCCTGGTGCAGGGGCGAGATGCTGAAAAAGCACTCAACCAGATCTGTGCAAATAATGTAGCTGTACCGGTAGGGCGATGCGTCTATACTCAGTGGCTAAACGAGCGAGGCACCATTGAGGCAGACCTGACCGTCACGCGTCTGGCAGAGGATGCCTTCCTGGTGGTTTGTGCAGATGGAGCCTATACGAGTGTCAAAACCTGGCTCAGCCGCCACATCCCACCTGATGCGCATGCCTTTGTTACGGATGTAACTGCGGGATATTCCATTCTAAATCTCCAGGGACCTAAATCTCGCCAGTTATTAAGCAAAGCAACCCACGCAGATCTGTCTAATCAGGCCTTTCCCTATCTTAGCATGCAAGAGATTGATATCGGTTATGCCCTGGTCAAAGCCATGCGGATCACCTACGTGGGTGAATTAGGCTGGGAGCTTTATATCCCCACCGAGTTCACTCTTAATGTTTTCGACATGCTTATGGAAGCGGGTCTGGAGGTGGGCTTGAAGCTGGCTGGGCTGCAAGCCCTGGATAGCCTGCGGATGGAAAAAGCATACCGGGATTATGGGCACGATATCGATAATACGGATACGCCGCTTGAGGTCGGGCTTAATTTTGCGGTGGATTATGAAAAACCGTGTGGATTCATTGGCCGTGAGGCGCTATTGCGCCACAAAGAGAGCGGACCACCTAAGTATCGCCTGGTGCAGTTCCTTCTAGAGGACCCAGAACCGCTCCTGCATTATAGCGAACCCATCTACCGGGATGGAGTTTTCGTGGGACACGTCATCGCTGGCAGCTACGGACACACTCTCGGAGCGGCAGTTGCTGTGGGGCATGTGCGGAACGAGGATGGCGTTACGCCGGATTACATCAAAAGCGGTACTTATGAGATCGATGTGGCTGGGGTGCGCTACCCTGCCAGGGCATCTCTCCGCCCGCTGTATGACCCAAAGAACGAGCGGGTCCGCGCTTGAAAAATGGACTAATGTTAATGTACGTAAAACATGTTGAAAACTCCAGCTCTGATATTGATGAGGTCTAAGCTGGAGTTTTCTTTTTCCACTCTTCGTTACTTCCATCGTCCCTTAATTGTGGTTGATAATCAAATCCCAATTGGACCTACAGCTCGATGCGCTGGAAGCGCCACAGCGCTACCAGAATGAACACGATGCTCAAGGCAGCAGTGGAGATCAATTGCGAGACAAAGATCACCGGCAAGGCCATTCCCTGCTCAACCATCAGGGCTATACCTTCCATGGACAACGGCAAGACATAGTTGATCGGTGGGAAAAAATTTCTGATCAGCAAGCCGCCAAACATGACTCCGAAAGCGACCCCCAGCACCGGACCGCGTGACTCGAACAGGACGCCCAGCATGATCACCAGACTCAGGTAAAAGAACAGCGCCAACAGGACCACCCCTGCTCCGACCAGGAAGGGCACCAGGGGAACTAGCTGACCGGTCGCCAGGAATATCTCGACCAAGGTGACCAACCAGGGCAAAGCGACAATAAAGACCAACGCGCCAATGGTGTTTGACAGCAGCTTGGTCAGGATGAAACCCGGGCGCGCCGCCGGCTTGGAGAGGATCCAGGCTGCCGTTCCCGACTGTTTCTCCTGGATGATCTCATCCTGTGCCAGGATGATCACGCCAATGGTTCCGGTCATCACTATGATGCTGAAATACATCATCACGCCCCCCACTTCGGGTGGGAGCCCTGCGAACACTCCATCTGCAGTCGGTTTGAGCTCAGGGTAGATGGATGCGAGCGCTGGTAAGACGAACAATGTTAAGGCAAGGAAGCCATTGATGATGATCAGCCAGATCAAAAACTGCCACAGCCAGCGGCGGGTGCGAAACCATTCGCCCAGCTCTTTGGCGAGCATATTACCAAACCCGGCCAGCCAGCCACTGCCTCTAGCAGGCAGCAGACCCTGGCGGGCGGCCAGGCGTAGATCGCGAGTTGTTTGAGGTTGCGTTTGGATTGTCATTTTGAATTCTCCTTTTCGACTAGTTCCAGGAATACCTCTTCCAGGTTGTACGTTTTGCGCCCAAAGTGCTTCACCTTGAGGCTGCGGTCTTCGAGGATCAACCGCAGGAGCAGGTCTTCGGCCGCGCCGTCATCGCTCACGCTGACCTGCCAGGATGTCAGGCTGCCTTCCGCCTCCAAATTTAGGTTTTGCACCCAGGGCTGTCCGGTCACCCGGTCCCGAGCACCTACAAGCGCCGCTTCTGCCTCGCTCTTCAGGGTGATGTCATAAATGGCAGAGCAGCCATCGCCTGCCAAAAGCTCACTGATGGGAGCTTTGGCGATCAGCTTGCCCCGGTTCAGGATGGCCACCGTATCACTCACCCGCTGCACGTCATCCAAAATGTGTGTGGAGTAAAAGATGGTGGTGTGCTTGCGCAGCTTCTCCATGACCTCCAGCACATCATGGCGGCCCATGGGGTCGAGCGAAGCAGCGGGCTCGTCCAGAATCAGCAGGTCGGGATAGTTCACCTGAGCCTGGGCAATACCCAGGCGCTGCCGCTCTCCGCCCGAAAAGCCGCGCACCGGTCGGTCGGCCTTGTCCTCCAGACCCACCAGTTCGAGCATCTCTTGCACCCGCGCTTCGATCAGGTCTTTTGGTCCGCGGTAGAAGAAGCGCGCCGTGTAGCCAAGGATCTGGCGGGCGGTCAGGTGCTCATAGTAGCGCGGCTCCTGAGCCAGGTAGCCAGTACGCTTGCGAATCGCCACGCTGTCGCGCTGCACATCATGCCCAAAGATGGTAGCCTGACCCCCGCTAGGCTGGATCAGGCCGAGTAGAATCTTGATGGTGGTGGTCTTGCCCGCCCCATTGGGTCCCAGGAAGCCGAAGATCGAGTGCTGCTTCACGGACAAGTCAATGCCTTGCAGGGCATGCGCTTCCTTGTAGACCTTGCTCAGGTTGTGGGTTTCTATTACCAGAGAATTGGAGGTGTCCATTTTTTCTAACTCCTTTCACAGTGATGAATATGCTCCTACATTCGATCGTTGAGTTCATGCTGCCAAATCAGTCTGAACTCCTCGAAAGCAATCCAATCCGATTGGTCAGTGATCTTATCCGGCGCAATCCGGATGACACCGATCTTTTGAGCACAATCAAATTGGACCAGCAAGACCTCTTGTTTTGCGGACCAGAAGTTGTACTGGTCTTCAGTCAATTGCAGCCTGGGCTGCATCTCTTTCAAGACATAGGAGAGGTCTTCATCTACACAATTGGTAAAGAACAGGACCCGAACAACAGTAGCTTTTACGCGCAGGGCACATTCGCCCTGATCCCTCAGGAAATACAGGCTGTCGCCCGGACTTACTACCTGACTGGCGGGTTGAGCTGGATCGAACTCTTTTACAATCATGCTTTTTGTGCCGCTAAGGATTTTCTCCAGCTCTCCGGCGCGCCTGTCAAGAAAAACAAGATAATTCATAGTTGCCATTCCTCTCAACCCTGTTATTTGCTTTAACTCTT
Source organism: Anaerolineae bacterium (assembly GCA_041301185.1). Lineage (GTDB taxonomy): Bacteria > Chloroflexota > Anaerolineae > Anaerolineales > UBA4823 > JAQBDA01. The sequence continues at coordinate 6,755 of JBFYSV010000028.1, forward strand.
ACGGAGACGGATCTTTCAATGCTTTGGCCTGCAGGGTACCAGGCTGGTGCATAAAGTAGCTGAAATAAGCATCCTCGTCGCGTGGGTTGGGACTGCCCTTCTCGGTCTCGAAGAACTCGATGAAAGGCTCGTTCGCCAACGCGTAGCCTGGCGTGAGGATTTCCTCATAACCGGTCTCCCGGACCAGCACGGTCTTGAGGAAAGCGATCATATACTGGCTGGTCAGGGTTCCAATTTCATCTTCCGACACTGGATCTGATGGGCAAGCTACCTTTAAGATTTGGTCGAGCGTCGCATCATCTATGATCCCCTGGTCATGCAAAACTTGATTGATCGCGCAGACATTCGCGAAAGACATGTGGTTGGCATAGGCGACATCCACCCGGTAGTTGGGATGGCTCTGGATGGCAGCATGCTGCCTGGCCTGATCGTGTTCAAAGCCAGGACTCACCGATTTCAATGTATTCCATTCCCGTCCAATCCCCATATTCGGGATCTTGATCCTGGCTAATTCAGCATGGCGAAGGAACCAGTTCGACCCATCGATTGTGACAACCGCCTTAATGCGTGTATCGGGCAGGATGGGGACGCAGAGCTCAGGTGGGATAAGGTTTGGATCTAGCCCAGGGATATCACAAGTCTGGTTGTCTCCGCCTGCCAATGCCAGGGCGGCACCTCCACCCACGGAATGCCCTGCAACGGCAATCTGATCCGGCTGGATGGTTCCGAACAGCAGGTTGCCGGATTGCTGCGAGTCCGCAACCAGCCTGGTCATCAAGTACTGGATGTCCCTGGTTCGCTCGATGTAGATCCCAAGCGTATACGACTCCTCTGACGGATAAAACTGTTTTTCTCCCGTCGCCGTCATTCGATCGTCATAATTGGTCGGGATGGCGACCACGAAACCGTGGCTGGCCAGGCGCGTCCCAATGTGAATGAAGAATGTCGAACTTGCGCCTTGACCAGGGGACAGAACGACTAGCGGGAAGGGGCCATCCTTCGAAGCAGCCACTTCCTGGTAGGCGGGGTCGATGCCATAAGCCTCATAATTCGTCGAAGAAGCATCCGGTAAGACCATTGATCCTACGAGATTTATCATCGGGTAGATAGCTGACAGCCTCGGGTTACCGTTGTTATCAGGTGCTGCCGGGTACCAGATAAAGGTCTGGATGGGTCTCGCCCCCTCGAGGTTATCGCTCCGGTTGCTGTCATAGTAGGTATTCGCCACAAATCCGACCTTGTACGGGCCGGCCTGGTCTGCCGGTGGGCTGGCGCCCGCCTGGACAGTCAGGCGGACGACGAGTGCGGCTGTGATAATTGCGACGACGCACAGGGTGATGACAATCCATTTCGTTTTCATTTCAAACCTCCTTCAGGTTCACTTGAAAAATCAGGAACTTTGTTTCTACTATATAAAGAAAACTCCTCGGGCACATCCATCCGCCGAGGAGTTGGGGAGTATCCTTTGGATTGTATTTTTTCTTATACGAAAGGTGTTGTTTCCTATACTAAAGTAGACTACTCCGTTTACAGAGAAACGATTTTATGTTTGATCGCATATGCGGTGGCCTCTGCCCGGCTGGAGACCTGCAGCTTAGAGAGGATACTGCTGATGTGGGCTTTCACGGTGGCGAGGCTGACAACCATGGCTTCCGCGATCTGCTGGTTGCTGTACCCCTGCACAACCAGATTCAATACCCCTCGCTCGCGTTCCGTCAGATCAAACAAAGGCTGCTTCGTTGGGCGAGTTGCTTGAACAAGTACCCGGGCGGCTTCTGGCGAAAGTGTCGATCTGCCAGAGACCGCATCCCGGATGGCTTTCGCCAGCTCATCTGCTGTCACATTCTTGAGCAGATAGCTGATCGCGCCCGCGGCAAGGACGCCGTGCACGAGCTCCTCTTCTTCAAAACTGGTCATGGCGATGATCTTTATATCCGGATACTCGGAGGTAATAGTACGGGTTGCTGAGATGCCATCCATCTCCGGCATCATCAGATCCATTAAGATCACATCCGGTTTCTTTTGATGGCAAAGTTGAACAGCTTCCTTACCATTTATTGCTTCCCCGACAAGCTCCAAATCTTCATAGGCTTTCAGAAATGTGGCCATACCGCTGCGTACCACATTATGGTCGTCCACTAACATCACTCGGATTGTCTGGAGTGTATCCATCGATCTCTTCCTTTCTTGCTGATCTCCAATCCAACTCAACCGTGGTGCCCTGGCCGACCTGGCTTTCAATCTTTAAATTGGCTCCAATCGAACCGGCTCGCTCGCGCATAATCGCCACCCCCATGTGACCCGGGGGAAGCGAGCCAGGCTCAAAACCAAGTCCATTGTCTTTGATGCACAAGTTAAGTCGACCAGGTTGGCAATCCAAATGAACGTCAACCTGCCGGGCACCTGAATGTTTGGCGATATTGTTTAGCGCTTCCTGTGCAACCCTGTAACAAACAAGCTTTACCTCATGGATCAGCTCGCATTCTCCATTAAATTCCAGATCCAGCGGGATTCGGACGCGTCCGACAAAAGCATCGGTTAGTTGGGTGAGAAGGGATTTAAGATCCGATCGATCCAAGGACTCTGGCCGCATCTCCAAGAGCAGCGTCCGCATCTCAGCCAGGGCGCCGCGCGTCAACTGGCGCAATTCCTCCAGATTCTGCATCCCTTCTTCTGGATCGCGCTTCCAAATGCGGGGTAGCACGTCGGCGATGAGGTTGGCGGAGAAGAGGGTTTGCGTGACGGCATCGTGCAGCTCGCGCGCCAAGCGGTGACGCTCGGCTGTGATGGCTGCCTGTTCAGCCTGTTCATACAGACGAGCATTCTCCATCGCTACACCGATTTGCTTGCCGATCGTGCTCAGCAGAGAGAGTTCCTCGGGGGATAGCTGGTCCGGCTCATGCTTCCCTAAGATAAAGAAACCCAGCTCGCGGCCCTTTGTTGCAAGCGGAATATAAACGAGTGATTGCAAGCCGTACTGTGATAACTGGTCCTTCAGCTTTTCATCCTGTAGGTCATCGATTCCAAATGGAGTAAGCTCCTTGGGGTAAGCTGCTGGAATCCTCTGGCTCGTGATGGCGTATCTACTCACAAGATCGGTAGCAACATTTGGTTCGATGCCCTGGTAAGCCATGAGCAGGCTTGACGTTAGATCCGATTCGAGCCTGAAGGCAGCACCTGCGTCAAAGCCCATCTGCTCGACCGTATTATTCAGCGCATCCTCCAGGATCTCATGGATATTCAATGAATGACTGGCGACCGAAATAATCGAGTTCAGGACTGCCAGCTCTCGGGTGCGGTCGGCGACTTTTTTCTCCAGGGAAGAATAAGAGTCATCCAATTCTGCCGAAAGCAAGTTAAACTGGTCGGTCAACGTTTCGATTTCATCGCCTGTTTTCACCTCAATCTGGTGTTTAAACTGGCCTGCAGTCATCTGCTCGGTGGCACGGATTAATTTCTGGATCGGTTCCGTGATGTGCCTGACACCAAAGGCAGTCACCAGCAAGGGTACAATCACTCCCAGTGCCAGCAGGACATACAAGAGCTGGCGGTAGGGCAAGGAAGGCTGCATGATCTCGGCCAGACTCTGTTCTTTAATGAGAATCCAGCGCAATCTATCCGAAACCACATTAGCCAGCGGATAATAACTGATTACCATATCCTCGGTCGCTTTGCGGAACCGGATGCTCATTTTTGGGTCTTGAAGAAGCTGCTGAATATATGGATCTTGCGATATATCTTTTCCAACCTGGGATAGATCGGGGGAGAAAACAATGTTCTGATTGCCATCGATAATATACACATCCGAACCGAGATCTACACTGCTCAAAGTTTTATGGAGTGCACCTTGTACCGTTGGTCCGATCTCAAGGCAGTAATATCCCGCTCCAATGAATTCCCGTTGGGTATTGTGCATGGGCCAGGTGGCGCAAATAATTTCTCTCCCGTTTGGGCTGATGCTCCGAATATCTGTGACGGGGCTCGAGCCTGGAGGATTGTCCGCTAAAAAACGAAACTGTGGCGTGTTGGACCAGTCCTGCCCAATCAGCTCGAGTTGCAGGGGTTGGGTTTTAAATATCTTTCCCTGTTGGTCTAGAAAATATATCCCCCCATCAAATTTGTCTAAGCCCTGTGCTTGGTCAAGGATATTTTGAGCGCGGACATCGGGCGGCTTTTCGTAATCAATATCGATGGTAAGTATGATTGGACGTATGAGAGTGTTGAACAAGTCAGCCAATGCTGTGTGGGCTTCCACTGCTTTGGATTGCGCAACCGCCCAATCCTGCTTGATCGCCAGGTCGCCGATCACCTTTTGGTAGGAGTAAAAAGTGAACCAGGCTACTGCAGAAAGGATGATCACCGTCGGAATGAAAGACCAGGCGATGATCTTTATCCGCAGGCTTTTCCACCAGTTCTTTTTCATCCCTTCTCCTGGATCAGCTTTTGTCAGGAGCGCAGGAACGCCTCATTTGTTCCCCCTTTCCATTGCTCTCAAAGGTGATTCTCATCTTTTATTAATATAGCATAAAAATTGGCGATTTGTTGCCTCGACTTATAATCTTATTCAGACAACTTGGTTTTCCGTCTGCTACTCGCACCTCTAACTTATCCGCGCGCATTATCCTACTAACCATAAGTACAGACAAACGAAAATTCCCGTACCGCGTTATACAGGAGTTTTTGTCCATGAACCGCCAATATTGCATTTTACACCCCTGGCGGGATTCGAACCACAACCTACTGCTAAGAAGAGATATCTATCATCATGGGTTTTTTAGATGGACTCTTAGCGTGCAAGCGCTTGTATCAGCAGGGTTACCACCCGACCTGCTATTGCCAGACGTTCTGGGAGTGACACGCCTGATTTTTGTGGATGCGCTCGAGAGGGCTTGTAACCGGGCTTATGGTTCCCTGCCCAATATGAGCTGGATTTTTAGTCGTTCTGACGTGCCCGTTTACAAGTCCAACTGGTCCAATTCTTATATGACCCAACTGGTGGAAAAGAATGGGCGGCCTGGAAATTCTGGGTTTCTTTGGCGAGTGGATCAAGTCTCGCTGTAAGGCACTTGATCTGATCCAGGATGAACTTGCGCAACGCATTGGTTGTTCGGTATTTGCCTATTGTCGTGCTTCCGCTCAGGTCAATTCTTGGGTTAGAGTGTCTGGTCGCTAGTTATTGATCTGATGGGCGACAATTGGATCGCTCAATGCATCAAAAACACATCCTTGTCAGAGTGAATGGCCTCAGGATCGGGTGTTACCTTTCATTCTCAGCCCATATTTCCGGTAACTCTGCTGCTTCCAACCACTTCCGTGCATACTCAAAAGCCTGGTTAGCGGCCATGCCAAATTCATCCGTCGCCATGAAAATGCTTTCCTTCCCAATCAGCTCGAGCAACCCGGTGCGCTCCAATTGAATGAGAACACCCTCGCTGAGCCCGGCTAATATCACCTTGCCTCCATGCGACTGAACTGTGCGCGCGTATCGATCCATCACGCCGATCATCGTGCTGCCGAATTGGTCATAGCCGCGCAGCAAGAAGATCACCACCGCGTTCCGGGAACCTTCTGGGGCAGGCAGGTTTTCTTCCAATGTCCTGGCAGCGGCGTAAAACAGGCTGCCATATGGAAAAAGCATGGTGATTTTGTGGCTGGGTAACTGGGCTGGAGCCGGTCGTTCGACGGGGAATCCACTCGCTTGAGGGATGATTTCAACCAGCTTAATTTGGTTTGCTTGCTGGGAAATATAGAGCAATATAGAAATTGCCACGCCCAGGAGCACCGCAAATTGCAACGGCATGATCAGCGTCCCCACAAACGTAATCAGCATAACCGCCCGCGGGATCAGGCCAGTTTGCCAGACAGTCATGATGTCGGTGGGTTTAATCGTTTGAAAACCGATCACCATCAGAAGACCGGCCAGCGCTGGCATCGCGATCAACTCAACCACTTGGGAGAAGAGCAGTATGATGATTGCGAT
>JBFYSV010000029.1:0-3660 GCA_041301185.1 Anaerolineae bacterium
TTCGATTTCCCTGCCAACGAACCCGGTCGTTGGACGGTGGATGTGTTCGTAGAACATGACCGGCCTTACTTACCCAATGGCGTCACGCCTCAAAGCCACAACAACGGCACGGTACTGGGCACGAGCGGACAATATGAGTTCTATGTAGTCGAGCCAGAAGCGCCTGCACTGCACCTGAGCGACCCCCAGCCCGGCTATCTCACCTGGTCAGACAATAATATCGAACCAGTCGCCATCCACGGTCGCGCCCCATTCGGGACAGAAAACGTCTACTACACTATCTACGACAAAGGAGTCGTGATGGGCCAGGGACTAATCACCCCCACCGCAGATGGGGCTTTCACACTCAGCTATGATGCAAATGCGTTACATGAGGATTTCTCGATGCTCAGCTTGACCGCCCGAGAGGGAATATGGGAAGGTTTGGCGGACGAGGTGACGATCAGCTTTCTGGCGGTTGGCTCTGGGATGCCGCGCGCTGCACAAGTAATCCTTATCGGGGAGCAAGTCTTTGTTGAAAGCGATGCCAGCCAAGCCGGAAGCAAGGTGTACATCCCCATGGTGAGAAGATGAGGCGTAGAGGGCTGATTCTCTTGTGCACTCTTTTAGTCGCCAGCGGACTGGCATTCTTCTTCAGGCCTGCCCGCAGCGCTCCCAGGACCAGCGTTAGCGGCAGCGTGGTGGGCGAAAGCGGTGCCCCAATCGGAGGCGCAACCGTGCGCATCCAGGCGACTACCAACAGCACTCTCAGCGCCGCCGATGGCAGCTTTACGCTGGCTGGGCTATCCGAAGGAGTCCCGGTCACCGTCAGCGCCTGGAAGGAAGGTTATTACTGTGCCAAGCTGGAGGGAGTCATCCCTCCTACCAGCACTATCAGCCTCACCCTACACCTTTACCAGACAGACGACAATCCCCAATATGAATGGGTTGCTCCCACCGGAGAGAACTCCTGCTATAGCTGTAAGCCAGGGGTCACCCAAATCTGGCTGGATAACGACGCCCACGCCCGCTCCGGGACAAACCTCCGTTTCCTGTCGCTATACAATGGCACCCATATCAGCAATACGGTCAGTATCGCTCCTGGGTATAAACTGGATTTCCCGGGGACCGCCGGCAACTGCGCCACCTGCCATGCACCGGGGGCTGCCCTGGACGCCCCATTTACTACCGATATGAACCTGCTCAGCGGCATGGATCGAGATTTTGGCATACACTGCGATTTCTGCCATAAGGTGGCAGATGTGTATCTCAACCCGGCAAGCAAGCTGCCCTACGACAACGCTCCGGGGGTGATCTCGATGGACGTTCGCCGCCCGTTCCCGGATACGGAGCGCTACCAGCTTTTCTTCGGCACCTTTGACGATGATAATGTGCCTGAGGAGGATACCTACCTTCCCATCCTCACAAAAAGCCAGTGGTGCGCTCCCTGCCACCAGTTCAGCTATTGGGGCACGCCCATTTACCAATCCTATAAAGAGTGGCTGGAGAGCCCTTACCCGGCAGCGGGGGCGGAGTGCCAGACCTGCCACATGCCGCCGGATGGGGTGATGACAAACGTTGCCCCCGGCTTTGGCGGCGTGGAGCGGGACCCGCAGACCATCCACGCCCACACCATGCCCGGCGCCTCCAGCCAGGCGTTGCTCCAGGACACAATCACCCTGACTCTGGAGGTTCAGCAGATCGGAGGCAGGCTGCTGGTGAGCAGTGAATTATTCAATTATGGCGCTGGACACCATGTGCCCACCGATCACCCGGGCAGGCAGATGATCTTGACCATCGTTGCGCAAGGCGCCCAGGACCCGCTTGCCCTGTTGAGCGGTCCCACTGTGCCCGCCTGGGGCGGGGCGCAGGCAGGCTTGCCTGGCAAACTGTACGCCAAGATCCTGAGCGATACGGTCAGTGGTGAATATCCGGTGGTGAGCTATTGGAAACCATCTTTAATTCTCAGCGACAACCGTATTCCAGCTTTGGGTTGTGATCGCTTGCAATATGTTTTCGCCGCCCCCGCGGCAGGCGAGCAGGTGACCGTCACAGCCCAGGTGCTTTTCAGGCGAATGTTTTCTGTTGAAGCCGAGAGGCGCGGGTGGGACAGCCCGGATATCATTATGGAGGAAGCCAGTATTTATGTTATTGTCCTCCCCTGGACTAAGGTCTATATCCCGCTTATCCAACGCTGAGTCATCCACGAATTATTGGGGATTAAAAGGATTCTAGAGTAGGTGCACCCCGGCTGGATGTGAGCTGAACTTCTATTTGCCAGAGTCAGGTCAACTCGTTCAGGTGGCTTAAAATATGGATTAATCTGCCACGCGGGAACGAGAGGTACGGGCGCTGGTGGATGCGAGGGATACGCTTGGTATTATCGCCGGTTGGATCCTGACAGCTTCTAGAAGTCTGGCCGAAAAGCTCGCGTTTTTCGGGGGTTGGTAGTACACTGCACAACAGCCCAAATCAGGAGTGAAGGATGCTTGGAAAACGCTCTCGTCAACGTGGTCTGTTCGAGGCAGATAATCAGTACCTGGATTTTGTAGGCCGGGACAGCTTCTACGGCTTCCTGGCCCGCCAGCGGGGCAAGCTGTTCCAGGACGAAGATTTCGCCGAATTCTACTGCCCGGATAACGGGCGGCCCAGTGTGGCTCCCAGTCTGCTGGCGAACGCCTTGCTGCTGCAAACCCATGATAAAGTCTCGGACGAAGAAGCCAAGGCGCGGGCGGACTATGATCTGCGGTGGAAAGTTGCCCTGGGGATCGAGGTGGATGAGCGGCCGTTTGCCAAGAGCACGCTGCAACTGTTTCGTGCCCAGCTGATCTTGAAAGAGAAGATGCGGGCGGTGTTTACCCGCAGCCTGGAGCTGGCCAAAGCGTCGGGCTACTTGAAAGAGCGCCGCCTGAAGGTGATCCTGGACACGAGCTACATCCTGGGTCGTGGAGCGGTGAAGGATACCTACAACCTGTTGGGGGATGGCATCCAGCAGTTGTGCCGGGCATTGGCAGTGGTGGCGGAGCAAGAGCTGGAAGTCTGGGTGGAGGCGCACGGGTTCCAGGGCTACTTTGGGCCGAGCCTGAAGGGGGAAGCCCAGGTGGACTGGGATGACGAACAGGCGCGGAATGATTTCTTGCAGGGGATCGTGGCGGATGCCCAGCGTCTGATGGGCCTGGCGCAAGCCGTGCGGGCTACTCTGGCTGATGAGGATGCTGAGAGCCAGCAGATCGCTGCGGCTGGGCAGCTGCTGGGGCAGTTGATCGAACAGGATGTGGAGTTGACCGGTGGGCAGGCAAAACTGAAAGCAGGCGTCAGCCGGGATCGGATCGTTTCGGTGCATGACCCCGAGATGCGGCATGGGCGCAAGAGCCGCAGCAAACGTTTCGACGGGCACAAAGCGGCCATCGGGGTGGATGCGGACAGCCCGTTGATCACGGTGGTGGAGGTTTTGGCGGGCAATGCTGCGGATGCCTCGCCCGCCCTGCCCTTGACCGAAGCCAGCGAGACCAACACCGGGCTGGAAGCCGAAGAGACGGTGGGCGACTGCGCTTATGGGAATGGCGATACCCGTCAGGAGTTTGCCGATGCGGGGCGCAAGCTGGTCGCCAAGGTGCCCAACGTGGGACGCAAGGATCAAATCCACAAGAGCGAGTTCCATATCGATTTGGAAGCTATGAC
>JBFYSV010000035.1:0-15227 GCA_041301185.1 Anaerolineae bacterium
CGATCAGCCCGGTGCAGGCGATCATCATCCGCATCCCGCCGGGAGCTATTCTCGATCCGCGCATCTTCCGCCTGCTGCCGGTGCAAAAACCGAGCGTGCCACCGCCTTCGCCCCGCAGACCAGCCGGCATGTTCTTCATCTTCCAGCCGGACCCGCCGGCAGCCACAGCTTTGCAGCAAGCGCTTTTTGAAACGCCTTTCGTGCTGCCGGTGGAGCTTACCCTGGAGTATAGCGATGCGGACCTGGCGGGTATTGCGGAGGACAGCCTGTTCCTGGCGGTGCTGGATGAAACCAGTGGGGAGTGGCTGGATGCCACCACCACCTGCCCGTCGCCAGGGGCGGTCTTGCGCCAGCCGGAGGAAAACCGCATTACCGTGACGTCCTGCGCATCGGGTGAGTTTGCCCTGCTGGGTAGCCCGCCGGGGGGTGCGCTGTACCTGCCGCTCATCCAGCGCTGAAAAGATTGAACCGCGAAGACACCAAGAAGCAAAGAATCACGTAGAGCCGCAACGGGTAGAGCCGCAGCATGCTGCGGCTCTACGTGATTCCATTTGCCCAACCCGCAGCAGTAGGGCGGGATTCTATCCCGCCGCCAATTAGACCAGGATTTGAATTACGATGGCAATTACGACCAGCAAGATGATCGCCAGCACCAGGTAGCTCATCCGGGCGACAATCAGCCCCAACTGGGAGATGAGCTTGTTTTGCTGTTCGAGCAGGGCGATCATGCGGTCGAGTTTTTCTTCCATGAGGGGTTCCTTTGCAATCAGAGTCTTGCGCTGTGTCCTCTATGACTATATCATGAATGGAAAAATTTGCGCTTTCCTTACCCGCCGCCTCTCAAAATCAGGGGGAGATGCAGGCGCAGGTACTCTACCACCGACTCCTGCACGATCCCAACCCAGTAGCCCAGCCCGGTGCTGTAGCCGGAGCTGGAGGCCGTGCCCACCGCGGTCTGCCCGAATGTCAGGTGGGCGGTGTAATTTGCCGAGGAGGCCGCCCCTCCGCCGCCGTTCAGCAGTACCATCCAGTCCAGGGCGTAGTTCTCAGACGACATAGCCTGCGCGCCGCTTGACAGGGCAAGGACCACCAGCAGGACAGCCGCCAGGATTAAGATGCGTCTCTTGTGCATGGGTTGCTCCTTTTGCGTCGCTTACGGGTACATCCAGATGCGCACCCGCACCTGCGGGCACTCACCGTCCTGGCTCTCCCGCCTGACGGTGATCTCAGACGTGGTCAGGTCGAGCCAGTACACCCCGTAAGTTTCTGGGGAGTTGGAGTCGCCGCCCAAGCCCCAGTTATGCCGCCCGTAAGTTCCGTGCTGGCAGGTCAGATCGACCACATAGTTGTCGATATTCCCGCCCAGGTTGTGGAGCAGATCCACAGTGCTGCCGGCGGTGACGGACACCAGGCCGCTATCGTAAGCCGGGCGGGGGAAGGCGGCAATGCCCGCGCCTCCCGAAGTGACCGCGCCGCTCTCGTCCACGTTGAAGAGCAATGTGTCTGCCGCGTCGCGGATCTCAAAATCGGCATCTTCGCCATCACCGTCGTTGTCCAGCTCGAGGCGGATGGTATCGTTAGATTTCAGGACAAGATCGCTGCTGGCGTAATCCGGGTCGGAAGCCAGGTTGCCGTCATCCCCCGTGCTGCTATCGGCGTTGCCGCCCAGGATCAGGTCGGCGCCGCTATCCAGCCCTTTGGCGAGCACGCCCACACCGCTGGCGATGGAGGATCCGCCGTATAGGCCAATTCCACCGGTGTTATTGTAGAAATAACCGCCAATGCCCTCGGGCGAGCGCGAGGCGCCGACGATGCCGTAGTTTGCTCCGCTTTCTGCCATGGCATATGAGCGCAGGCCGCGCCCCTCGTCGCCCCAGTTTTCAAGATGCAAAACCGGCAAGCCCGCCAGAGAATCGCTGATCACCGCCCCCGGGCGCAAGGTCCAGGCGTAGGGGACGTTATCCACAAACAGGCGCGGGGTCATTTCGGGATCATCGCCCACCTGCACCCCCAGGTAGAGCTGCCGCCCGTCGATCGAGCAGCCTAACCCGCTAATGTAGGTGCTGAACAGCCCGTTGTCCACGTTCAAATTGCTGAGTTGCTCGCACAAAGGATCGTCTCCAGTATGGTGGGCATACAGCCGGAAGGTGACATTGTAGTTGCCGTCCAGCGGGGTTCCGGTGGCGTCGGTCAGGCGTCCCTGGACGGGGATGTAATCGCTGTGAGCGTCAGGGGCCTCCGGACTGAGCGGCTGCCTGCCATCCCCCGGCGATCCATCCTGGGCGAGGGCCAGACCCACAGCCACAACCAGCAGTACGCCCAGCACGGGCAGCAGCACGGCGAACAAACGCTTTGTATTCATATAGATGTACCTTTCCGCCTTGAGCAGGCTCGTTACTATTCCCAACCCAAATATCAACTGTATAGACTCTATATCCAGTTGTGGGGGATGTCAATAGGCGCCTGGTAAGGGTTAAAGATTGAACCGCGAAGTACACCAAGGTGCGAAGAAACACAAAGGAATGCAGCATATGTAGGGACGCAGCAAGAGAAGCCCTGATTACCAGCCATTTGGCTCTTTGCCGCGCCCTTTGAGGTCAGCCTATTTCCACACCGCCGGGAGACAGACAATGTAATCTGTCGGCATCACCGCCACCGTATCGCTCAGCAGCGGCGGATCGCTGGTCAGCGTGACCGTGTACCAGGCGTAGTTGGTCAGCCCGGTGAGGCTGTAGCTGCGCGCCTCCCCGGGGATGCCGCCGATGGGGGGAGCCTGGTCGCCAGGAGGTCCTTCATAATCGATCGTCCAGGTGGTGGTAACAGGCAGGGTAACGTTGGCAGCCCAGCTCAGGTGGATCGCCCCGTCACCCGGCACACCGAATAGCTCCAGTTGCGGCGCAAACTCGTAAGCCCCCAGATCGGGGGCGGCGCCCTGGTAGGCCAGGCTGATGCCCTGGTTCAGGGTCCAGGTGAGGCTACTGTCTACCGTGATCAGGTTGGCTTGATAGTCGATGTTGGTGATGCGCGCCCGCTGCCCGCCAGCCATTTGGATCTCGTCCCCCTGCACGTGCGGGATTCCCCAGCCATCGATAAAATACCTGGCGTCTTCCACCTGGAACTGCGTGCCGGAGCCAGCCGGGCTGGTGATCCGCGTGGGGTAGGCGCCGGCATCGATACAGGCACTATCGGCTTGCAGGTGCAGGTCGGGCAGATCCGGGTTGTCCGGATCGCTCGCAGAGGGATTGACAAATTTTGGGTCCACGCTGTTCTGATCCCAGTTATCTTCCACCACCTGCGGATCCACCTGGCCCTCGTAAGTGACCGCCCCGTTCTTGTTGTCGTAGAACAGGTTGCCCCTGACGATGTTTCCGACCGGGCTCTGGTCGCTCCAGTTGGCAAAGTATATCCCGCCCTGGAAGCCGGGGTCGGTCTCCAGGTGTCCGGTATGGTAGAAAGTGTTGCGATAGATGCGGTTAAAGTCGGCGTGATCCTGACCGGCTGCGCTGGAGACAACCTGCAGCCCGCCGCTGCCGGTATGATAGTACAGGTTGAAGCGCAGCAGGTTATAGGGGGTTCGCAACGCCAGCCCGGAGGCTCCGGCGAAACCAAAGCGGTTGCCCTCGTAGAGGTTGTGACCTCCCACTGGACCCTCGGTGATCGAGCCGCGGTAGCCCTCGTAATCCCAGTTGGCGGGGTTGGTCTCGTTGTGAAAATAGTTATCCCGGATCACGTTGTATTGGCTGTAGACGCCAAGCGTATGGTGACCCCCATAGGCAAAGATGTTGTCTTCAATGAGGTTGTAGCCGCTCTCGTCAACCGGGTCCTCCTCCCAGCTGCCGATATCCAGCAAGCCGCCCCGGTGCTCGGCGTAATCGCCATAGACCCAGCGGTAGAAAGTGGAATGGTGCACCCAGTTGTAGGTCGAGTTTTCGCTGGCTGCCGTGCTGTCGTTGAAATCGTCGGCGATGAGCGCGCCCACCCAGTCTCCAGACTCCGGGCTGCGCGTATCGAAATTACAATAGCTGATCGTATTATAGTGACCGGCATAGATGCGCAGGAAACGCCGGAGGTTATAGAAGTTGATACCGTTCACCGTGATGTATGACTTTTTGTAGATATAGATCCCGTAGGCCGAGTCGCGAAGCGTGACGTTCTCCTGGTTGTAGCTGGTATAGACGATCCGCTGGCTGTCGGATGTTCCCGAGTTGCTGGGGCGGATCTCCTGGTTGGAGTAGGTGCCGCCGCGCAGGTAGATCGTATCCCCAGCGATGGCATTGGCGTTGGCGGTGCTCAAGGCGCAGGCGCTGGAGCCGTTCAGCGGCAGCGCGCCCGTGCAACTTGCCCACGCTGCCTGCCCGTCCGGGCTGACCCAGTAGGTTGTATCGACGGCAGCAGGGCTGGCGCTGCCAACCACCGGGGAGAAAGCTGGCGAAACTCCAATAAAGCCTGATGTCAACCAGGCGGCGATGACAATCAGCCGAAGAGAAAGCTGCTGCGTTTGCATACGATGCTCCTTCCAAAAAAATCCAGTTCAAGGACCTTTCACGACCACCGGCAGATAGATGACGATGTCCGTAGGCATCACCGCCACCGTATCGCTCAGCAACGGCGGATCGCTGGTCAGCGTGACCGTGTACCAGGCGTAGTTGGTCAATCCCGTCAGGGTATAGGCGCGGGTGCCTGCGGAGATGCCGGTGATGGGCGAGGGCTCGCTACCCGGTGTACCCTCGTAGCTGATCGTCCAGGTGGTGGTAAGGGGCAGGCTGATGTTAATGCTCCAGGTAAGGTGAATTGCTGTGTTTGCGGCAACCCCCACCAGTTCCAGCTCCGGGATCGCTTCGTAAGGCCCAATATCCCAGGCGGTCATCTGCGGGCGGACCGTAAATGCTTTGTCATAGTTGAAACCGGCGAGCGCCACGCCCCGGTCGATGGCAGGCGAATCGGTGCGCAGGTGGTAATCCCCCGCGGCGGGTTTGCGGAAGCGCGGCTCAACCCCGAACAGGCTGTGCTGGTCGAACTCGGGCTGCTTTGGTGGCCAGGTGAAATCCGGATAATGCAGGTTGTAATCCCAAACCGACCCGACCTTCGACTCGTTATCGTTGATTTGCGAGCCGCTGCCGTTGTTATAGAAAATATTGTTGTACACGGTCAGGTAGGGATTGTTGCTCAAGCCAAACGCACCGTAATTGCTATCTGCGACCAGGTTGTTGGCAAAAGTGAAGTAATCGGCGCCGCCGCCCTGGATGGCATACGCCCTGGCGCCGAGGAAGATATTGTTGCGGAAGGTGATGTGGTGCACGGCGTTGCCGGTGCCGTTCTCCTCGCTCGAATCTTCGATCATCAGCATCTGGCCGAAGTTATCGCAGGTATTGCCCTCGATCAGGATATGGTGGGCGAACTGGCTATCGGGGTAGACCGAGAAGCTCTGGAAGCAATCGATGTGGGGGTCGCCGTACTGCTCCTCGTCCAGGTAGTCGTGCATCCAGTTGTCCCGGATGGCATGCCCGCTGCCGAAGAAGCGCATGGCGTCCGAGTCGCCGCCCACGTGGGCGCCGGTGTCGGTGTTGGCGTCCAGCCCGTGCGAGAGATGGTTGCCCTCCACCAGCCAGTCTTGTCCCATGATGCTGACCCCGGTGCCTTGCACCCGGTACAGGGTGTTGTCCTTGATCACCGCGCCCAGGTTATCGTGGCTATCGCCGCGCACGCCGACATAATCGTAGCCATCTGGGTTGGGGTTGAGATCGTGCAAGAAGTTTCCCACGATCTGCACCTGCTCTGTATTTGCCAGGCGCACCCCGCCCCGCCCGCTGGCGACGCTTTCCTGGTGAATAGCAGTGATCTCGAAGTTCTCAATGCGCACATAGCCGACCGGCGTTTCGCTGGGGTAGGGCGGGTCCAGGTCGAAGCCCATCGTAACGGCGTTGGCTGCCGGGTTGCCCGGGGTTTGCACGGGAACCGCCGGGTCGAAGACGGCCTCCCAATCGACCAGGCTCGTGTCGGGGGCAGCGCTGCCCTTAAACGTGATGTACTCTCCCGGCGCGCCGCCATGTTCGATCACCGTGCGCCTGTAATTCCCCGGCGCGACGAGGATGGTATCGCCCGGCTGGGCGACATCTGCGGCGTGCTGGATGGTCAGCCAGGGCAGCGCCTGGGAGCCGGGGTTGCTATCGCTGGCCTGGGGATGGCTGGCATTGACGTAAAACATGGCATCAAGAGCTGATGTGGTGAACACATCCCCGCTGGAAACCGTCTCGTTATCGCCAATATCGATCGAGCGCACACGGAAGTGGTAGGGGGTGGCAGCGTCCAGGCCGCGCAGCAGGGCAGAGTGCTCTGTCACCAGGACGGTAGCGATCAATGTGAGCTGCCCGTAGCTGCCCGCCAGTCCGTACTCCACCTGGGAGGTAGCTGGCTCATCGGTCGTCCAGGTCACCTGGGCGGTGTAGGGCGTCAGGCTGGTTACCTGCACGCCAGTGATCACCGGCGGGGTGGCATCTGCCGAATCGATGGAGAAGCTGATCAGGTAGTCATCCGGGTTGGCGTTGGCGGCGCTATCCTGGCATTTGACGGCGTAGGTGTAGCTCTGCTCGTCATGCAATCCGCTGACGAACCGGGTATGGGTCAGGTTGCCGGTTTCCGCGAAAGAATCGGTCATCTCGCTGTACGCCACACCCGGGCTTGTCGAGTAGCGGCACTCGGCTGCTTCGGCGGTGGACAGTGTCAGGGTGACCTGAGTGGTGGAGGAGACTAGCTCCCCGGAAGGCGTGCCATCGAAGCGCACCGGCGGCACGCTGTCTGCCCCGGAGGCGGATTCGTCCGCGCCGATATCCCAACCGCCCGCCCGGAGTGTGCTATCCAGGTCATCAAAGATGGGGAATACAGGGTCATGGGAAAGATCCTGCCCGTAGTTGCGCGCCCCGCCATCGGTCGCCGCCAGGTGGTAATCGCCCGCCGAGGGGTCGGTAAAGGTAAAACTCTGCTCCCAGCGCGAGTGAAGCCCGGGCGCCGAATCGTCCGAAGAGGCGTTGAAGTCCGAGCCGGGGTAGAAGCTGCCGTAGAAATCCGTGCCTGGGGCGTCGGTCAGGTTGTTCTTCGCCACCACCACACCCCCCGAGCGGATGGCAAAGCCGCTGGTGATGCCGGCGATGGTGTTGTTGTAGAGATAGGCCGTGCCGCCGCCGGTCTGGATGCCGGCAGTGTAGCCGGGTTCGCCCACGCCATAGATCACATTGTTCCAGGCATACAGCACGCCGCCCAGCGAGTAGCTCATCAGCCCGCTGGCAGTGCTTACCCCGTTGCCGTGGATCAGGTTGTGGCTGAAGTGGACCTCGCCCACGCCTTCAGCGGTATTTGGGCTGAGGTAGATCAGGTGGTCGCTGGTATCCCCGGAGATCTCCAGCCCCTCAACCCGAAAATAAGCCACGCTGCTGTAGATCGGCCCTTCGCCGCTGGTATGCAGCCGGTAGCCGGAGCCGGGCGTGCCGGTGTGGCGCGCTTCGGGCGCCGTGTAGATGCGGATATAGTGAGCGGCGTCGGACGTCCAGCCGCCCAGGTCGAGCGGCGTGCTGTCCGGCTGGCTCCAGGCGCCCTCAATGCGGGCAATCGCGATCTGGTCAGCCGCCACCAGGTCGCCGGGCGAGGCGGCGCCGAAGTCGATCCCGCCGTAATCCGCCTGCCAGGCTGCCAGCGAGGTATAGCACGGCTCTGGGCCGGGATAGCCACCGCAATCCTGGCGGATGACCGCCAGGACCTCGGCAGGGCCGGATGGCGATGCTCTCCCGGCATTGCCTGCCACCAAACCCAAGATTAAGCTGAAAAACACAACCATCCGTATGGAAAGCTTAAGCGTATTCATGCGTTCCTGTCTCCAAAGCAAATTCCTGGCTAATGCTCTTTACCCATCCAGGGAAATAAGTCTTGCTTCACAAAGGCGTGAAAGCTATCCTGAAATCCCGAGCCACCCTGCGGAGCCATGGGGAGGTAGAGGCGCGACCCGCCAACCAGCAGGGTGACGCTGGTTGTCTGGGTGGCAGTTGCGCTGGTCGCAGTAATGGGCAGGGTGTACCACCACCCGGGGTTTACCGGACCTGTGTGGGTATCCGTAATCGCCAGGGTGGATTGGAATGGGGGAATCCCATCTGCCTGGCTCAGGCTTACCAGCAAGTCCGGCGAGGGATTGTCCACCTCCAGGTGGACCGGAGCCGCGAAGGCTCCGCTGGGATCGACCGCGACCGTAAAAACGGCTACCTCTGCAGGGTTTATCGCCTGGTGAAGAGGGCTGACCGCCAGGCTGAAACCTTCTGCGGAGAGCTCGTCCGCGCCGATATCGGCAGCCGGTCCTGCCGGGCGGGGCTCCCCATCAATGTCATCCGTCACCCCCGAGGGGGCGGTCACCTGGTCAATGGCGGCGGTCGCGGCAGGCGCCAGGTGCAAATCGCCATCCCCGGCCGCCACAAACCACTCTGCCAGCGCCCCGCTCAGGTTGCCATCCTGCTGCGCCGTGGCGCCATCGCGCTCGCGCAGCGTGTGGTTGACCAGATTGTTGATAATCTGCGCCTGGGTGTTGGGAAAACGCCATTCGATCGATGAGAAAGTGCTGCCCGGGTCGGCAGTATAGATGGTGTTGTGCAGTGCCTGGGCGTTGCAGGCGTTCCACAGGCAGATGCCGCAGTCAAAACCGGATTGCGAGGCGAACAGCCCGCTGCTGTTGGCGGCAATGAAGTTGTTGCGGATCATCCCGCCGAAATCGTCGACATAGCCGCTGGCGGCAGGGCAGGGGTCATCGGGGTAAGTCCTGCCCTCGCCATCGGTGACCAGCCCCAATCCGACGCCCCGGGCGTTATCCAGCAGGATGTTACGCTCGATGGTCGTATCGCGGCAGCCGCGCCACAGGTGGATGGCGTGCTCGGAGAGACCTGCCTCACACCAAAAGCCCTGGATGCGATTATCGCGCACCGTCCAGCCGCGCGACTGGTGAGCGTCCACCCCGCCGGTATAGCAATTGTCGCGAATGTGCGCTCTCCCGGCGCCAGTCAGCTCAATCTGTGAGCAAGCGATCACCCCTTCGTCGGTATAAAACCCGCCGGGAATCGGGTTGATCTTGATCGCCTGCTGGCCCGGGTCAATGATGTGCACATTGTAGATTAGCGTGTTCAGCGTGTGGCTGGTCTCGGTGCTCATTACGTGGATGGGGTGGTCGTAGGCCTCCTGCAGGGTCAGGTCGGCAATGGTCACATCCGAAGCCACGATTTGAACAATCTCGGTGGTGATGTAATTCCCGTCCAGCACCACTGCCTGGCGGTTCCCGCTGGCAGAGCGCAGCGTGACGCCCGGCGTATCAAAAAGCAGGTAGACCCCATCCAGGTTGTAAATCCCATCCGCCACCAGGATCGTGGTGCCTGAGGCGGCATTGTTGACCGCGCTCTCCAGCCCGGCGACAGTGGAGACCTGGACCACATTCCCCCCGGGAGGCGGCAAAGGGGGGCAGGCGCTACCCGCTTGAGCTAAAGCCGGGTCACTGATCGCTTGCACGGGCCCGCTGGGAGCTATCAGCAGGATCAGCGCCAGGCAGAGAAGTATGGGCATAAACCGGGTATTTGGGTTCATGGGTGGCCTCACTTCACCGCCAGCGGCAGATACAGGTAGTGCGAAAAGACCGGCGAGTTGCCCTCGAAAGCGCCGATACTGGGCGGGACGCTGTAGGCAAGGCCGTCGTAATCATCGACCACGCCAACCACAGGGGCACCCCTGCCGAGCGCCGGGCTGCCGCTTTGCAGGTGATAATCCCCGCCAGCCGGATCCTGGAGCAACGGGTCTTGCCCCACCACGCCATCCGTCTCGGCGGCTGGCAGGGTGGGCTGGGATTGCGCCGGGTTGTCGTGAGCGTACCACAGGTTGTTTGAGAAGGTGAAGGTTTCGGGGGCGGTATTGGGGCCAATGTTGACATACGTTGAAAGGGCGCCGCGGTCGAAATAGAACAGGTTGTTGACTACGGTATTATCCCCGCTGGGCAGGAACTCATAGGTTCCGTCGCTGACCGTCTCTTGCAGGATGCGCAGCAGCCAATTTTCAGGGTCGATGATCGTGTTATTGGCTGCCAGGCTGTCCACTGCGCCGACAAAGGCAAACGGCGTCTCGCCGCCTTCGATCACGTTAGCAATCACGCGGATGTCGCGCGCCTCGAAGTTCGGCTGGCTGGTGGACAGCGGCGGGCGAAAATACTCGTAGCCGGTGCTGCCGCCAATATTGACCGCCCGGTAGCCGGCATTGAGCATGCGGTTGGCGCGGATTTCGATGTCCTGGCTGCCGCCCTTATTTTGCACTGCGTTGGCAGACAGGTCGTGGAAGAAATTACCCACGATCAGCCCGTGGTGGCAGCCCACATGATCGATGCCGCTGCCCGACCCATCTCCTCCGCAGAAGGCGAACTCGCTGTTCAGCACAAAGTAATCGTTTACCCCGGAGAGCTTCAGGCAGTCCTGGTTGCCGTCGTCGCCAATGTGGTGGATGCTCAGATCCCGAAAGAGGACATGCCGGGTGGCGTCGGGGTTGGCATAATCCCCGCCATCGTCGGTGTTGATACCGTTGTAGGCGGTGTTGCGCACTTCCAGGTCATGCAGGATGACGTAGTGGGCGCGCACCAGGTGAATGCCTTCACCGCCGCCCTCGATCACTGGCCGGGTTTCGCCCGGCGTGCCGCCGATCCAGATCGGCGCAGCCTCCGTACCAGCCAGGTCTTGGAGATACGTCCCTCCGGCGTATGTCCCGGCATGCAGGCGGATCGCCGCCCCGGGGGCGGCATCCTGGGCAGCCCGCTCAATGCTGGCGTAGGGGTTGGCAGCACTGCCATCGCCGGTGCCATCGTCGCCACCCACAGTGACGTGGATCTCGAACGCTGGCTGCTTTCCGGTTTCAAAAGTAGGCACGATTGGGGCAGCGGGCAACTCCTTGGGGCGGGCTGCTGTCCCAACGGTCCCGAGCGCTAACACCAGCACGGAAATCAAGGTCAGGTGGAATCTCATAGCAAACCTCCTGGGGTTGTGGCTCCCTAAGGCTCCGGTGGAAATTGGGCTATCCCATTGATCGTGCCATTTTCGATATGAGGGATGCCGCTGTCAGTGAGCAGGTTGCCATAGCTATCGGTGACGCGGAACGCGTAAGGGCCTGGCCCCATACCGGGGTCCGTCTGCACAAAGTAATTGTACGCGGTGCGCGGCACAGCGACCCACTGACCACCAGGGTCGAGATATTCGAATTTTGCGATCGGGTTGCGGTGGTTGCGAACCTGCACCGCCGTCCACCACTGGTTGCTGCCATCTTTGAAGTGATAGGCGATCGGTCCGGGCAAGTCTGGGCTGATCACCTGCCAGGTAATGTCCACCCGCCCCAGCGGCAGGTCGGCGATCAGGGCGAAAGCCTCCCGGCTCAGGTCCAGGTGGCCAGCCTGGCATTCGGGGCACAGATCGACGATGCGGACAATGACCTCACCCTTGGGTCCGCTCACATGAACGTAAGCCCCACAGGCAGCGGATGCCTCGTACTCTGCAGCATTCATGGCTGAGACCATCAAATCCTGCGGTGATGGGCCAAACATGCAGGCGCCGTCGCCGGTAGCGGTGTAGTATGTGGCAATACCTTCGTGAATCGGGTTAGCGGCGGCTGGCGGATTGAAGATCAGGGGCAGCCAGACAGAAGGCTCGCCGGTGCCCCGGGCGCGGGCCGGCGTATGGCTGAGCAGAATTGCCAGCAGCGCCAAGGTCGCCAGCCAGGGGATCTTAGTGTTTACTGAGACTTGGCGCGGGTTTTGCACCACAGCATCACCTATCTCCACATAGCCGGTAGACAGACAATATGATCGGTGGGCATCACGGTCAGCGTGCTGGTCAGGATGGGCGTGCTATCCAGCATGGCGTTGAGGGTGATGGTGTAGGGCTCGTAATTGGTCAGCCCGGTCAGGCTGTAAGCGCGGGTAGGCTCAGGCAGGCCGGTGATGGGTGAAGGCTGGTCGCCGGGGGGGCCTGCGTAGCTGATCTGCCAGGTGCTGGTGACCGGCAGGATTCCGCTGACCTGCCAGGTCAGATGGATAGCTTGGTCGGCGGGGGTGGCGTGCAGGCTGAGCCCGGTCGTTTGCGAGCAGGGCAGGCCCTCGAAGCGGCGTTTGGCGGGGATATCGTTGGTGTAGCCGACCACATCCGGGCCGATGGCAGGCCAGGGCGTCTCCTGGCACCACCATTCCGGGGCTGCGCTGCGGTACAGCGAGGCGGGCAGATCGTGCTCGGGTATCGCCGGGTCCCATATTACGGAGTTGGTCACGTAATCGAAATTGCCATGCCGCAGCAGGGTGGCGGCGGGTCGAGGGTCCTCCACGCCGCTGCCCACCCCCAGGGCGTAGATAGCGCGCTCGTCCCAGTCATCATAAGGCTGCCCGGGGAGCACCTCGTAGCGGTTGGACTTGCCGGGCGTGCCCAGGACGCTGCCGACGATGTTCATGGACGTGTTCTTGGCAGCGATCTCGATGGCGTTGTTGCGGGTGGTGATGGTGTCGCTTTGCCAGCCGAACGAGCGCGAGCGGAAGACCGTGTTGTGGCTGGATGAGCCGTGGATGATATCGGCTTCGGCTTTATAGGCGAAGTTGCCCTCCCACAGGTTCATCTTGGGGTGCGGGGCGTGGTTGATGGACGGGCTGGCGATCATCCACCACTCGTCATCGAAAAGGATGTCGTGCAGGTAATTGTAGGCGATCACGTTGCCAGACGCGCCGCCAGCGGTCATGACGCCCCCGCCGTCGATGGTGCTCAGGATATTGTCCTCTACCAGGTTGTTCGAGCTGTGCATATCGAGCAGGATCCCGTAGCCGCGGTCGCGGCCGTAGCCATCGATGCCGGTATGAATATAGCACTCGCGGATCTCGTTCTGCAGCGAATCGATGACCCACATCGCCCGCCGCTGGACGTTCTTGATCTCGACGTTCTTGACCCACGAATACTGGGCGCCGTCCATTTCGATGATAAACTCCACCTCCGGCTCATCCTGGGTCAGGGTCAGGTCTTCCAGCCCGGCGTGGCGGATCATGGCGTCGGCGTCCACCTGGTAAGCCCACGGGTTGAGAGCGGTGTCATACATCCAGTGCAGCGGCAGGTTGAGTGTCACCTGGCTGCCGCTGACGGCGGTCACTTCAACCAGCTGCCCCAGCACCCGGTCGCCGTCCTCGTAGCCGCACCAGGTGCATTTGCCTTCCACGCCGACCGGATCGACGATGTCATTGTCGTTGAGCTGGTTGATCAGCAGGATGTCTCCGGGATTGATCCCCGCAGTGCTGGCAAGCGTGATCACCCGGGAGTCTTTGTCCGCTTCGAGCACGGTGTAGGTCTTGTGCAGACCGGCGATCTGCCAGTAGATCAGGCCGCGCATATCGACCATCGAGCGCAAATAACCGCCGCTATGCTTGAGGACGGTTACGCCAGGCCCAGCGCCGCGCAGGGTGGCGTGGCTATCCAGGTGGATCGTATCCGAGGTGAGGTAGGTACCTTCCGGCAGGTACACCACCTGACCGTCCGAGCAGCTGTCCAGCGCAGCCTGGATGGCGTGGGTGGCATCGGCGATCCCGTTCCCGTAGGCGGCGCTGTCGAGGGTGGCGCAGACGACCGTCCTCTCGGGGATACCCCCGGGTACACCCGCCCGGCTCCAATCGATTTTGCGCTCGGCGGGGATAATTTCATGCAGCTTGCCGGCATTGTCGGGGATACCGGTTTTCGAGAGCGCCGGAGCAGGCGGCGTGTAGCTCAGCGTCAGAATCAGGGCAAAAACCGCCCACCAGTTAAAGATGCTGCGTCTTCTTCTCATGCCAATGCTTCCTTCTCCGGGTGTGGTTTGCACTATTGCTGCGATCTCCTGCCCATTAGCATCAATATACATCAATCTGACAGCCGCCGGCGTTAAGCCCGCTTAAGAAAGGTGATCCTGCCAGGGTTATTGCCCGACAATCCTGTAAGTTCCTGACCATCCTCTAGCCTGCAGCTTCCCCCTCCTCCCGAGCGAACCGATTCGGCAAAAACCTTAATCAAATCATAACTTCGTTTCGCATCCACTTAGCCGTTCAACGGGCGATAATCGGATATAATCTATCTGATAAACCGTTCTTTCCTCCAGCGCTGCCCATAACACGCTGGCGCTGGTCAGCCCGCGCCGGTGAAACGCGTGTGAGCCACGGAAGTGTCTTCTCGAGCCGAACAGGAGACAAGGCAATGGCTAATTTACAAGTATCTCTATTTGGCAAGTTTCGGGTGAGGTGCGAGGGGCACACCCTGGCTGGTTTCGAGCAGGCCAAAGTGCAAGAGCTTTTTTGCTATCTCTTGCTGCACCCCGGCCGCTCTCTCTCTCGCGAGATCATGGCCAGCTTGCTGTGGGGCGATTACCCCATCCAGCAGGCGCGGCGCTATCTCAGCAAATCCCTCTGGCAATTGCAAACTTCTCTAGCCCAGGCGCATTCTGCCTGCCAGAACCTGCTCCAGGCAGACCTGGAATGGCTGCTGCTCACCCCCCAGGCAGGCATGTGCCTGGATGTGGCGGATTTCGAGCAGGCTTACGCCCAGGTGCGCGACTTGCCAGGCCCTAACCTGACCTGCGAGATGTACGCCAGCCTGTGTCAGGCGGTTGAGCTGTACCACGGCGACCTGCTGGAGGGCTGGTTCCAGGATTGGTGCCTGGGTGAGCGGGAGCGCCTGCAGCATATCTACCTGATCATGCTCGAGAAGCTGATGCGCTACTGCGCTACCCATGCGCTGTACGAGGCCGGGCAGAGCTATGCCTACTCGATCCTGGGCGTCGACCGAGCCCGTGAGCGCACCCACCGCGACCTGATCCGCCTGTTTTACCTGGCAGGCGACCGCACCGGCGCCTTGCGCCAGTATCACCAGTGTTGCGCCGTTCTGCAGGAAGAGCTGGGCGTGCTGCCCTCCCAGCGTACAAATGACCTGTACGCCCAGGTGCGCGCCGACAGGCGGGATGGGGTGGCATTTACCCCGTCTCCGGCGGGGTCTCCGGCGGGATCTCCGGCGGGATATTCGGCGGGTGAAAATCAAGAAGCGCTGGGCCAGATTGCCAGCCAGCTTGAGTATATCCGCACCAGCGTGAGCGAGGTGGAGCGCCAGATCCACGCCATGGCTGGCTCCGGGCCGGCAGATTGCTGAAACTTGCCGGTTGGTTTGATTATCGGTAGAGACGCCCCG
>JBFYSV010000037.1:0-23207 GCA_041301185.1 Anaerolineae bacterium
ATATCAATCTGGATGAGTTTAGATTTGCAGAAAACCTATCGCAGGTGATTGCGTGGTTCAGCCAATGGCTGATAGGTATCTTAGTCAGCCTGGGTCAATCACTGCCCAGGTTATTCACAAATGCACTGGTCGTGATGGTGATACTGTACGTATTCCTGCCGATCTATAAAAGTCCAGGGAAACAAGAGATCCTTGAAATCATCCCGTTCCCGCCTGAAATCACCCAGCTGTTCATGGACAAGATCGATTTGATGATCAAGGCGATGTTCAAAGGCACGTTTGTGATAGCGATCACGCAGGGATTGGCGATGGGGTTTGTTCTGTGGCTGGCAGGCGTGCCGTATGTCATGTTCTTAACCCTGGCATCGATGTTCCTGTCCCTGGTGCCGTTAATTGGAGTTTCTCTGGTTGCCTGGCCAGTGGGGATCATATTGATTGCCAGCGGCAGTGTCTGGCGGGGAGTCTTCATCATTGCAGCCTTCTTGATTTTTGTCGCCCAGATCGATACGTTCTTAAGGCCGCGCCTGGTACCGAAAGGCGCTCAGTTAAACCCGGCGCTGGTGATTATTAGCGTCTTGGGTGGCTTGGGTGTGCTGGGTTTGGTTGGTGCATTATATGGCCCTGTGGTAATGATTTTATTGGTGACCAGTATCGATGTATATTCCAAATATTTACTGCGATCTGATCTGGAAGTCTTGGATCAGCAAGGTCGGATCGATTTAGTAGAACTGGGGCTGAAAACAGAGGATAAGCAGGTGGATCAAAATATTGGTCAAATGGTCTTGACGGCTGCTAAAAATGTCTCCGCTCGCCTAAGGAGGGATGCACCGGAATCTGAATCAATAATAAATCCGGATACATTAAACCAGTAAGCCTTGATCATGCGGTAGTTTAGCGTTACCAGGCTATCCATGGATCTAACGACCGGCATGCATTATCAGTTGTTTCGGAAGACAAGATCTATAAAATTTGAACTTGACAAATAATAAGGAGAAAATTCATGTCAGAAGTGGAGTTCCGAGAGACAATACTCTCCAAATCGAGAGCCGGAGTGACGCAGCCGATGGCTGGCGTGATCTGGTCTCCAATGAAAGGTAACCTTATCCTTCGCATGCTGCTGTATGGATCAGCTGCCATGCTATTGTTGCTGCTTGTCTTGTTCGCCAACACATCCCCTGCACTGGCTTCTACCTGTGGTGATACTGTAACCATCCAGCGGGGTGATACGCTGTCGAAAATAGCCGTGCGCTGCGGCGTAACGGTGAACGGGATTATGCGCGCCAACCCAGGGATCACTAATCCCGACCTGATCACGCCGGGGCAGGTCATCATCCTACCCGGCGCAACGCTGCCCAACGATACCAATACAAATTATTACTATGTGGAGCGCGGGGATACTTTGAAAGGCATTGCCATCAAGTTCCACACCAGCGTTGATGAGCTGCTCAGGCTCAATCCACAAATCAGCGACCCCAACCTGATCTTTACCGGGCAGCGCCTGGTGGTTCCTCGCCGGGCACCGGGTAACGGGATAGGCGGGGGAGGCGACGGGGCCACGAATATCCCCGGCGGCACCCAGGTTTATATCGTCCAGCCAGGCGATACGCTCAAGGGCATCGCCCGGCAATTCGGGACGACAACCGAGGTGCTGCGCCAGCTCAACCCAGAGATTACCAACCCTGATGTAATTCGCAAAGGACAGCGCATCATTGTCCCGAGTTCGGCAAATACTTACATTGTCCAGCGCGGCGACACCCTGGGTGAGATTGCCATTCGCTTTAATACGACGGTATCCGCTCTGTTGAAACTCAACCCGCAAATCACCAATCCCAATCTGATCGTCCCAGGCCAGGTCATTCGCATCCGCTAGGCTCACAAGGTACATGCCGCGGGGCTCGTTCCCGCGGCATGTACATATCAAGACCCAAGATTGATAGTGTATCTGTGTATAAGGGTAACCAGGCATCGGAAATTTGCCGATGACTAGCCAGGTCTATTGCCTGCTCGAAGGAGATTGATCATGTACGCTGTCAGAACCAAGCATAGTTTCAAGCGTGGTCAAGAATTCTTTGAGAATTTACTCGATCCGATTGATTGGCTGTCTGAGGCTATCTTCAGCATCCTGATCTTGCTAATATATTTGCTTGCCTTCGGATTCATCATGCGATCTGATACTCCCCAGCAATCAATTTCTCACGAGAATGTGAACGATATGCTGGTTGGCGTGCTGAGCGCCGTGATAGCCTGGGGATTGATTGACGGCATTATGTACGCGTTGCTCTCGATGTTCGCGAGGGGAGAGAACCACCGCCTGTACAGAGACGTTCAAGCCGCAAGAACAGAAGAGGAGGCAGTGGATATTATCGCAGAAGACCTGGATTATATACTCGAGCCAATCACCGGCGATAATGAACGTAGAGCGCTTTATCAGAGTATCTTCAACCATTTGCGGAACAGCGAGCCGCGCAATAT
Organism: Anaerolineae bacterium; assembly: GCA_041301185.1. Classification (GTDB taxonomy): domain Bacteria; phylum Chloroflexota; class Anaerolineae; order Anaerolineales; family UBA4823; genus JAQBDA01. Next base: position 2,473 of record JBFYSV010000037.1, read on the forward strand.
TGGTTTTAAATTCGAGGATTTTACCGCTGTACTAGGCCATGTGATGGTGGCAATTGTTGCTGTGATTCCATCGTTAATACCCTTTCTGGTGCTACGGCATGATTATGATCTTGCCATTCGGATCTCGTTCCTTGTGTCGTTCAGCGTGCTATTCGTTGCTGGATATCGCTGGGGTATGTACACTGGGGCGAGCCCGTGGAAAACCGGCCTGCTGCTGATGTCTGTTGCAGCCGGGCTGGTACTGATTGCTGTCCTGCTGGGAGGTTAGGCCAGAAAATTGATCCTGGTTCTATTTGCAGATACCTATGACCAAAAGAGTAAAAAAACTCCTCACGTTAATTGCCTTTTCTATCCTCCTGGCAGGTTGTCTGCCTGCTCCTTCACAAACAACCGGGGTGACTATTGCAACGCCTGTTGATCCGCCGTCCCTCGAAGCTCTTGCGACTGGACAGGCGAATACGATAGTGGAACCGGAGAGCCTGCCGGTTGTGATGGAATACAATTTGGGCGAGACGACGATTACCCAATCGATGTTTCCGGAGGATAGCCGCTTCCGCAATATGCCAGTGCGCCTGAACGGTATCATCGCCGCGCCGTCCGGTGAAGAAGGGCCTTATCCGGTTGTTATCATCCTGCACGGCAACCACCCGGGCTGCCCTATACCGGAGGGGGATATGGTCGACCGCTGGCCGTGTGATCCTGAAGTGGAGCGTCGCAATTACCCAGGATTCGAATACCTGGTTCAGCGTCTGGCTGCAAGGGGCTATGTCGCCCTCTCGATAAATATCAACGCCGAATATACGTTTGGATTTGGCGAACCGGTACCAATTGAACGCCTGGGGCAATTAGTCGACCTGCATCTGGAAGCGCTGGCTGCCGCCACCGGCGGGGGGGCGAACAAGTTCGGGGTGGAGCTGGAAGGCCGCGCCGATCTGAGCCGGTTGGCTTTCATCGGTCACTCGCAAGGAGCAGAGGGCGCTTACTGGCTAATCCAGCAGGCAGGCTTGAATTTGCCAGATGCTTTAACCCGTGTAGGTTATGGACCAGCCTATGGATTGCTCATGATTGCCCCGGCGGCGAATTGGGGCGGAGCGGCTGGTGCAGGCTTGCCTTTGGTTGTGGTCTTGCCAGCCTGCGATGGGGATGTGTTCATTCAAGATGGACAGCTGTATTACGAGATTACCCGATTAGACCCGGAGCAAAGCTCATGGGCCTCATCAATCTGGCTGGAGCGGGCCAACCATAACTATTTCAATGAGACTCTTTCCGATGAGTCGGTCTCGCGCCCGGGCAGGCCGGACTGCGAGCCGCTGTTACAGCCGGAAACGCAGCGAGATTTCCTGAGCGACTATACGTTGGATTTTTTAACGAAAATATTCACAGAGGAACCAGAAGTGGCGGCACGCCTGGGGATGGATTTACAGGCGCTGGCGCCGGATGAGCTTTTTGGGCTACTTGCTCGTGTGGCAGCCCTGGCACCCGGCCCTGACCGTCTGCCGTTGCTTGTTCCAGCCAGCGAAGCAGAGTTGGAAACAAACGCGGCGGGTGGGAGTGTGACCGCCGAAGGAGTCACGACCTTCTATTGCGTGGAAGGGTATTACACCCCAACTATAAAGCCCGGCAGTGAGCCGTGCAAGCGGGTGAACCTGGTGATCCCGGGTAATCCAGCGATGATCGTTGTCTCCTGGTCCCAGCAGGGCGGAGAATTGCGATTCTCGCTGCCTAAGGGGAGCGACTTGAGCGAGTTTACTGCCATCAGTCTGCGCGCCGCCGTCGACCCGCTCTCAACCCTGAATAAAGCAGGGGCATACCAGGCTTTCTCGATTCGCGTGGTCGATAAGCATGGGAATACCGCCACAGTGCGTACTCGGCTGGACGAGCCAGCGCTACGCTTCCCAGATGGCTATGAAGAGGAGAACGATACTTTTGAAGGCGGAATGTTCACCGGCCGTGTCCCGTTGACTTCAATCCGGATACTCCTTCGTGATTTCACCGGGGTTGACCTGTCGGCGATCCAGGAGATCGCCTTACTATTTGACCAATCGCCCAGTGGCTCATTCTTTATGAGTGATCTTGAATTGGTGCAGTAGCGGATAGATCTCTCTTAACCATAGGTAAGTGACTCAGGATAAAGCTGTTCAACTAGCGATGGATTATAGCTGGTCATGCCGCTTTTGACGGAAAGGGCTGGCAGAACTGGCTGATCAGCTGATGCAAGATAATCAGCGAGGAGGACAATGGCAAATACACCTGAATATTCGACTAGAAGGACAACTATCAGGCAACTCCCGCGCAATGTGTGGGCGGTTGGATTGACCAGTTTTCTGATGGATGTTTCCAGCGAGATGGTGATCAATATATTACCCTTGTTCCTGTCCAACGTACTGGGTGTGCAAACCAGCATTATCGGCCTGATCGAGGGGATAGCTGAGGCAACCGCCAGTATTCTCAAGCTGTTTTCGGGGTGGCTGTCCGACAAATTGGGAGGGCGTAAATGGCTGGCTGTGGCTGGATACGGGCTTTCGGCAATCACCAAGCCCTTATTTTATTTTGCCAATAGCTGGCAGCTGGTTGCTGGTGTCAGGTGGGCAGACCGGATTGGTAAGGGAATCCGGACCGCACCCCGTGATGCCCTGGTTGCCGACTCGGTTACCAGGGAGACGCGCGGACTGGCATTTGGCTTCCACCGGGCAATGGACACCGCCGGAGCGATGATTGGGTTGCTCATTGCTGCAATGGTGGTCTGGCTGGCGCAGGCAAACAATCTCAGCTTATCCAGATCTACCTTTCAAAACATCGTTCTGGTCAGCACAATTCCGGCAGTTTTGGCAGTCTTATCCCTGGCGGTTGGGGCAAAAGATGTCGCTGTGACAAGCCATCGCGCAGCGCCGAAATATACCCTGCGCAGCATGGGAAAGCCTTTCACGATTTTTCTGGTCATCGTGAGCATCTTCACCCTGGGGAACTCCTCGGATGCTTTTCTGGTCTTGCGTGCTCAAAACCTGGGCATCTCGGTCATGGGCATTTTGATGATGCTGGTGGTCTTCAACCTGGTCTATTCGCTGGTAGCTACCCCGGCAGGCTCGCGTTCAGACCGGGTTGATCGGCGCAGGTTGATTATTGCAGGCTGGCTGGTGTATGCAGTGATCTATTTTGGTTTTGCTCTGGCGCAAGCAGGATGGCAGATTTGGTTATTGTATGCGACCTATGGGCTGTATTATGGAATGGCCTATGGGACCGCCAATGCAATGGTTGCCGATCTGGTCCCTGAAAACTTGCGCGGGACCGCTTACGGCACATATCATGCTGTGGTTGGATTGCTTGCGTTTCCCGCTTCTTTGATTGCGGGCATCCTCTGGCAAGGAGTTGGAGCCTGGAGTGGGTTTGGACCATCCGCTCCGTTCTTGTTTGGTGGAACACTGGCATTACTTGCGGCGCTTTTATTGGCAGTGTGGATGCCGAAAGCCAGGCCGGAGAAGCCGGTATAGAAGGGGTAGTAGAGGTTTAATCTCGCTGATTAAGCAAGCTACCTAACCCTTAATCTGTCCACCTGACCAGTATCGAACTCCCCCCAAGGCGGGGGAGTTTTTTTGTGGCTGGTCTTATGATTCTAATTATACGGAAAGGGCCTCAGAATGACAGCTGAATTTTCATCCGTGAAATCCACCCCCAATCATTCGGTGCTGATCGCCTGGCTTGTGATGCTCCTGGTTTCTTCGTTACCCAATATTCTCTTTCTTGAGTTGACCGGTAGCCTGCCCAACTGGTTGTTCTGGGCAAAATTAGTCTTGATCGTAGCCTTGCTGTTGGGCAGCCTATTTTCAGAATCGTTGGATCCGTTACGCTTGTTTTTTGGGGTGCTGCTGTCGTTTTACTTGCTGGAGTGGGGGGTAGCACGGCTTTTTGACGCTTTGGAATATGGCAACTGGTTTGCCAACGCGAACCCTATTGTTCAGCAAATCGGTCTGGTGCAGGTCACGCGCACTACCGCAGCGGTACTGATGGCTCTTGTCATGCTGGCTGTGTTTCGCCGGTTAGACCGATTCTTTCTGGTGAAAGGTCGCCTGGATGCTCCTGCCCGGCCTATTCCATTCATCTTGACCCGACCACCATCCTGGCGTATCCTCGGTCCGGCCATAACCGGTGCTATGTGCCTGGGGCTGGTTGTGTTTATATTTGTTTTTGGAAGTCCTCCTTCATTGGAGTCACTGGCGCCAGTGCTGTCACTCTTGCCCATCGTTCTGATATTTGCTGCCAGCAACGCCTTCGGAGAAGAGATGCTTTACCGTGCTCCCTGGTTGGCCGCGCTGGAGACTCCGGTTGGCCCGGCACAAACCCTGTTGATCACCGCTACTAATTTTGGGATCGCACATTACTATGGTGTACCCTTTGGTGTTGTGGGATCTCTCATGGCATTTATCCCCGGCTGGCTGAACGGCAAGGCGATGCTGGAGACACGTGGATTCTTTTGGGCGTGGTTCATTCACTTCTGGATGGATGTGGTCATCTACTTTTTCATTGCGCTGGGAGCTGTTTCCCCTGGTGGTTAGATATTGATACAAACCTAAAGGCGCAAACACTTGTCTAATAACTGAGGAAGGCATCGATGTCAGCAAATAATCTAAGTATTTTCCGCACAAAAGAGGCTGCAGCCATGTACTGCGAACGATACGACCGCACCCTTGACCTATGGCATCCCAAGGCGGAACCGCTGACCGTCGATACGCGCTTCAGCGCAACTCGAGTTAACGCAGCCGGTTCAACTGACCTGCCTCCACTGGTGCTGATCCACGGTTTTGGCTTTTCGTCCACGCAGTGGTACCCCAATGTCCCTGCGTTATCGCATCATTTCCGAATTTATGCGCCGGATGTCCCCGACCAGTTTGGGATGAGTGTTTTGAGCCAGGCTATTCAGACGCGTGAAAACTACGCTCTCTGGTTGGGTGATTTATTGGACAATTTGGGTATTGCCAAAACTGCCCTGGCAGGCCATTCTTATGGCGGCTGGCTGGCGACCAACTATACGTTAAGCCAGCCTGAGAGGGTTACTCGCCTGGCATTAATTGCTCCGGCGGGTACTTTCGTGCCGCTCTCCCGCCAGTTTTTCTTGCGTGGCATCGCAGGCGGCGCTCTAGCAGGAATGCTCAACCTGGATTTTCCAGTTTACAGCATGGTGCGCTGGATGACCACCCTTCACCCTGTGGAGGGCTTGGAGGTTGTCGAGCAGTTCAAGGTAGGCATGAAAAACATGGCGCCTGTGCCGGCTGGGATGCCGGGAGTCTTCACTCCCGAGGAATTTATCGGGATGAGCCAGCCGGTATTGTTGCTGGTGGGAGAGCGAGAAGTGATTTATTCCAAGCCGCCTAAATATGTGCTTGCCGAAGGGCGGCGATTGCTACCGGGATTGGAAACTGTGCTCATCCCCAATGGTGGTCATGCTGTGACTCTTGACCAGGCAGAAGCAACCAATCGCGCCCTGTGTGATTTTTTCCTTTCTACAATTGAAAGATCTTGATGAGTGATATGGGAGGTCTTGCCTTATGAATGCGCTTGTCATTTCTCAACTTGGATTACGGCCCGGTTGCTTGCACGGGGAAACGGTGATCGTGACCGGTGCGGGTGGGGGGATCGGCTATGAAGCTGCGCGGGCGTTAGTATGGCTGGGCGCAAATGTTGTCATAGCAGAGATCAATGCTGTTACCGGTGCCCGAGCAGAGCAAACTCTTGGAGTGGAATTTGATACGCGGCAAGTATTGTACGTCCAGACGGATGTCGGTGACGAGGATAGCGTACAAAATTTATATAACGAGTCGTTGCGCCGCTTTGGCAAGGTGGATGGGATAATTAACAACGCAACGATCGCGGTGCTGGGTGCGGTGAAAGAGCTGCCCATAGAAAGATGGGATGCCAGCTACCGGGTCAACCTGCGCGGACCGGTGCTGATGGCGCGCACTTTTTTGCCGGATATGCTCAGCCGGCGGCATGGCGTCTTCGCATGCGTTTCCTCTACGGGCACGGCATTTCTTGGCGGTTACGAAACGTTTAAAGCAGCCCAGGTTCATCTGGCGTATACCCTGGACGCGGAGACGGATAGCTCAGGCGTGATCGTTTTCACGATTGGACCTGGATTGGTGCCTACCGAAACCGCCTCGCGCGCTGTTGAGCGGCTGGCTCCCTTGATGGGCATGACCGTGGATGAATTCTTTGCACTGAATAACAATGTTGTGCTTACACCTGAAGAGGCGGGTGCCGGGTTTGCAGCCGCGATGGTGCTGGCAGAACGGTTCAAGGGAATGGAAATTTCATCATTGCAGGCGATTAAAGCTGCAAATATTAATTATGGGGCAGAAGAAACGCGGCGTGAAACTACCAGTATCAGCCTTGACCAACGAGAACGATCAGCAGCGCTGTGCGAGCGAGTCCGCGTGACGCTCAAAGAGCAAGCCGATGGTTGGAAACAACGCTCCATTTTCGAGCGGCAATGGGTAATACGCGATTTCAGGAAAACAGCCGGGATGAGTGTCGAGGAATGGTTGGATGCACTGCAGCAACTGGAAAGTGGTTTAGAGATCGGCGAGGTGAACACCAGACCGCCTCTGGAAAAGCTAAGCAGGTATTACGACCATCTCGCTGAACTTGCCAAGGGGTACGAAAAGGATACCGTCAAATTACAGGAGAGCCTGCAGCATGTCTACGGCTGGCGTGATGAAGTAGATTGTCTGGATAGGCTGATTCCCTCAGATATGAAGGAATAACCAATGCCTCTTTAAACAAATGCTGCAATGTACGATGATTATGCTGCCGATTACGACAGGTAAGTTCTTGCCTATAACTGCCTTTGGGTTGTCCAAAAAGAGATTCGATAGGATCCCATCATGAACTCTAATAAATTCTCAGAGAAAATCAAAAAGACTCTCGTGTTCGTTGGTCGCCTGCTGGCTTTGATCATTGCACTGATCTTGTGTCTTCCGGTGATATTACTGCCAGTTGCCACTGCTGTGCCTGCCTGGATATGGATCCCGCTAATAGCCGCCGATTTGGCGTTATTGGTAGCGTTTTTCTGGCTCACACCAGCCTGGAAGGGAACTGCGGTAGCAACACTGGGTGTACTGGTGGTGGGCGGGCTGGCAGTGGTGGCCTCGCAAGCCTTTGCCTTTACCCCGCCCATCACCGATGCGATGGGCAACCCGCTGCCCGGAAGTATTGCTAAACTTGAAAAAGTCGATCTCAACGGCAGCCAGCAGTGGATATCTGTACGTGGGCGAGATATCACCCAGCCGGTGCTGTTGTTTTTGGCGGGCGGGCCGGGGGGCAGCCAGCTGGCAACCGAGCGGTATGCACTCGGCGGGCTGGAGCAACACTTTGTGGTTGTCAACTGGGAGCAACCAGGGGCTGGCAAGTCCTTTGATTCTCTAGACCGTTCCACACTGACCCCAGAGCGCTACATCGAGGATGCCCATGCCCTGGTCTTGCTGTTGCGTGAACGGTTTGGGCAGGATAAGGTCTATGTGTTGGGTGAATCTTGGGGTAGCGCGCTGGGTATCCTACTTGTCCAGCGCTACCCAGATTTGTTCCACGCCTTCATCGGCACCGGGCAAATGGTCGCTTTCCTTGAAAATGACTTGATGTGCTACGATTTTGCGCTGGATTGGGCGCACGAACGGGGTGATCAGGCGAAGGTTGATAAGTTTACCCAACAAGGTCCACCGCCCTATTACGGCGAAGGCGTAGCCTGGAAACAAGCCACATATCTATTGGATACATTTAACTACATGAACCAGAACCCGGCGATAGCCAACAATGGATCGAACACCTTCCGTGACCTGGCAGCGCCTGAATATGGGCTGTATGATAAGGTCAACTGGTTCCGCGGGGTATTGGATACACTCGGCATTGTCTACCCCCACCTTTGGGAGGTGGATTTCCGTACCCAGGCGACTGACTTGGCAGTGCCGGTGTATTTCTTGATAGGACGTCACGATATCAATGCGCCTGTTACGTTGACAGAGCAGTATTATGAAGTACTGGATGCTCCGCACAAGCAAATCGTCTGGTTTGAGCACTCCGGGCACACGCCCTGGGTATCCGAATCCAACCGCTTTGTGCAGGTAATGACCGAGACGGTGCTGGCAGATACACAAAAACGCTAACCCTGTCCATCGGACCAGTGCCAGACTCCCCCCCAGACGGGGGAGTTTTGCTTCTCCCTGGCGTATCATCATCCTATACAGATGCGAATGGAGAAACCCCATGAAAACGATCTCAGAACCTTCCATCATCAGCCCTGCTATCCTGGTTTTAGCTGCTCTTGCGATAGCAGTTATCTTCATAACTTTGAATGGTACTAACCTGCTGCTGCTGTCGAACCTGAAAGTGAACCTGGCGCTACTTATCTTCCTGGGTATGAGCATTTGCACTCAAGGTGGCATCGGGCGCACCGCAGCCACCGGTCAGTGGGGTCATCCGCTGACCATCGTTGGCTATGTGTTAGGCGCGTCGATCCTCATCCTGGCTGTGAGTGTCTTTTTCAACCTCAACCTACCTTTTCTTGCCAGCCAGCTCCAGTCTTTTATTATTATCGCTGTGCTGATGGCTGTGAAAGTTCTGAACGCTTTTGTGCATTATTACTTTTTGTACTTTACGGATGTATTCGAAACCCTGCGTGGTTGCCTGGCTCTGCTCCGGGATAAAGGTCGGCTGGCAGTCTTTTTCGACCAGAGCTGCGGACCGGATACTCCACTGCAGGAATATCCGAGTGAAATCACAGGTGTTGATAACACTGAGTTGGCGCAAGCATTCCGAAAATTAGGCCTTTCCTACCAATCCTGGGATTATAGTGAAGCTATGCTGGCCCATTTACTACGGCGACGCCCGGTGCTCGATGCACTTAAATCCCAATTTGAAGCGGAAGGCAATCTGTTCTTATATGAAAGCCACCTGGGTGAGTCCTTCGGCATTGAGCGCGCCTATACCCACAACGCAGGCAAGCGTTATCTTTATCTGGCTCGCAGGTCATAACCTGCCCACTTGACCAGTGCCCAACTCCCCCAGCGATGGGGGAGTTTTTTCTTGAAAGGTTATATGATGGATAAGAAGAACAACATTTAATCTAGGAAGGAATGCAGCGATGACCACTAACAATCCTGAGAACCGTTTTGATCACCCGGAAGAGAGACGGCACCACCTTGCCCGGCGAGGCAGAGGTGAATGGGTTGGTGGGGCGATTCTGATCTTGTTGGGGCTGCTCCTGGTTGGGCAAAACATGAATGTTGTGGCTTTCGATAACTGGTGGGCATTATTCATCCTCATGCCTGCGTTTGGTTCATTTGCCACAGCCTGGAGAATATACCAATCCGACGGACGCTTCACTCTGCGCGCTCGCAGCGCAGCTATCATCGGCAGTATATTGACTTTGGTGACGGCGATGTTCTTGTTCGAGTTGAGTTGGACAACCCTCGGTCCGGTTCTGCTCATCCTGGCGGGTTTCGCCTTATTGGTCAACGCGCTGTTCCCTGATTAATCGATATGAAAACCAAAACCGCTCCCCGCCTGAACGATACCAGCGTATTGTTCCTGATTGCCCTATGCGGTACGCTGCTTCACGTCTTGCTCAACGGCCAATACGGTTTTCACCGTGATGAGCTCGATATTATCATGAATGCCCGCCAGCTGGATTGGGGTTATGTGGCCTACCCGCCCTTTACACCCTTTATGGCGCGTATTGGGCTTGAACTGTTTGGGGACTCCCTGCGAGGCTTGCGCCTGTTGTCTGCCATCGCCCAAGGTGTTGTCGTGTTTCTGACCGGGTTGATGGCACGTGATATGGGTGGCAAGCGCAATGCACAGGTAATCGCTGCCATAGCCGCGTTTATCTCCCCGGTTGCGCTCACAGCTGGCACGCTCGTCCAGTACATGGCGTTCGACTATCTCTGGTGGGTGTTGGTGGCATTTTTTACTGTGCGCTTGCTGGCAAGCGACGACCAGCGCAACTGGCTCGGCATTGGGGCTGGCATCGGCCTGGGCATGATGACTAAGTTCACCATCGCATTCTGGATTGCTGGTCTGGTCGTGGCTGTGTTGGTTACCCCGGTGCGCAAGTCCCTGAAGTCGAAATGGTTGTGGCTGGGGGCGGGGCTGGCGTTGCTCATTTACTTGCCAAACCTTGTCTGGCAAATCCAGCATGATTTCATTTCCCTGGATTTTCTCCAGGCGATCCACGCCCGGGACATCGAATGGGGACGCTCGGATGGTTTCCTCCAAGACCAGCTATACACCACCACCAATCCTTTCACCCTGCCGTTATGGGTCGCGGGAATAGCGGCCTGCCTGTTTTCCAGCCCTCTGAAGCGCTTCCGCCCATTGGTCTGGATGTTCCTGATTACGTTCACGCTGTTCCTGGTCAATCGTGGCCGGGGTTACTATACAGCCCCGTCTTATGTCATGTTCCTGGCAGCGGGCAGCACCTGGTTCGAAAGCTGGCTTGGGTCGCGCTCAGAAAAGTTGCGCCGAACAGGATTGGGCGTGCTGTATGGGTTGCTGGTAGTGGGTGGGCTGGTCGGAATAGTCTTGATTAAGCCTGTCGTACCGGTAAATTCACCGCTCTGGGAAATTACCTCTGATATCAATGGAGAAAACGTTGAAATGATCGGCTGGCAGGATTTATCTGCCCAGGTTGGCTCAATTTACCAGTCCATACCTGAGAGTGAAAAGCCGCGCACTGTGATTCTGGCGGGCAACTACGGAGAGGCGGGTGCGCTCGACCTGTACGGGGCGCAGTATAGCCTGCCGCCCGTAATTAGCGGGTCAGATAGTTTTTGGTACCGAGGCTATGGGGATTTTGACCCCGAGACGGTCGTCGTGGTTGGCTTTGAGCGCGGCTATGCTGACAAATTTTTTACTTCGTGTGAAAAAGTCGGTACTGTGACCAACCAGTACGGCGTCAAGAACGAAGAGAGCACCCACCACACTGGCCTTTACATCTGCCGCCAGCCGCGCCGAACGTGGAGCGAGATGTGGCAGGACATGCAATGGTTTCAATAACAAGCCCAATGGAGAGAATGTTATATGAATATTATCCTGATCGTACTAATTGTTCTTATTGCTCTGATAGTTATCGGTGTTATCCTGGTTATCCTGCTCACCCCCTGGATGGACCGCTGGGGTGCAAGCCAGGAGGAGATTGCTGCCACATATCCCGGCGATGAGCTCGTACCCGCTCCAGCCAGTTTCGTTAACCGGGCGATTACCATCCATGCCAGCCCGCAACAGGTTTATCCCTGGCTGGTTCAATTGGGGGCTGGTAAAGGTGGTTTTTACACCTACACGTCCCTTGAAAAGCTTATTGGTTGCCCGCTGGTTAATGCCGACCGAATCCACGAAGAATGGCAAAACCTCCAAGTGGGTGATGAAGTCAAGATGTGTCCAAAGGAACCCGCTCCGCCACCTTACATCGTCGCCCAGATTTATCCCAATCAGGCGATCGTGCTCGGGCACCAGGATAATGGAAAATGGGTAGACTTGTGGCAGTTTATCCTGGATCCACAAATTAATGGCTCAACCCGCCTGATCCTGCGCACTCGCACCATGATGACCGGCGGCTTTTGGGACGTGATTCACCCAGGCGTGTTTATCATGGAGTACGGCATGCTGCACGGGATAAAAACACGCGCCGAAAAACTGGTGCAAAAAGAGTAATCCAACCAGAATAACCAGGCTATGAAACTTATTCGCTGCAAGTACAACTCTGATAACGATTACTGGCTGATCCGCCAATTTCTGCGTGAGGTTTTTCTGCTGAACGACCGCCGGGAGATTGGCTGGCCCGTCTATCGCTGGGATTACTGGCGCTGGCACGTAAATGAAAATATCTTCCAGTACAACCTGGAGGCAGCTGTTTTGCTGTGGAAAACCAACGATGATCGCCTGGTGGCTGTGCTCCATCCGGACGGGGCGGGCGAGGCATTTTTACAGGTGCACCCAGCTTTCCACAGCCCCGAGCTAGATGTGGAGATGATCTCAGTCGCGGAAACGAATTTTGCAGTCGTCCGGGCTGATGGGAGCCAGCACCTTATCATCTGGGTGCACGAAACGGATCTCCTGCGGCAGGATTTGCTGACAAGGCGAGGCTATGCCAGAGGGAAATTCCCTGAATTCCAGCGCCGCCGTTTTATGGATATGCCCATTCCGGAGTATTCCATGCCTGAAGGCTATATCATTCGCTCCCTGGGTGATCTGGACGAGCATCCGCAACGTAGCTGGGTCTCTTGGAAAGCTTTCCATCCGAGCGAGCCTGATGAAGCGTATCAGGGTTGGGGTTGGTATCGAAATGTCCAGCGGGCTCCGCTGTACCGCCGTGACCTGGACCTGGTAGCGATTGCTCCAGGTGGTGAATTCGCAGCTTTCTGTACCCTGTGGTTTGACGATGCCACCCGTACTGCTGCTTTTGAGCCGGTAGGCACCCATCCCGCTCACCAGCGTAAGGGGCTGGGTAAGGCGATCATGGCTGAAGGGCTGCGACGAGTGCGTGACCTGGGTGCTACACTGTGTACGGTTGGTTCTTACTCTGAAGCAGCAGGTGCGCTCTACGCTTCGCTAGGATTCACTGAATACGAATTAAGCGAACCCTGGGTAAAACAATGGTAGACTTTAGCGCATGAGCGATATATCCAAAAAATCGGATGAGTTGTTGTTAGGCAATTCCGATAACCCATTCCACGCCGCTTTTCAGAGCTCGGCAATTGGCATGGGGTTGATGGCCCTTAACGGAGATATCCTGGCTGTCAATGATGCTGTGTGCAAGATGTCAGGCTATACGGAGGAAGAACTAAAACAACGCAATGATCGCCAGAACGTCTACCCCCCCGACGCAGAAACCGGTTTGGATTTATTTATCGAAATGCTGGAAGGCAAACGCCAATTTTATAGCGTGGAGCGGCGCTACCTGCGGAAAAACGGCCAGGTTTTCTGGACGCGCCTGACTCTGTCACTGGTGCGCGATGCCCAGGGAAACCCGGCTTACCTGGTTGGGCAAATCGAGGATATCGATGAACAAAAGCGCACCCTGGCAGAGTTGAAAGAATCGGAGGCGCGCTTTAGAGCGATGTATGAAAATGCAGCCATTGGGATTAGCTTGATTGCCCCGGATGGTCGTCCGCTGGCCGTTAACCCTGTATTGGTACAACTATCTGGTCGGAGCGAATCGGAGTTATTGAGCTTAGGTGGGCAGAATATCACCTATGAAGAGGACCTGGATGTAGGGCGCGCCGAGTTTGGCGAAGTCCTTGCCGGAAAGCGAGATTCGTACCAGGTCGAGAAACGCTATTTACATAAGGATGGCCGAATTCAATGGATGCGGCAAAGCGTTTCAGCCGTGCGCGACCCGGAAGGGAAGACACGTTATCTGGTGGTCATTGCGGAAGATATAGACGAGCGGAAACGCGCAGTTGAGGAGCTGGTCGAATCTGAAGCGCGTTTCAAGGCGATGTTTGAAAATACTGCAGTAGGTGTGGCGTTGATGTCTTTAGACAGAAAGATTTTGCAAATCAATCCGACAGTCACTCGGATTACAGGCTATTCCGCCGCCGACATGGTTTTAATCAACCCAACCGACCTGGTAGTGGAGGAAGATCGTTACCTCGACCGCGACTTGTTCCAAGAACTGGTCAATGGTCAGAGAGACCAGTACTTGATGGAGAAGCGCTACATCCGCAAAGATGGCACAATTTTTTGGGGGCGGATTAATTTCGGGCTGGTCCGTGACGCTAAACAAAAACCCCTATATATAGTGGGTATCATCGAAGACATCACTGAAGAAAAGCGGGCCGAAGAACGTATAGTAGCCAAGGAGTCTGAATACCGCCGCCTGCTGGAACAGCGCATCGCAGAGCGCACGGAAGAGCTCAACCTGGCTAACGAGCGTCTCCGTGAAAAAGTTGCCCAGGACGCCGTGATGGCCGAGCGCACTCGCCTGGCACGCGACCTGCACGATGCCGTCACACAGACTCTTTTTTCAACCACCCTGATTGCAGATGTGTTGCCCACTATCTGGGAGACGAATCCCGATGAGGGCAAACGTCGTCTGGAGGAAGTGCGCCAGTTGACCCGTGGTGCGTTGGCTGAAATGCGCACCCTGCTGGTGGAGCTGCGTCCTAACGCCCTGGTAGAAGTACCGCTGCCAACCCTCTTGCGCCAGCTAACCGAAGCGATGATCAGTCGCTCGCAGATCAACATCCAGTTCAGTGCCGATGGCGACGGAACCGGCGAGCGCAAGCTGCCGGCTGACGTGCAAGTTAGCCTGTATCGCATCGCCCAGGAGGCTTTGAACAACGTTGTTAAACATGCCAAGGCCAGTCAGGCTGTGGTCACCTTGCGAGTTGGAGAGAGTGTGCGTATGACAGTGGCTGATAATGGTGCTGGCTTTGACCCATCCACGGTCACGAGTGATCATCTGGGCTTGAAAATTATGCGCGAACGGGCGGAGGCGATTGGCGCTAGGCTGCTGGTCTACAGCGAACCAGGTGAGGGCACACAAGTTTCAGTCATTTGGTCTGAGGGCTAGAGAAATAAGCTTTTCCTGGAGGATTTATGGGAGACACTATCCGTATTTTGCTGGTGGACGATCATGCTGTTGTGCGCTCGGGTTTAGGCGCATTTCTAAGCGTTCATCCCGACCTGGAGCTGGTCGGCGAAGCTGAAAATGGCGAACAGGCAGTTGTTCGCGCTGGGTTGCTCCATCCGGATGTTATTCTGATGGACTTGATGATGCCTGTGATGGATGGTGTCACTGCGATCGCGGCGATCAAGAAGCAAAACCCGGCGATTCAAATCATTGCCTTGACCAGCTTCCAGGAAGACGAGCTGGTGCAGAACGCTCTCAAAGCCGGAGCTGTAGGCTACCTCATGAAGAATGTCAGCGCCCGAGAGCTTGCCGCAGCTATCCATGCGGCTAAAGACGGCAGGCTGACCCTTTCTCCGGAAGCAGCCCAGGCATTAGTGCGCGCTACCCAGCAAGCCCAGCAAACCGAGATATTGACCGAGCGCGAACAGGATGTACTCAAGTTGATGGTGGATGGATATAATAATGCTGAAATCGCTGAGAACCTGGTGGTCAGCCTGTCCACTGTCAAATATCACGTCAGCAATATCCTGATGAAACTGGGGGTGGATAATCGCGTGGCGGCGGTGACCCTGGCTATTCACAAAAAACTGGTTTAGCCGGAAATTATCCGATTTGAGTTAGCCTGGAAAATCACCCAGCACGGCACAGCAACGATGCAGCTTAGAGGGTTCAGGATGATTTATTGCTTCTTTGTAGCCCTTCTGGCGGTGCTTCTTGGATTGGTCCTGCTGATGCTTTCCAGAAAACCGGTCGGCAATTACTCCGATCCGGTAGGTCCAATCTACGAAGGTAATTATTCTGAAACACCAGCTGAGTTTGATGGCACTTTACGGGTCGTTGCCTGGAATTTGCATTATGGTGAAAAATTAGAGCAGGCGATTACCACCTTGCAAGACGCCGAAGGGCTGCGCATGGCGGACGTTCTATTATTACAAGAGATGAACGCTGTAGGGGTAGAGCAGCTCTCCCAAGCTTTGCAGTACAACTATGTTTTCTACCCGGCTGCATTCCATCGCCAGAGGCGAGAAAAATACGGTAACGCTATCCTCTCAAAGTGGCCTATCCGTGACTCCGCTAAAATTATTTTGCCGAACTGGCTCACTGGCTGGCTGCAGAGCCGCAATGCTGCCCGGGCTGTGATTAATGTAGGGAAGATAGATGTCTTGGTCTACAGTGTTCATTTGGATACGACGTGGATGATCCCCTGGTGGGGGTCATCACAAGGGGAATTCCTGGCGGAGCATATCGATAACAGGCAAGAACTGGTTGTTATGGGGGGTGATTTTAATACCTGGACGTCAGATAGCATTGATAGATTAGAAAACGGTATGCAAAAAGCGGGGATGGAGCGGCTTAGTCAGAGTAGTGGATACACGTTCGAGTATAGCGGGATGAAGCTGACCTTAGACCATATCTTTAGCACGAAGGGGTTCGATTACCAGGCAGGGGTCTACCGCCAGACGGACGCCAGCGACCATTATCCATTGTGGGCGGAAATCACGATCCCAATCCCAGAATAAATGGAAATGTTAATCACCAGGTGGCGTTGGATGATTGGTCACTGGTTTTGAGCTGATGTATATGCGTGTTAAAATATATTTTTCCAAAGAGAGCGCTCGAGTCACTGAGTAGCGTGAAGAACCAACTAGCACAAATTAACTCAGAAAGCATCCAATGTGATGTAACCCTGGAGAAACAGAGATGTCCAAACTTAATCCTGATTTCCATAATATTCTAACTGGAGGGCTTGGCTATCTGGGGGGAGCGCTGGCGGGGTTTCTGTTTGTGTTCATCACGGCGCAACTCGGTTTGGTGGGCTGGCTGGTCGGCCTGGTTGATGAAAGCCAGGCGCTGATAAAAGTCCTGGCTGTTCCGGTATTTGTCGGGCTGGTGCTCGCGCTGGGAGGGGCAGTATTGGGCGGGCTGGGAGGCTGGGCGTTGGGAGCCATCCTGGGTATTCCTCGCAAACGGCGGCAGGTCATCGGCAGCGGGATAGCTTTTGCGGTCACCATCAGTGCCCTTTCCTTGCTGTTTTTACTGCTGATTGCCTTTATCGGCATTTACAATAACTTCACCGCCAACCGTATCGAGCAGTATAGCCTGGTTTTTGGGCTCTTTGGGCTTGTATTTGGTCTGCTAACGGGCATATTGCAGGCATTCACCAGCGTGAGATTAAGTTACACCTGGCGGGTTATCCTGGCGGCTACAGTAGGCTTTACCCTGGGTTGGGCGGTCACCGGTTTACTTGTTCGCCTGGTCAATCCGACTGCTGGTTTTCAGACCTATCCTATCCTGACCTGGATTGTAATGATCCTGGCTCTGGCAGCTCCCTTTGCTATCGGTGGAGGTGCGTTGGGCTATACCTATGGAAGGCTGGCAAAACGGTTAGCTGAAAACGGACATCCGGTCGAGTACCTGCAGCCGGCGTGGTGGCAGACCGGGATTGTGGCAGTACTCGGAATTGCAGCAGCATTCATGTTCTTTGGTCTGTTAGGCCAGATGGCGGAATTCCTGACTATCCAACAAGGAAACACCGAGACCCAGCTTTACAGCGAGACGGTTGGAGTCCATTGGTCTGAGCCGTTTACCTATACAGCGGATGTGGGATCTTATGAGCCTGCACCCGATGGTCAAACGCCCGTCTCCGTGACTGGACCAGAACAGACAGAGCACACCGCCTGGTGCAGCCCGGAGAGAATCATCAATTACCAGTACGGGAACGGTGTTGTGGAGCAAATCGAATTCCCTAGTTGCAATAGCGCGCCTGGGCTAGCACTGGGTGCAGATGCTCGGCCGCACCTGGTCTGGTACACAACCGCGATCCGTGACACCAATGATGTAACCCGTACCGACAGCTTGCTGGTGGAGAGCATTCGCACTGCAAGCGGTTGGAGCGAGGCTGCCATTGTTGCCCGGACTGCCCTTGAAGCCATACCGTTCATGACCTCAGACGCCGAGGGCAAGCTGTTGCTGGTCTGGCAGGAAGCAGACCAGAGCATGTTTTATGCTATCCAGGAGGTTTATGCCTGTGATGAGGCGCTGCTCTCGGAACTGGAACAGGCTGGATTGCAATCAATACTCACCGGAGGGACCCGACCGCCAGGGACGGAGATCCCATTCTGCCGTAACGAGTTCAGCCGGATCATTTACACGCCTAACCCTCAGCCCGAATTCAGTGAAGAACCGGTTACCCCCAACGGTGGATTTGACATGGTTTCAGCAGGCGTATCTGAATTGGCTCAATTTGAGGTGTTGTTTACCACCATGCAGTATGAACCCAGTAGCTCGCCACCCAGCCCTGGCAATGTATTGGCTGAGGGGATTGCCCAACTGTACCAAAGTGTGAAGGCAAACCCACAGCGCTATCCGCGTGGCATGACCGTGCGCATCCTGTTGGGAAACTATCCGGAGGTCTCAAACTTACAGTGGGGCAGACAGATAGAAGATGCGATTTCGGATATGCGAGAAGCCGGAGTCGAGAAAATGGTCGATCCGGAGATCGGCTGGCGTCTGGAAGTAGCTAATTTCCCTGGGGAGTACCCTCACAGCCATACCAAGTTTGTCGTAATCGATGGCAAGATGGCGACCAGTGCAGGCTTCAATTACGGCTACCTGCACCTGCCGAAGGATCACCCATCAGGCAAAGGATATGATTTGCTTGACCTGGGTCTTTCCATATTCGGTCCAGTGGCGCAGGAGGCGGTTAGCGCCTATGACGATATGTGGGAGGGGGCGGATCAAATCCACTGCGAGGACTTCTTCCCGGCGGATGGATCGGATTGGAAAGATACATGTACAGAAGTGAAGGGCATCGCCGACCATGTTCCAGAGGTGCTGCGCTACTTCCTGCCGCCGGAAGGCAGTGATAATGCATTTTCTCTTTATCGTAATAGTGTAATCAAAGAGGGAGATGAGTTCATTGCGACCAGTATCAGTTCAGCGAAAGAAACAATCGATATGATGGAGGTCAACTTCTCTCTGGAGTTGATCTGCATGCTTAATGTCGTATTCCCTGATGTTTGCACGATCGATAATGCACTGCCCTGGATGAATGCCTTGCTGGAGACTGTCCAGAATAACGGTACCCGGGTGCGGGTGATCATGGAGAACACCAACAGCAATGGACTGGAGAACCGGGTAGGAGGGACAATTTTAATTGGAGAGCTTGAGCGGCTTGGGTTGGAGGACCTGGTTGAGCTTCGCTTTTATAACGGCAAGATTCACGCAAAATCCCTGCTGATCGATGATCAGTTGTTGTTCATTGGCAGCCAGAATATGCATTACAGCTCGTGGGGTGAGGGAGGGCTGAATGAGTACAGCCTGGCCACGGATAGCCCGCAGGCGATCGCTGAGTATCAAGCCCTATTTGAGGCCAAATGGGAAGAATCCATCCCCTTTGAAGAGGCAGATTTTGGGACTACGCCGTGAAGCAATTCTTTCGGCGATCAGCACTCAAGCTGCGTAGCGCTGATTGTCAATCGGTTTGGTCTCTCCACTGGGGAGTATTTCTGAGCCTACCTCGATAATTGTATCGGCAGGGATGCCCGCGCGGCGCGCGGCTTCCAGGATCGCCTCGGCGCTGGAAGCTTCATATAGACAGAAAGTCTTCTTCTTGTCTACGCTGAGAAACGACACCAACCAGCGTACGCTTTCCTCATCGTTGATCAGGTTGATCTCTGCGGCACCCTCGGGTGTCACTTCAAGCTGCTCTGCAAAATTACGCTCTATCAAATATATCGGCATCCTGTCTCTCCTTTTCTGATTTATTCTCGTTCAAACCCGGTTCAGCTCGAAATGAGTTCATATTGAGCCTGTAATCCAGCAACCTTCTCTACCAGATATGCCATGCCCAACTTACTTGAGGCGCATAACGACTCTTGGAGTAAATCATTTGCCCGCTGGCGGTCCTTTGCTGCCCCTCTTTTCAGCAGCATGACAGCGTATTCATATTGACTGTGCGCCAACCAGGGCCGCGCCCCCATTTGTGCATTCTGCTCAATCGCCTGCTGGAAGTGACGCTCGGCTATTTCCAATTCGGACATTGCCATCGATAGCATGCCCAGGAAACGCCCGGCTGCCCCGAAACAGGCGGTTGCTCCGCCGACAACCACTGTGCGACCATCGTAAGGGAGCAGTAATTCGTACAGTGTGGCTGCCCGCGCGGCGTCTCCAAGGTACGAGCACACTTCTGACAGGTAAGCCAGCGTAGCCGCAAAGAGAGAATCCTGGGGAACGAAGGCAAACCCCGCAGACGCCAGGGTCTCGAAAATCGACCGGCACTCGTCTGTCAGGCCCAGGCTGCAGAAAATCAGCGCCAGACCGGGGCGCCAGGTGGAGGCTTGCGGGTTACTGGCGGCAACCAGCTTCACGATCGGCGCCATCTCTTGAAGGCGCCCTTGCTCACGGCGGATAGTGAACATGTGAATCCCGTAAATGCCGTCCAAATCTGCCAGACCAATCTGCTGGCTGAGATTTGCGGCTTCTTTTGCCAGTCGCTCTGCATTATCAAAATCCCCGCGCAGGATCGCCCGCATGGTTTGAAAGACCGCGGCGACATGCATCTGGAACGGCTGCTTCATCTCGTGGGCAACCCGTCTTTGGGCGGCGATCTTTTCATCGACCTGATCAATCTGACCTAATTCAAGCAGGTCGTAGATGTAAAGGTCTAAACCATCCGCCAGTCTTTCCTGGTCATCGAGGGCTTCAGCAGTGGCAACCAGCTCCCGGATGGCTGCCAGGCGGGTGGCGGTTGTTTCTGGTCTGCGGTCGATCTGGGCTTTGATGCGTAATGCATCACACAGCGCAAGCGGATCTCCGATCTGGCGTGCAACGCGCAGCGCTTGTTCGACTGTGGTGCGAAGCTCCTCTTGTTCGCCGGAGGCCAGCAGGGCGCGGGCCAGTCCGACTAACAACCGAACCTGTAGCCCGCTCTGCTGCTCACCGAGGGCAGCAAGCGCCTCGCGCATATACCCCTGTGCCAACTGTGAATCCAGATTCAACCTCCAGCGAGGTTCTTCATGAGCAAGCACCGCGCCAGCCAATGCGTCTGGATCATTCAAATCCCTGGCGATATCGATAGACTTTTGGAAGGCAGTCAGGGCTTCTGGTAATCGCCCGC
>JBFYSV010000040.1:0-7967 GCA_041301185.1 Anaerolineae bacterium
AATAATACCTTAAAAGTTATATATACGCAATTGCCACAGAGTTGTCATAAAAACCATTCACCACGAAGTCACCAGACACGAAGGTTGACGAAGTTTTTATTTTCAGTACAGGCATAGAGAGTGCAGAGTTTTTGTAGGGGCGGAGCAGAAGAGACGCGCATTGCGGGGAAAGGGTTCCCTTGCTCCGCCCTTTTTGTTCTCCAAGGTACACGAAGTTTTTATTTTCATACTAGACTTAGAGAAATCAGCGTAGGGGCGCAGCAAAAAGCCGAAAGAGTGGTCATCAGGGCTTCTCTTGCTGCGCCCCTACTACGTAGGCTGCATTCCTTCGTGGTTCATTCTCGAATCCCACCCTACCCGCCTCTTTGCGGTAGATCCCCATCCAGACCCCTTCCAAGCATAAATATATTATTAGAAACCTATACAATAGCTTGACACAAGGCTTGAGTTGTGATATATTTCACTTAAATAGTAAGTAAAATTTATCTTATTAGTAGGAATTACGCTGTTTTCCGTGGAGGTAGACAATGAACACGACCCAAACCAGTTTGCAGCTCGCTGAGCTTTACGACAAAATCGACCGCTCGATCACCCGCTGGATGGCTGGCTACGGCCTGACGATCCTGCGCCTGGGGCTGGGGGTGGTCTTCTTCTGGTTCGGCGCCCTCAAGCTCGCCCCGGGGATCAGCCCGGCGGAGGTGCTGGTGCGCAACACGATCTACTTTATCGACCCGGATATCTTCCTGCCCGTGCTGGCGATCTGGGAGATGGTGATCGGCCTGGGGCTGCTGACCGGCAAATTCCTGCGGGCAACCCTGCTGCTGCTCTTCGCCCAGATGGTCGGCACCGCCATGCCCCTGGTGGTGCTGCCCGAGGCGGTATGGACAAATTTTCCATTCGTGCTGACCCTGGAAGGGCAGTACATCGTCAAGAACCTGGTGATCATCGGCTCTGCTATCGTGCTGGGCGGTACGGTGCGCGGCGGGCGCCTGGTGGCGGAACCCGAGGAAGGCTGAGCCATGAACCCGAAAACCAATCCATCCAGCCATCAGGTAGTCATCGTGGGGGGCGGCTTCGGCGGGCTTTATGCCGCCCAGGCACTGCGAGGCGCCCCGGTACAGATCACCCTGATCGATAAACGCAATTTCCACCTGTTCCAGCCGCTGCTCTACCAGGTGGCGACCGGCGGGCTCTCTCCGGCGGATATCGCCTCGCCGCTGCGCGCCATCTTGAAAAGCCAGGCCAACGCCCGGGTTGTCCAGGCGGAGGTCATCGATATCAATCCCCAGACACAGAAGGTCATCCTTGCGGACGGCGATCTGCACTACGACTCACTGGTGCTGGCGACCGGGGCACAGAACCACTACTTCGGGCAGCCCGCCTGGGAAGAACGCGCCCCCGGCTTGAAGACTATCGAAGACGCGGTGGAGATCCGCCGCCGGGTGCTGCTGGCTTTCGAGGCCGCCGAGCGCGAGCAGGAACCGCTCCGGCGCAAAGCCTGGACGACCTTCGTGGTGATCGGCGGCGGTCCGACCGGGGTGGAGCTGGCGGGGGCAATCGCCGAGCTGGCGCACGTCACCCTGAAGGGCGAGTTCAGCCGCTTCGACCCTGCCCAGGCGGAGATCATCCTGCTGGAAGGTAAGGCTGCCATCCTGCCCGAGTACCCGCAGCAGGCCTCCGCCCAGGCGCAGGTGGCGCTCGAGAAGCTGGGCGTGAAGGTGCTGACCGGCGCCATGGTGGAGGATATCCAGCCCGAGGCGCTCACCTACCGCCAGGTGGATGGCGCAGCCGCCCGCATCGACACCCACACCACCCTGTGGGCTGCCGGGATGAGCGCCTCGCCCCTGGCGCAGACCGTCCACCTGCGCACCGGCGCCCAGCTCGACCGCTCCGGACGGGTGGTGGTCGGCCCGCAGTTGACAGTCCCCGGCTATCCGGACATCTATGTCATCGGCGATATGGCCCATTTCGCCCCGCCCGGCGGCGTAGAATCTGCCGGCGGCGGTGAATCTGCCGGCGCAAAGCCCTTACCCGGGATTGCCCCGGTCGCCATGCAGCAGGGGCGCTACGTGGCAAACCTGATCCGTGCCCGCCTGGAAGGCATAACTCTGCCTGGCTTTGCCTACCGGGATAAAGGCAGCCTGGCGGTCATCGGGCGCAACGCGGCCGTGGCGGTTTTCGGCAGGCTGCGCATCCACGGCTTCCTGGCCTGGTTCGCCTGGGTGTTCATCCACATCTGGTACCTGATCGAGTTCGACAACAAGCTGATGGTGCTGGTACAGTGGGCGTGGAACTACTTCACCCGCCGGCGCGGGGCGCGCCTGATCACCGGCCGCGAATCTGGCATATTAAGCCAAGAGCAGAAACACAAAGAGCACCAAGAAAGCACAAAGGCTCACGAAGAAATATCTGGTAGGGGCGCAGCAAGAGAAGTCCGAATTGCCGTTAATTGATTTTTTTGCTGCGCCCCTACGACATGCCTTAGTGCGCTGCGTGGTTCAATGTTTAATTTCCGCCCTACAATGCCCTTCCACTGTCAGACCCTAAGGGTTTTTGAAACCCTTAGGGTCTGGGTAAATCTTCGACTCCGCTCAGGGCGAAGCAGCTACAAACTCCGTGCCTTGGTGGTTGAATCTTTGTTACTACTCCCCGGTATCAAAACTCACTTCGGCGCTCATCCCGGCGCGCAAATCCGGGAGAGGTGTATCCAGATCGACCGTCGTTTTGTACACCACATCGCCGCCAAGCGTGTCTGCCGTCGGCGCAATCAGGATCACCTTCCCGGGCACATCCTGGTTCAAGGCATCGATGAAAACCGAGACAGGTTGCCCGACTCGAATCTTGGGGACATCGCGCTCGCTCAGGTCGGTGGTTTCGACGCGCAGGTGCTCCAGGTCGACCAGCTCCACGACCGTTTGACCCGGCGTTACCCATTCCTGACCCTGGAAATTGACCTTGCTGACCGTCCCGTCAAAGGGGGCTTTCAGCTCCAGGTTTAACAGGCTGGCGCGGGCGGCATCTGCCCTATCCTGAGCGGTTTCCACCCGCGCCAGGGCCAGAGCCAGCTCGTCGGGTGCCGGACCGCCCTTTAGCAGCTCAAGCTTGTCTTGCGCCAGCTTGAGCCTGGCGTTGGCAATTTCCAGCTCATACTGCGCCTGCTGGTAATCGAACTCGGGCACGATGACACCCGTCAGGCGGTTATACTGCTTGAGGGCATTGTCATAACGCTTCTGGGCGTCCGAAAGTTTGCTGAGCAAAGCCGCCCGCTTGAAGTTGCTCTCCGGCTTTTTCTCGTAAGGCTTAAAGTCCTTCTTCGCCTGTTCCAGGGCGCGCTCAGCCAGGGCCAAATTCGAGCTGGCAACCTGGATGTCGATCGGTTCAGACGAGATATTGAAACCATTGATCACTCGCTGGGCATCCCGCACGGCATCCCGCGCTTCCGTGTACGCTTGTAGCGCGGCGGCTTGCTCTTCCGGCAAATCGTCGCTGAGCTTTTGCAACGCCTGCTGAGCGACCCTCACCTCCAGCTCGACTACTGAGAGAGCCGCCTGGAGCTGCTCGGCGCCAGCCAGACGGGCCAGCACCTGACCGGCCTCAACCCGCTCGCCGACGGCTACTTCCACCGTCTCCAGCTCGCCGCTCAGCGCAAAAGCCAGCTGCGCTTCTTGGGCCGGGACAATAACTCCCGAAGCGACTACGCCGCCGCCGCTGCCGCTTACGCTTACGCTTAGGCCGGTCGAGGTTGTGCCGCTGGTATCCGAAGTCGTGGCACTACTATCCAGCATGACGGTGGGCAGCGCCTCAGGAGTCGATCTCGCAAAAGCGCTGCATCCCGCCAGGGCAAGTGCGATCAACAAGATCACAACCAACTTTTGCGCCAGTGTCTTGCAGCTCATATTATGCTCCTACGCCAACCAGCTCCTCATCTGTCTTTTGGGCAGCATGATTCTCAACGATGAGGCCGTCTTGTAAAGTGATGACGCGCCGGGCATACTGGATGACGCGCGGGTCGTGGGTGGCAAACACGAAAGTAACGCCGGTCTCCTGGTTGATGCGCAGCATCGTCTCCATGACCTGCTTGCCGTTGGCGGTATCCAGGTTGGCAGTGGGCTCATCTGCCAGGATGAGGGCCGGTTTTGTTGCCAGGGCGCGGGCGACTGCCACGCGCTGCTGCTCCCCGCCGCTGAGCTGGTCTGGGCGCTGGTGTCCGCGCTCCGTCAGGCCGACTGCCGCCAGCAGATCACCCACGCGCTGGCGTCGCTCCGCGGCGCTGTGACCATTCAAGAGCAACGGCATTTCAATGTTCTCGTAGGCTGTCAGGGTGGGGATCAGGGCAAAGAACTGAAAGATAAAGCCGATCGCCCCGCGGCGCATATCGGCCCGCTGGTTGCGGTTAAGCCTGGAGACATCTTTGCCGTTGATGAACACCCGCCCGCTGGTGGGCTGGTCCAGGCAGCCGATTAACTGTAAAAGGGTGGTCTTACCCGAGCCGGAGGGTCCCACCAGGGCGGTGAACTCACCGCTCTCGATGCTCAAATTAACCCCGCGCAAAGCCTGTGTCTCCAGCTTGCCGATCTGGTAAATACGGGTTGCGTTTTCAATCTTGACGACTTCCATGTTGTCTCTCCTGACGGATATTCATTTACTTTTAGTAGTTATGCAGTTCAGGGGAAGATGGGGGTGTTTGGGCGGGCAGCGCCTGCCCAAACACCCCCTCCTCCCACGCAATGAGTGCGTTTATTTCTCAGCGCGCAGGGCATCGACGGGCTCCATCCGGGAAGCCAGCACTGCCGGGTACAGCCCCGCCAGCAGGGTAACCACCAGCGCCAGCAAGGACAGGCTCAGCGTATCTTGCAAAGTCAGCTCGGCGTAGATCGTCTCGCTGAGCAGGTAGCCGGTTACTCCCATATTGCCGATGTAGATGCCGTAGCGGGTGAAGTAAGCCACCACCAGCCCACCCAGGATCAGCCCCAGGGCGATTCCGCCGAAAGCGATCAACGACGATTCGACCAGGAACAGGGCCATGATGCGCCGGCCTTTCATGCCGATGGCAGCCAGGATGCCGATCTCGCGCGTGCGCTCGAAAACGGACATGACCAGGGTGTTGACCACCACTGTGGCGGAGATCGCCAACACAATCAGGTAAAAGAAGATCATGAAGCTTTTGGACAGATCTTCCGTCTGGACGATCAGCTCGTTCAGCTCTAGCCAGGTCAGCACGTCGTAGCGCGAGCCCTGCAAGGCGGCTACCACGGCATCGGTTTGGGTGGTGTCATCCAGCAGCACAAAGATGGTGCTGGCGTGATTTCCCGCCTGGGTGATCGCCTGCGCCTTCGCCAGCGGCAGAAAGACGGTAAAACCGTCAAAACTGGGGGTGCGGGTGGTATAGACGCCCCGGATGGTGAACATCTGCTCGTCCACCTCGCCGTTGGAGGTGTTGACCGAGAGATTGACTTGATCGCCAGCCTGCAAGCCCAGCTTGTCTGCCAGCGCAAAGCCGATCATTACACCTTCGCGGTCGTCGGGGGTGATAAACTCGCCGCTCACCAGCTCTTCCTTGTAAGGTGCGTTGGCTTCGGAGAGCGGGTCGATCCCGTAGACTCTGACCCCTGCCGATTCGTCGCCCACAGACAGGAACCCGCTGGCAAACAGGCGCGGCGTGGCGACCTTCACCGGGGGCAGGGCAGCGATCTGCGCTGCCACCTGGTCTGGATTCTCAACCAGGTCTTCCCATTTGAGGCTGGTCTTGCTCTCGTTATAGGTGCTGGCCCGCACCTGCAAATGCCCGCTCTGCAAGCGGATGGCCGATTCGATGGCGGTGTCCATCTCTCCCTCAATCACCGAAGCCAGCAGCAGCAACAGCGCCAGACCCATCCCCAGCGCCAGGGAGGAAAAGAAAGTACGCCGGCGGTTGCGCCCCAGGTTACGTAAAGCCATCTTAAAAAGCTGTATCATAGGAACCTCATACGTAGTGCAGGGCTTCGGCTGGCTCGCGCTGCGCCGCTTCGCGGGCCGGGATCACTGCCGCCATCGCGGCAATGATGGCGACCGTCAGGGCGCGCCACAGCAGCTTGTCCACCCCCCAGCCGGGATAAACGCGATCATTGATCAGGGCGGTGTACTCTGTCATATTGGAGAAAGCGGTAAAATCCAATCCCACATAGCGCAGCAGTCCGTTGAAAATCAGACCCAGCACAATTCCCGCTGCCACGCCCACCAGCCCCATCATCGCCCCCTCCAGGATGAACAACCAGGAGATCTGGCGCGGCTTGAGCCCCAGGGCGCCCAGCACGCCGATCTCGCGCGTGCGCTCATAGACCGCCATCAGCAGCAGGTTCAGAATGCCGATCCCGGCAATCACCAGGATCACCACGCTGAAAATATTCATTACGCTGCCTTTGGTCGCCAGGGCAGATTTAAGCTCCGGGTAGTTGTCTTCAAAAGATTCGATCTCGTAACCCGGCAAAGCGGGTTTCATAGCCGCAATCACTGCGGCTTCCTGCCCGATCTGCTGCAGCACAATCCCCACCTCGGTGGACTGCCCGCTCAAACCGTACAGGTCTTGCGCTTCTGGCAGGGTGACATAGACCGAGCGCTTCTCGATCTCAGGCATGCCCAGGTCGTAGATGCCGGCAACGGTCATCGTGCGCTGACGCATCTGCTCGTGCCTGGAGCGCCCAGTGAGGGTGATGCGGTCGTCGACCTGCACACCCATGGCATCTGCCAGGCCTTTGCCGATGAAGATGAGATCTGCATCGCCGTCTGCCAGGAAGCGCCCGGCGGCGACATGCTGTGCGGCAAGGTTGACATCTTTTTCGATCTCTGGCTCGATGCCTGTAATGCTCACCGCAAACGCGCCCTCCCGGCTGCTGGCCAGCCCGCCGGTGTTGATGCGGCGCAGGGCCGCCACCACCTGGGGGTTCGCCAGGGCTGCCTGGACGACAGCCTGGTCATCTGGCAGCGGCAGGAGCGGCGCCTGGCTGGCTTCGGCGCGGTAGCCTTCTGCATGCACCTGAATATTACCTCCCAGCACCTTGATCGCATTGCCGTAGATAGCCTGGTTGAATCCTACAACCAGCCCGTCGTACATCATCATCATTGCCAGCCCCAGGCCCATTGCCACGATGATGATGAAGGTACGGCGGCGGTGGCGCCAGATATTGCGCCAGGCCAGGCGAAGATACAGTTTCATACTCGACATTCCTTCCTGCAATGTAAATAATGCACCAGCTGTGTACAAATACTCAAGATTCAAGCGCTCCTGCGCCAACTGACAGCGTCTGGTTGGCAGGGTTGGGCAGGGTCTCATCGTGAACAAACCATTCCTGGAGAGTGGCGGTGTCGATCAGGCGCAATGAACCGCTGGGGGTGCCCAGGACGCGCTCCAGCGCATCGGTGTAAGCCGCCACGGTGCTCTCAACAAAAGAATAATCCGCTTCTTGTCCCAGGAGCATCCTGGAGAACGAATCACCCAGGGTTTGCCAGAGAGACAGAAACAACTCGCCCGCCTGGTCTGGATAGGGGGTTTTGATGACCCCTTCCTGGATGCCCTGGCGGATAATTGTGGAGATGATGGGCGCAATCCGCTCGACCGTCATGGCAAATATTTTCTGGCGCACGATGGCATTTTCGTCTGCATACCAGACATGCACCAGCGCCATCATATAATCTTTCCGGTCTGTTTTCCAGCGCGCCGCCGTGGCAAAATAGCGTTCGAGCTTATCCAGGGCAGACAAACTCGGATCCTGGATGACCGGATCAAGTAATTTCTCTACCTCGTCTAGCAAGCGTACGACGAGCGCCTCCAGAAGCGCCCCTTTCGAGTCGTAGTAGTGATAGAAGGCACCCTTCGAGATTTGCAGCTCATCCAGGATATCCCGGATCGCCATCTTCTCGTAGCCTTTGGTGTAGATCAGGCGCTGAGCCGAATCCAGGATCTCGTTCCGTCTTGCGGTGTATTCTTCTTC
>JBFYSV010000047.1:0-17135 GCA_041301185.1 Anaerolineae bacterium
TGGGGGTATGCGGGCGCGGCGGCGGGGTTGTACTGGCGGATATTTGGGTGGGGGTAGGCTGCCCTCACCCTGCCCTCTCCCATAAATGGGAGAGGGGTGCATGTGGCGGGACGGCGCACGAGGGAGGAGGTAGCCTGGTGTGGTTGAGGCATCTCGATATAGGAAAGCCGGTTGCGTATAGGCATATAAATTGACTGGAATGATGATGGAAGAGCGAGTTGAAGTGGTCAGCCGGATAGAATGGCGGGCGTGGTTGGAGAAAAACCACCTGCGTAACAAAGGTATCTGGCTGGTGACATATAAGAAGCATTGGGGCGAGAAGCACGTGCCGTATGAAGATGTGGTCGAGGAAGCGCTGTGTTTTGGCTGGGTGGATAGCCTGGGGCGCAAGCTGGATGATGAGCGCTCCATGCTGTGGATGGCACCGCGCCGCCCGGGCAGCAAGTGGTCTAAACCCAATAAGCTGCGCATTGCAAAGCTGACTGCGGCAGGGTCGATGGCACCAGCCGGGCTGGCGAAGGTGGATGCCGCCAAACGAAACGGCGCCTGGAACGCATTGGACGCGGTCGAAGCGCTGGAGATCCCGCCCGATCTGGCGGAGGCGCTAGATGGTTACCCGGCAGCAAGGGGAAACTTTGATGCGTTTCCACGCTCGGTACGGCGGGGAATCCTGGAGTGGATTGCTTCCGCCAAAAAAACTGAGACGCGAGCGAGAAGGGTGGAGGAGACGGCGCGCCTGGCGGAGGAAAATATCCGGGCAAACCAGTGGAGGGGATGAGAGGATGTTTTCACGTGTCAGGTGACCCGGTGGTACCTGGGTGAAGTGCGGGGGGTGAGGGAAGTGCGAAGTGCGGAGTGCGTGGGGTAGGGGCGAAGCATTTGCCTTAAGGTTTGCAATGTGGCAAGCGGTGTAGGTGGCAAATGCTTCGCCCTAATATAGTCTAGTTGGTTTTCTCTCCAGCAAAGGCGGTTTCGCGGGATTCTACGACCGATGTTTTTGGTACCCGCTTCATGCCGAACAGGAAGCGCAACAAGTTGAATCGCCGCACAAGGTACTCGTACAGCCCCATGATGACCGCAAAGGAGAGGGCCAGAATGACTACCCACTTCAGGAAATCGGGGATGGGCCATTGGACGATGTAATAGCCGACACAGATCAGCACCGACTGGTGCAGTATGTAGAACGGCAGCACGGCTTCGTTGGTATATTCTAAGCGGGGTGTGCGGAAATCCAGGTAGCGCATCGCCAGACCAAAGAATGCCAGGATCCAGCTCCAGGAGCACAGGGCGGCAGATGTAAAGACGATTGTATAGAGGGATGTGCCATAAGTGGGCACGCCGTTGGCAATAAACAGGTAGAGCAAGCTGCCAGCAAGAGCCAGTCCCAGCCCGAGCGAAAGCCAGCGCAAGCGCTGGATGCTGGCCTGGACGCCTGGCGAGGAGAGCATGAGAAAGCCAGCCAGCAAGTACCACAGGTAGATCACCTGGCTCCACCCGCCGCCTTTCTCGGACATCACAGGGCTATTCGGATCAACCAAGGCTAGCAGCAAGACGGTGGGAAGCGCAAGCAGGTAGACTGCTCCCGGCAAGGACAGGAAGCTGCCCACGGCTGCCAGCACCCGCTGCCCGCCGAGCTTGAGCCACAGCATCAGCGGGTAAGCCAGCAGGGTGAGAAGGTACAACCATAGCAGGTACCAGACGTGCATTTGCTCCAGCTCGAAGAACCCCCAGGCTCCGTAGGTTTCCCAAGTAGTACTAAAATAAGCTGGCAGGAACTGGAAGTAGCTGCCGCTGAACTCGCCATGGGTGATCTGGCGCAAGTAGGCTTGAAAGGTCACGTGGGTGAGCAAAGCGAAAACAAACGGCACCAGCAGGCGCAGCACCTTGTCCTTGAAGAACTTGCCAGTGCTGCCTCTACCGACCGCGTAAAACAGGCTGGCGCCGGAGATGACGAAGATGATGGGCATCATCCAGGTCCAGGAAAACACGTTGAATATCTCCACACCGGCATAGCGCACCGGATTCTTGACTTCCCAGTCTTCCAGGTTGAAGAAGCGAGTGGAATGGTAGATGAAGACGAAAAAGATCGCCAGCACTCGTAACCAGTCCAGATAGTTGTTGCGGGCACTTGGTTTTGTGTTCATTTTTTACTCCTTCAAATATGACCCAAGGGGACTTTACGACCCCAAGGGTTTATCGCTTATGAGGATACTGTGACCGCTTCCGTGGGTTGCGAGGCGGGCGATTTTGGCTGCAGCTTCATCCCGAACAGGAAGCGCAGGACGTTATTGCGCCGGACGATAAACTCATACAGGCTGGCGGTGACCAGGAACGAGGCTGCCAGGATAAGGATGAACTTGAGCAGGTCGGGCAACGCCCACTGGAGAATAAAGTAGCCCAGGCAGACGATGACAGTCTGGTGCAAGATATAGAACGGCAGGACGGCCGCGTTGGCATATTTTAGGAACGGGTTTGTATAGTTCAGGTGAAGCTTTCCGAAGCCGAAGATCGCCAGCAGCCAGCACCATACCACCAGGCAGATCAGCGGGTCTGCCAGCCTGTCATCCAGCGCTTGCACACCTGGGAAGCGCGCCTGGAACTCAAAGAACAGGTGCAGCGGGCTTAAGACCAACCCCAGCCCGAGAGAGATCCAGCGCATCTGCATCGTGCGGGCTTGCGGGCGCTCGCTGGAGAGGATCAGAAAGCCACCGATATAGAATAGCGGGTAAATGAGCACGCTCCAGCCGCCCAGGTCCTGCTTGCCCCAGGTCTCGGGATCAAGGTTGAGGATGAGGTAGATGGCGGGCAGAGCCAGCAGGTATATGGCGCCGGGGAGCGCCAGAAAACTGCCCGCAGCCTGCAAGATGCGCTGACCCGGACGGGTTTTTTTGAGCCACAGGAAGAGCGGCAGGCAGAGCAGCGAGAGGACGAAGAGCAACTCCAGATACCACAGGTGCAAGCCCATCCAGGCGAAGTTGCCGCCCAGACCGTACATACCCTCGAAGTAGTGCGGGTAGAAGTCGAAGAACGAGCCACGGAACCCACCTTGCTGGACGTTTTCCAGGTACACCTGAAAGGCAACGTGGCTGAACATCCCCACCATGAGAGGCACAAACAGGCGCAAGAAGAGACCGGCAATATATTTACCGGGCTTGACCCTGTCTAAAGCCATGAAAGCGCTTGCCCCAGAGATAAGCAGGATCAGCGGCATGCCCCAGCTGATGGCGAACTCCTTCCAAACTGTGACGGAGGGGTAGGTGGTGAGGTTCTTGAGCGACCAATCGTCGGTGTCGAAAGCGCGGGTGCAGTGGAAGACGAAGATCGCCAGGATCGCCAGAACACGCAGCCAGTCCAGATAGTACAGGCGGGGGGTGGGGTTGGTTGGGGGGGTCATGAGGGCTCTCCTTTTTTAGCTAAACAATTGATCTTGCGGATAATTTCTGCGACCGGCACGCCTTTGACCAGAAAATCGTCGGCACCAGCTTGCAGGGCTTTCATACGGTCGGTGGGGTCATCGTGCACGGTGAGCACGATGACTCGGGTGGAGGGGAAAGCGGCTTTGATCTCTTTGGTAGCCCGGTAGCCGTCCAGGTCGGGCATCTCTAAATCCATGAGGATCACATCCGGCTGGAGGGAGATCACTTTTTCAACCGCCTGGCGCCCGTTCTCGGCCTCGCCCAGGATTTCAACCGGGGCGCCGGCAGCCTGGCCTGCCAGCAGGAGGACGGTGCGCAGATCGTGGCGGACGCGGGGCATATCGTCGGCGATGATCACGGAGATGGTGTGCATGGCGGGGATACTCGCTTTGCTGGAGATCATGAAAGGAACCAGTCGTACTCGCTCTCGAACTCGTCTGGAGAAATTTCTGGGGCGGGGTGGGCGGCGGGCAACTCGCTGGCATCGTAGCTGGCGATGGCCTCATCCGGCTCGCCGATCCAGTCCTGGTAGGTGTAGATCTGGCGGGCAGGGGCAACTAGCCAATCGTTCAGGGAGTTCCAAATTTGGGTGAGGGGGAAATTCGAGTAGGTGTTCATCGCAGTCTCCTTTTCTTGATTACAGGATACCGGAAACTATCCCCAGGCACATCGGGCAAGGGGCTGGATTCAACCTACACAGGCAGACGGAATTTTGCTATCGGGCTGAGGGAGGAGAGGAGACGGCGGCTAGGTCTTTAGATGTAGGACTGGAGGATGAGGAGCGGAGTGCGAAGTGCGTAGTGCGTGTCACGTGTTGCGGTGTCAGGTGTCACGGGAGGTGCGAAGTGCGAGGGGCTCTCACCCCTGATCTCTCTCGCGAGCGGAAGAGGGAGTGGCGCGAGAAAAAGGATTGCTCTGGGGCTGGGCTGCGCTCTGCTCAGTGCCGGGCTGCGAATTGGGTGAATGATGCGAATGCGTGTAGAGACGCAGTATGCTGCGTCTCTACGGTGCTGGCTGGCGGGTTGGCTTAATTACTTGTGCGCCACTGGCTGATTAGATCGCGCATTTGGGCCAGGGCACGGCTGGTCTGCTCTTGCAGGCGGTCGAGCAGGGAGGGGACGCGCTGCGGGTCTTTGTCCAGCAGCAGGCGCGCCGATTGAGCGTCCAGGGTGATGCTGAAGATGATCTGGCTGACTGAATCGTGCAGCTGGCGGGCAATCTGCTCCCGCTCGCGGGCGGCTGCCAGCTCTTCTGCCTGGCGGGCAGCCTGCTCGAGCTCTTGATTGGCGGACTGCAAACCAGCCAGCAGATCCTGGCTGCGGTTGCGGGCGTCTTCGACCTGGGCGTACTGGTAATCATACGCGACGAAGAAAATCCCACTGGCGATGTAGAACAAGCCAAAGCCCAACCCGGAGATCCAGCCGGTTGTGTAGATCATCACCAGCAAGACAGACAGGGCAAAGGAGGCGCTCCAGGCGAGGGCGGCCCGGCGAGGGAACTCGTGGAAGAGCTGGAAGGCGAGCGGAATATAGAGCACCGCCCAGGTATCCTCATGTGGTTGAAGGAGGCCTAAAGCCAGAACGATGGTGAATTGAACGAGCATATAGAACTGGAAATAGGCTGGTAAGCGTTTCGTGATGGCGCGTTGAGTCGTCAGTAAGAGCAGGTACACCCCCAGAAGGACCAGGGCGGCGATCAAACCGGCGGTATCTTCACTGGCGGTCACCTTGCGCAGGGTGACAAATACAATGATTGGAAAGCTCATCCAGAAGGCAGCCCGGAAGCGGGCTGGTTCGCTGGGCGTAGACCTGGCGGGGAGGGTCATTTAACGATCTCCTCCAGGCGGATTACCGTGCCCCGACCGGGCTGCGAGTCTAGCTGAAACTTCCACCCCAGTTCCTGCGCCCTTCCCGCCATGCCTGCCAGACCCAGGTGTGCGGTATCCTGAGTAGCCAGTCCCGGATCGAAACCGCAGCCGTGGTCGCTGATCTCCACATAAGGTGGTCCCGCTTGCAGGTCTACCCGGATCGATGCCTGGTCTGTTCCGGCATGCTTGACGATATTGTTGAGGGCTTCTTGAACGATGCGGTACAGTCCTTGAATGGTGGGCTGGGGCAGCTGGCGGTCGGCGAGGACTTGCAGCTCGATCTGCAGGCTGTCCTGGAACTGGCGCTGATGGACCAGGTCGCCGAGTGCCTGGGAGAGCTGCCCGGAGGCAAGCGGGGCGGGGCGAAGCTGGCTGATGAGCACCTGGATCTCGCTGACCGCGCTGCGGGCCAGCTCTTGCAGGCGGTCTAGCTGCTCGGCAACCAGAGACATATCTTTATCAGCCAGCATGCGGGCGGATTGGACGGACAGGTTCATGCTGAAGATGGTTTGGGTGACTGAATCGTGCAGCTCGCGGGCCATGCGGCTGCGCTCCTGGAGGACCGCCAGCTCCTGGCGCTGAGTTGCCATCTCGCCCAGCTTTTGATTGGCTTGCTGAAGCTCTACCGAAAGCTGCTGATTGGATATGTCGGCGCGCTGGGCGGTAAGGATTAAATGGGCGAAATTGCCGACCAGGAAACAAGCAGCACCATTCACCAGGACAACCGCCAGGCCTTCGATCTGCCACTCCCAACCGCTCATGATGGGGAAGGTAATTATAAGGACAAAGAAAGCGATGATGATAAACCCCAGCCTGCGACCGTAATAAAAGACTGCCTGGAAGCTCAGCGGGAAGATAAGGCTGATAAAAAAGTCTATGGACAGCATGCTGACTTGCGCAGCCATCACCAGGGCGAACTGAATCACAAGGTAGAAGCCGGTGTAGCGGGGGTAGCGATGTGTGAGGTAGGGTTGGGTGGCTAAGAGCAATCCGTAGCATACCAGAAAAACATAGACCAGGGGCGGAACGGGGTCATCGTAGAAGTGGAAAGCGATGGCGCGGATAACGACGGCGAAGTAGATGAGCAGGAGGACGAAATTGCGCATGGGTTGTCCCGCTTAGCTATCCGCCTCTAAGCCGTGTTTGATAGCCCAGATGGCAGCCTGGGTGCGATCTTCCAAACCGAGCTTGCTGAGGATATTGCTGACGTGAGTTTTGACGGTCTTCTCGCTGATGATCATCTGCCCGGCAATCTGGCGGTTGTTCATCCCGGCAGCAATCAGGCGCAAGACCTCCTGCTCGCGGTCGGTCAGGTCGCTGGTTTGCGGGGGAGGCGGGGCGTCTTTTGCGGCAGCCGGTTCGGCAGCCACTGCGGACATCAGCTTGCGGGCGATATCCGGGTGAAGCTGGACCCGGCCTAAGGCAGCTTCTCGCACGGCTTGCACCAGCTGATTGGGGTGGATATCTTTGAGCAGGTAGCCCTGGGCGCCAGCGCGGATGGCGGGGAAGACTTTATCGTCCTCGCCGAAGCTGGTGAGGATGATGATATGCGAGGCCGGGCTGCCTTCCAGGATGCGGCGGGTGGCTTCCACACCATCCATCTCGGGCATGACCAGGTCGAGCAGGATGACGTCCGGCTGGTGCTGCTGGGCGAGTGCAACGGCCTCCGCGCCGTTCTCTGCCTCAGCGACCACACTCATATCGTCTTGCAGGTCGATGAAAGTGCGCAAGCCCTGGCGGACGACGGCATGGTCATCCACGATGAGAACCTGGATAGCGCCGGATTTTGGGTTTTCGGGGTTATCGCTCATGCAGGAAAGTCCTTTAGGGTTGGCGGCAGGTCGGAGGAAGTACCTGGAATTATTATACAACCGGGAGGGAGGAAAAGAAACTTCGATTTTCAGCGCGAAGAATTGCGCCCAGGGGAGTTTGTTGGGTGAAATGGATGGCGCGGGGGGGCGAATTGTCCTATAATTAAGGGGAGAATCTAGTTGATCAAGGAAGGTTTGACATGAAAGCCACTTTGCAGCCGATTACATTCAACAATCCTCCGGATGAGGAGTTCAACAAGCAGCTGGCGAGCCTGCGGGGTTTGCTGGCAAGCGAGGTAGACTTCTTGGAGCCGCTTCCTCTGGGGGCTGACTTGCCCGAGGCGGCGGATGCGGCATTGTTCCCGCAGATGCTGGGCGAGGCTTACCGGCGGGTGGAGGATTTCAAGTTGATCCAGATGCCGATCCTGGTGGTGACCTCCGAGTTTGCCACGGTATCGAGGTGGGATTGGGAGATCAACCGCTACCTGGCGCTGGAAGGGGTGCGGGTGATCCCCCCGTATAATCTGGAACAGACGAAGATGCTGTGCCGCGCTCTGGGGCTGAAGAGAGAGCTGCGCCAGAGCCGCTTTCTGGTGTACCAGGATAACCCCGGGGCGGGCTTCCAGGCGGAGATTTTCAAGCGCTTCTACTGGTGGGAGGCGGAGTGCACCCAGCGCATGGGGGAGAAGTTCGGGGTGGAGATCGTCAAGCAGAGCTTCAAGGCGCTAGGCGAGCGAGCCAGGGCGATCCCGGATGAGGCTGCGCGGCGGGCATGGGAGGAAAAGAAGGGCAGGGTACGGCTGGGAGATATCCCGGAGCGGGCGCTGCTGAGCGCGGTGAAGCTTTATTTAGCTGTGAAGGAAGACCTGGCAGGGGATGCAAGCATCCGGGCGGTGGGGATCAATTGCCTGAACGAATCGCATTTCTGCGATAGCACGCCGTGCCTGGCGTGGGACCTGCTGTATGAGGAAAACGGGCTGCTGTGGGGCTGCGAGGCGGACACGGTGGCGATGCTGAGCAAGCTGGTGATCCATAAAACGCTGGACGTGCCGGTGATGATGACCAACCTGTACCCGTTTTTGATGGGGCAGGCAGCGCTCAAGCACGAGCGCATCCCGGACTTTCCGGCAGTGGCGGAAGAGGCGGAGAACCATATTCTGGCGGCACATTGCGGATATTTAGGGGTGGTGCCGCGGGCTTTTGCGACGGAGTGGGCGCTGCGTAAGAAGGTGCTGCGGATTGTGGACGAGAACGCTACGGCGATCGATGCCCGGCTGCCAGAGGGACCGATAACTCTGGTGAAGATCGAGCCGGACTTTGGCGGGTTTTCGGTGGCGGAGGGCAGCTTGGAAGGGTATGCCCAGTTCCCGGGATCAGACTGCTTGAACGGAGCTGTTTTGCGCGTAGCCGATGGGCATAAGCTGATGCGGGAGCTGGCCTCGCACCACACGATCCTGACGATGGGGCATGTGCGGAATGATCTGGAGCTGGCGGCGCCGGTGTGGGGGATGGAGGTGAGGGTGTTGTAGGAGTGTCAGGTGGACCGGTGTCAGGTGAAGTGAGAGGTGCGAAGTGCGATTCGCAAGAAGGGTGTCAGGTGTGGAGGTGCGCCCTCAGCCATGGCCGATCTCCCATTCATTGGGGAGGGGGAGGTCGCGTTTCGACTGAAGGCTACGCCTGGAAGGTGGGCCCACGATAGGGTGTTGGGGTGAAGCATTTGCGGAAGAAATTATGAGAAGGCGAGAGCTTCAGCGGCAAAACCTTCGCCCCTACTGAGGCGGCGAACGTCCGCAGCGTCCGGTTAGGCTGTTGGAGGCGGGGGAGATTTTTGTGGTAGGTAGCGCAGGAGCAGGTACAGGGTAACGAAACCAAAAAGGGCAGCCAAGATACCTGTCAGGGCAAGGCTCAAGTAACCGGTAAGCTCTATTGACTCAACCAGGTAGGAGAGACTCTCATAATCCAAGAAGTATTGGACTAATTCAGCCCATTTTTCGCTGGTTAAAAACCAGCCGATGCTCCCGCCAACTCCCCAGGCGATGGAAGCCAGCACGGCGATGACCCATTTTCTAGGTGTGAGGAATTTATGGTCGATGGAGTAAGGAATCCAGGCCAGCAAGGCTACCAGGAGGAGCACGTTCAGAGCGATAAGCAAATAGGTGGTCATAGGATCAATATTTTTCGATTTATTTCGGGGTCTCGTAATATGGATATACCAAAATCACCAGGCTGGAGACCAGACCCGCTGCAGCTATCCCAAAAATGGCGAGCCACCAGATTTGCGTGACCAGCCCCAGGTAGATCGGCAAGGACCAGGATATCCCCAAAGCGCCTGCCATTACGAGACGTGAGGTGAGCTTGCCGCGTCCCAAGAAGAATCCGGTTACCACCCCGGCTAGGGGCAATCCCAACTGAAGCGCAACATATGAATCGAAAAGCCTGGCCAGGCTGAGGGCGAGAAACCAGCCCAGGATCCAGCCAGAGACGAGGAAGTAATAAGGCCTCCACGAGGTACTCGCCTGGTCCTTCGCGGATTGCTGGCGGGTTACCGTCTCCGGCTCGGGTTGGGATGGGATTACAGAAACGGGTGTGCTTTCGGGCTCGATGAACGGCTTCGCTGCAGGCAATGGGGTAGCTGGAGTGGCAGCTGGTTGGACCGTGTCCAGAGCTGCCTGGGCGGCAGACGAGACCCGGCGGCTGTCATCGGCGGCTAATTTTTGCAACGCCAGATTTGCTGCCAGGGCAAGACTGCGATCGCTGCCTTGGAGCAATCGTCGCAAATCACTTATGGCTCCTTCACGGACACCGGCGAGGGGACTATCGATGGCCTGAACCAGATCGCCAGGGAGAGGGGCGGGTTTCACAACCGGACGGGGGTTATGCGCCAGCACAATAGTGCCTTGCACCTTGTATGACCACTTGGCGGGCGTCTGGAGGGGGGTCTCTGCCAGCGTTTTGTCATAGACATAGTCGTAGAGCTCATCCAGGGTGATCAGCCCATCTGCGTCGGTATCGGCTTCACCGGTGCGCAAGCCCTGGATCAGGGAGCGGGTAAAGACAGAATTTTGGGCTTCGCCGATCAGGTTTTCACCATCCCAGGCGAATTGGGTGGCATCGGTGGCAGTCAGCACCACCCGACCATAGCCAGTGCCTTCAAACAAGGAGGCTGTGCCAACGCTGGTGCCGATGACCCCTTTGCTGCGTCCGAAGGCGCCGCTCTGGCAGCAATCCAGCACCAGCACCTGCCGGTTGGACATGCTGCGATCCATCACACCAGTGATAAACGAAGCCTCGATGGCGGTGGCGTTGAGCAGGTCCCGTTCGGTGTCACGCACAGCCAGGTGCAAGTGACCGTTATCGTCCAGGATGCCATGACCGGAGAAATAGAGCAGCAATAAATCATCGCGCTTCTTTTGGGCAAAGAAACGGGCAATCGCTTTGCGCACATCCGCCGAGGACTTATTCAGCAAGGTGACAACATCGGTGAAACCGCCAATCTCGGCATTGCTCAATAGGTCACCGAGAAGCTGGATGTCCAGGGGTGGGGCGATAAGCCGCGACAGGCTGGCATCGTCAAACTCATTGTTGCCAATCAGCAGGGCATATTTCTGGACAGTTGGGTTATCCACCCGCAACCTCGATCCGTTGCATCATGATTCCGGTTCAGCGTCTTTCAGCAGGGTTTTGATCAACTCACCCAGGCTTTCCTGGGTCATGCTCATCGGATCATACTCGATCTCGAGGAGTCTATCACCGACCTGAAAGCGGAGCTTCACACGCCGGTCTGAGCCGCGAAAACTCCAGTCCCTGAGGAAAAGAATCACCGTTTCGAGGATGGAGGGCAAGACGGACACAACCACGCTGCCTAAGGCGATAGCTTCACCCGCTTTCGCTCCGGGAGGCGGATTTTCAAGCCGAACTGGCTCGATGGATTCGATGTGCAACTCGCGCAGCTCGCGGATCAGGGTGCGGGTTTGGCGATCTATCTGGTCGGGATCAGCTTGAGGTCCGGCTTCGACCTGTAAGATGAGGCGGATTGGGGCTTCTACCCTGGACATAGCCACCTCCTAGTGGTTGGGAGATTAATTGTACATTCAAACGTGGAATTGTCAACATTGATTTCGTTGGGTGGGAGTGCCCTCAGCCTGCCCTCTCCCGCAGGCGGGAGAGGGTTTCTGCGGTTTGGCTGCAGACTACGCCTTTCGCTCAGCCCTAGGGGAGGCTGTTGGGGCGAAGCATATCCGGAAGAATAAATGATAAGGCAAGAGCTTCACTGGCAAATGCTTCGCCCCTACTCAGCGCGATGCGGCGATGTGGTCAAAGACGGATTTGGCGAGCAGGGTATCCTGGCGGGCGCGGTGCGTGTAGCCAGGATCAAGGCCGCACTGGCGGGCAGCGGCTTCCAGCTTGTGCCAGCGCGGGGTGCCGTAGGAGCCAGGCTGCCCGTAGTACTGGGCGTAAAGCTTCATGATGCAGAAGTTGCTGGGGTTGCCAGGCCAGGGGAAGGAGTGAGCCTGGTGGCTCTGGCGCAGCATGCGCAGGTCAAACTCGGCGTTGTAGATGCCGACATAGCGGCCGCGCAGGATGGCTTCTACCTGCGCCCAGACCTCGGGCCAGGTGGGGGCGTGCATGACCAGCTCGTCGGTGATGCCGTGGATCTGGATCGCATCCCGAGGGATGCGCCGGGTGGGGCGCACCAGGGTCTCAAGCAGAACCACACCGTGGCTATCCAGCAGGCAAATCTCGACGATCTGGTCGGACGGGCTTAAGCCGGTGGTCTCGGTATCCAAAAAGACCGGCTCTGCCAGGGCGTACTGGCGGGCGAGCTGGATGGCTTGCTGGCGAGGGTTCATTTTCCCAGACGCTTGAAGTAGAAGACTACCTGGAGCCCGGTGTTGACCACGCCGGTCAGCTCCCAGCCATCTGCACCGAGGGTGTTTAGCTCGATGGAATCGGGCAGCTCGTCCAGGCTGCGTGGCAGGATCTTATACTCCCAGGGCGGGTTCTCGTGGACGTAGACCATTGGCGTGGGAAGACCCTCGTCCGGCCTGGGCAGGGGCAGATCAGAAAACTGGGGCATGCTAAGCTCCTCTCGGCGCCCGGCGCAGGGTTATGGGGCCAGGCGCGCCTGGAAGTCGGTCTGTTTGAGGGTCTCCAGGCTGTTGAGCAGCGCCTGGACTTCATCCACGCTCATGCCCATGGCTGAGGCCAGGTAGTAGTTGCCATTTTCTACCCAGTGCAGGCTGACCCCGGAGGGGGGTGTGAAGACGTAACCTTGCTGGCCGCGCACCACCACCGGGGTGCCATTGGCTACAGCGGCATCCCAGGCGGCGCTGGCGATATCCCCACCCATCAGGACCAGAGATACGCCGGGTTTCTCCAGCTCCAGGCTGAAGCCGAGATTATCGGCATAGGACCGCTCGGGCAAGACGACCAGGCTGAGTGCGGTGGCATCCAGCCAGAAGTAGGTGACGGGCGGCGGGCCTTCCTTGGAAGCGCCGTCCCGCATCTGCTGGGGCATGTAGATGACGGTTTCAGGCGTGGCAGCTGGGGCGGATTGAGCGCCAGGGGCAGATGGATCCACGAGGACCGGGGCGGTGGGGGCAGAGGATTCGGAGCCACCGGGCAGGTTGCAGGCGGCGAGCAGGAAGGCTGCCAGGATAAGAAGGGCAAACACGGGCTTCATGATTCGCTCCTTGGCGGTTAGCAGAAAGGATGGTGAACCTATTCGTAGTTACGCAATTTAGGAGGGTATTGTGGGTGTTTGGGCGGGCTTATGCCTGCCAAAACACCCACAATCAACCACCAACTGCGTAAGTCCTATCTATTATACATGCCTTGGCGGCTGTGGGGTTTGCAAAATCGTAAAAAGAGCCCTCACCCCTACCCCTCTCCCACCTGCGGGAGAGGGAGTTCAACCCGGCACGATCACGGTGCGGATGCCTTTCGAGCCGAAGGCTTGCAGGTCATCCAGAACCTGGTTGACGATGGCGGCATCCAGGGGGACGGTCTGGCTGATTGCGCTGCTGAGGTCCAGGTCGCCGCGGCGGGCAAGCTCGATGAGCAGGGGTAGCTCGGCAAGCAAGTGGTCGTTAGAGCCGATTACCTCTGCTTCTGGGCCGAGCAGGTGCTGGTAGGTGTTGATCTGCAAGGGCTGGCTGCTGATGCCGGCGATGACCAGGCGGCCAAACACCGCCAGCGAGCGCAGGGCTTGCTCCATCGACTGGGGCAGGCCGATCATCTCCAGGGCTACGCCCACGCCCTCCGCGTGGGTGAGCTGGCGGATTTGCTCGGCAGGGCCGGGGTTGTTGGGATGGGCATGGATGGGGTGGGCGCCGTAGCGTGAAGCCAGCTCCAGCTTGGAGGGGTTAACATCTACGGCGTAGACTTCCAATGCGCCCAGGGCGAAGGCGAGCTGGACGGCGGATAATCCTAAACCGCCGACACCGAAGACTGCCACGCGTTCGCCGCCCTGCAGGCGAGATTTGCGCAGGGCGTGGAAAGCGGTGGCGGAGGCGCACATGAGGGTAGCACCCTGCTCAAAGGGGATCTCATCCGGGAGGGGGACGGCGTTGCGCTCGGGTACGGCGATATACTCGGCGTAGCCCCCGTCGGCGTGATGCCCGAGCATGCGCCCGCTGGGGCAGAATTGCTCAGCGCCGCGGATGCAAAACTGGCATTCGCCGCAGGTGAGCAGGTAGTGCAGGCAGACTCGGTCGCCGGGTTTGAGGCGGGTGACGTTTACCCCGGTTTCCACCACCACCCCGGCGATTTCGTGCCCCAGGGTGAGGGGCAGGGGGTAAACCGGTGAGACGCCAGCGCGGTAGTGAGCGTCGGAGTGGCAGATGCCGGCGGCGCGGACCTGCACCAGGACCTGGTGGTCCGCCGGGACGGGGATGGGCAGATCGTGCAATTCGAGAGGCTGGTTGACGGCAACCATGCGGATGGATTTCATGGGGATAACCTTTCTGTAATAATACGCGGTAGAGACTCAGCGCGCTGCATCCCTACCTTGGAGGGAAGGATGATTACTATGCCATGAACATGATTGGGCACGATGATGAATTCATCGCTAGATGAATTCTAAAGGGGAAGACGGTTTTCTCAAAGTTAATGCGCACCTGATTGTCACAATGGCGTCCATGAATGGTCGGGGTAGGTGATTATTCAGTACCGTTGGCCTTCAATGTAGAGGCTGCGTTTTGGCAGATTAGTGATATGATAATATATTGATATTCGGTTAAATCAGGTCTTATATATCTATTAAGGGGAAGGTGAATTTTATGACAAAAGTAATGCGCTATTTCCTGTTTTTCGTTTGTATAGTACAGTTTTTCTTTACAATCGCCTTTTTCCTGCAGGTGCCCTTTGTGGTCAATATATGGCCCTTTCCGGGAACTACGCCCCTATCATTTATTTTCATTTCATCAATCTTTGCCGCGGCAGCTGCATCCACGTTGTGGGTCGCTGCCACTGAAAACTATGGTGCTTTGGCAGGGATCGGTCTCGATTACCTCATCATCCTGGCGCCTGTAGCGATCCTCTCCTTTCAGCTTGGTGCGAGTAGCGGCAATTCTCAGATGACCACTTATGGGATCGTATGCGTATTCGGAGCTCTGTTCGGGCTGTTTCTTTTCTTGTGGAGCGTTCGCATTCCCATTGACCAAACCCTTCGAATGCCCAGCCTCGTGCGCTGGTCCTTCGTCATCTTCATAGTGGCTCTGCTGATCGTCAGCAGCCGGCTGATCTTGAAGGTGCCCAATGCAATTCCCTGGAAGGTAACGCCGGAGCTCTCGGTGGTGATCGGCTGGATGTTCTTAGGTGCGGCGATGTATTTTGTTTATGCCCTGCTGCGACCAAGCTGGATAAATTCGGCTGGGCAGCTGGTAGGTTTCCTTGCCTATGATGTCGTTTTGATTGTGCCGTTCCTCCTCCGCCTGCCCACGACGCCCCCTGAGTTCCGGATCGGCCTGACCATCTATACAACAGTCATTATCTATAGCGGGTTGTTAGCCATCTACTACTTGTTCGTGCATAAGCCGACCCGCTTGTGGACCTGAATGCCATAACTCCGTGCAGCGATTGTGTCAAAGATTCTGCACAGGACAACCAGTCCTGTCCTTAGCGGACGATCTGGTACTTAATAATCTTCGGCAGGTTGCTGACCACCCACAGCTCGCCCTGCTGGTTGAACAGCATATCGAAAG
Organism: Anaerolineae bacterium; assembly: GCA_041301185.1. Lineage (GTDB taxonomy): Bacteria > Chloroflexota > Anaerolineae > Anaerolineales > UBA4823 > JAQBDA01. The sequence goes on from JBFYSV010000047.1 coordinate 15,299, forward strand.
CGTAGCCTTCCACGTTGAAGCGATCCAGGTAGCGACCGTCGGGGGCGAAGACCTGGATGCCGGAGAAATCGCTGACATAGATGCGCCCCTGCCCATCCACGGCGATGGCGCTGGGGGCGAGGAGCTGGCCTTGCTCGTCGCCTTCGCTGCCGAAGCGGGCCAGGATGCGCCCCTGGGGGGAGTACTTCAGGATGGGCTGGTCGCTATTGGTGAGCAGGTAGAGATTGCCCACGCCATCCACGGTCATGTCTTGAACGTCATCCGGGTCGCCGGATTGGGAGCCGGGCACGTCCGCCAGGCTGAAGACCAGGTTGCCATCGGCGTCGAAGCGCAGGATGTCCTCTGTATTATGCGCAACCACTAAACCGCCATCGGCGGTGGTGGCAATCGTATAAAGCCAAAGGTCGCCAGTCCCGCCAAACTGGCCGAGCGACCTGCCTCTAGCGCCGTCATACTTCCAAATTTTGCCCTGGAAGACGATATAAACATTGCCAGCCCGGTCGGCTGCTATGCTCTGCGGGTACGATCCCTCGCCGATGTTCCACAGCAGCTGGTATTCACCCGTCGAAGTAAATTTTTGCACCCGCCCATCCGAGTAGTTGGCAATGAACAGGTTGCCAGCCGGGTCAATGGCAATCCCGCGGGGGTCATCCAGGAGACCCGCACCGCTGCCTTCTTCACCAAAGGAGCTGCTCACCCGGGCGTAAGCCAGCGGGTTGATCTGGTTCCAAACGCCCTCCAGCGGACCGCCGGAGCTCGCCATGGCAATCAGGACAGGGATCACCGTGATCAGGGTGATGAATACCGCCAGCGAGATACCCAGGCATGTCGCGCCGCCAACCACACCGGCGGTGGTCCTGACAATGGTTTTGGAGGGGATGTTCAGGCTGCTGGTCTGGACGGTGATGACCGGCGTGTCGGCAGTAACGCCAAGGGAGACCTGGTGAATCGCCTGCTGGGCTTCTTGGAAGCTGGCGCTAAACGCGCGCTGGTAGAGCTGGATGGCGGCATCCTCTTGACCGGTCTGCACCAGCTGGACGATCTCGATCATGGTATTGGCTTGCTGGAGCGTCTCACTAAGCCCGGCAGCCCTGAAAATGTCGGCGGGGTCTCCCGGGATCTGCAGGTGCCCGGTGGATTGGAGGTTATCGACGGCCTCTTTCGCTTGTTTGAGGCCAACCTGGAATACCTGGCGGTAGCGTTTGACGGCTTCTACTTTATCACCCTGGCTGACGAGCTGCTCCAGCTCGTCAGCCAGCTGGTCGGTGTCCACTGGAGTCTGTGGGGTTTGGATGATGGTAACCGGCTGGCCGCGCTCGATCTGCTCGACGGCGTCCTTGGCTTCTTTCAGCCCGACGTCGAAGACCTCCCGGTAGAGCTTGATCGCCTCGATCTTCTCTCCCTGGTGAGCCAGGCGGCTGATCTCCTGAATTTTGGCGATCTGGGCGGGGTTGATGAATGACGGCATAACATGGCCGGGAGCTGGATCGGGCGGCTCAGCCTGGCGGGCTGCGTCACGCAGCTCGAAGGGCACGATGACGCCTGAGCTGCAGTAAGGGCAGCGCATGATCATATCGCCGCTGCCGGTGTAGTTTAGGGCTGCTCCACAATTTGGACATTGGAGGGTTTGACTCACCATTTGACCTCCCGTAGTTTGGTGAAAGTAGGTGAGTAATTTTATCTGGTATGAAGAATATTGTATATGCTGAGTGGAAGATCGGAGCTGCCCTCACCCCTGCCCTCTCCCACAGGTGGGAGCGGGAGAGGAGGCGCATCGACTGCGCAAAGGGGGCTCTGCTCAGCGTCAAGGGGGGGTGAGGAAATGGGTTAACCCGTT
>JBFYSV010000052.1:0-14309 GCA_041301185.1 Anaerolineae bacterium
TTCCGCAGATAGACTGCCTGCCAGCATTGTCCATACTGGATTGTTACTGCGGTCGTTTGGGCAGCCGATCAATTACCGGTGATCTTATCGATTAAGGAGTATGAATGCCCAAAAAAACGAAAAGGAGCGCCAGCGGTTCAATTGCCCTGATGGCTGTTGGAGGGTTGTTGATCGTTGGGGCGATTGCCTGGTTTCTATTTATGTTGCCTGGGGGGCGAACCCAGCCTGCCGGAGGGCAGGTGAGCAATAGCGGGCAGGGAGCATCGGTTATCGAGGATAGTTTCCCAAATGTCGAGCGGATCAGTCCCCAGGACGCCCGGGCTGCCTTCGACCAGGGTAACGCGGTTATCCTCGATGTGCGCACGCCCGAGGAATACGCTCAAGGGCATATTGCCGGGGCGGTTATGATTCCCCTCCTGGAGCTGCCGGATCGGATCGGCGAGCTGGATCCAAACAGCTGGATTATCACGTACTGAACCTGACAGGCTGAAGAGTCAAGCGCCCGTGCGGCGCAATACCTTACAGAAAGCGGCTTTCTCAAAGCCAATCCGATCAAAGGTGGTCTTCTTGCCTGGTTGGCTGCTGGATATCCGGTAGAGCAGTAGGGAGATATGATTGATGGATACGCCCCAATCCCTAGCAGATCGATTGCTTGAAGATGGTCAAAAGACCAGCTTGTTTTTTGAGAACCTAACTCCGGAGCAGTGGCAGACGGTGGTCTACATGGAGGGCTCCCACTGGACGATCCGCCAGGTATTGGCTCATTTTGTCAGCTCGGAGGTCAGTTTTAACCGCCTGTTGGAGAATATCCTGGCAGGAGGTGCAGGCACTCCCGAAGATTTCGATATCGATGTCTATAATGAACGTAAAGTAGCCCAGTTGCATAATTCCACCGTTGATGAGCTGCTTCGCCAATATCGGCAGGCTCGCCAATCCAATGGAACCCTGGTTTCCAGCTTATCTCCGGAGGATTTGACCAGGCAAGGTCGCCATCCATTCCTGGGTGTAGCGCCCCTGACCGATATGATCAAGCTGATCTATCGCCACAATCAGATCCACTTGCGCGACGTGCGCAGGTTGCTGGGATAATCATTTGAGATGAGAAACGTCTGGCTATTGATCCGGCTTTCCAGACCGCTGTTTTTATTGGGCGGCGTTTTGGTGTTTGCGCTTGGGGTGGGTATCGCCAGGTATCTGGGCAAGCCGATCGATTGGGGGATGTATTTCCTGGGACAGTTTTGGGTGACCACCCTTCAGCTTGCCGGGCAGTACCTGAATGAATATTTCGATGCGCCCCAGGATGTTCAAAACACCAACCGCACCCCATTCACGGGCGGTAGCGGCGCCTTGGGACCGGATGGGCTGCCCCGCCGGACTGCATTGATCGCTGCTGCGGGGTGCCTGGCGGTGACCGCTTCGCTAACTGTGTTACTGTTGAGCCAGGCTTCCCTTTCCCCTACTACCGTTTTGATCATGTCGATCGGTTTTTCTGGCGCTATCCTTTATTCCGTCCCACCGGTCCGGCTGAGCACAACCGGCTACGGCGAGCTGACGACTTCATTCCTGGTGGCGAATCTCGTGCCGGCTTTTGCTTTCTTACTACAAAGCGGCGAGCTGCATCGCTTGCTGGCAATGGCTACGTTTCCCCTCACCCTACTGCACCTGGCGATGATGCTGGCGTTTGAGTTTCCGGATTACGCCACGGATTTGCGCCTGGGGAAAAGAACCCTTCTGGTGCGCATGGGCTGGCAGCGGGCGGTGGTTCTTAACAACTTGCTGATCCTGGGTGCTTACCTGACTCTCGGTCTGGCAGTTGTCTTTGGATTGCCCTTTTACATCGCCCTGCCATCCTTGTTAACCTTGCCGCTGGGATTATTACAGATCTGGCAAATGCGCCGCATCGCGGATGGTGCCAGGCCAAACTGGACTGCTCTAACCCTGACCGGCATCGCTCTCTTTTCGGTTGTGGCGTACCTGCTAACATTTGCTTTCTGGACACGCTAGATAGGACCTCCTACGAGATATGCCCGAGTTCTTAGAATTACTACCCCCAGGTAAAGCTCTAAGCCATCTGATGAGCCATCTGGTGTGGCGTACTGAGGCAGAAGAGATCGCCACCGAACAGGCTTTCGGCAGGGTGACGGGGACCAGGGTGCTTGCGCCGCATCCTCTGCCTGCTTTCCCGCGCACAACCGTGGACGGCTATGCTGTGCGAGCGGCAGATACCTTTGGCGCCAGCGACTCTTTGCCCGCTTATCTTAACCTGATCGGTGAAGTGCCCATGGGAGCCGAAGCCGGTTTTAGGCTGGAACCCGGGCAATGCGCTATTATCCACACCGGCGGGATGCTGCCCAGCGGCGCGGATGCAGTCGTGATGATCGAGCATACCCAGGCAGCCGCGGCAGGTGAGGTGGAGCTCTTACGGGCGGCGGCGATCGGTGAAAACGTGCTCAAGGTTGGCGAGGATGTGGCTCAGGGGGAAGAGGTGATCCAGGCAGGTACCCGCCTGCGACCGGCTGAGATCGGTGGGCTGATGGCGCTGGGAATCACCTGCCTGATGGTCGCTCGCCTGCCTCGGGTGGGCATCCTGTCCAGCGGGGATGAGGTGGTGCCCCCCGAAGTTACACCAGGACCCGGTCAGGTGCGGGATGTGAATGCTTATACCCTCAGCGCCCTGGTCGAGGCGGCGGGTGGTTTGGCTGTCCGCTATGGGATTATCCCGGACAACCAGGCGGATATGCGTGCCGCAGCAGAGCAGAGCCTGCTAGAGTGCGACCTGGTTGTCATCACCGCAGGCTCGTCTGCCAGCACGCGTGACCTGACAGCCCTGGTTGTCAACGAGTTGGGAGAGCCGGGGGTGCTGGTGCATGGGGTGAACGTGCGCCCGGGAAAACCCACCATCCTGGCGGTTTGTGGCGGCAAAGCAGTGATCGGGCTGCCCGGCAACCCGGTCAGCGCCCTGGTGATCGCCGGGCTTTTCGTGGTACCGGTGATCGAATTCTGTCTGGGGGTGCGCCAGGTGCGACCCAGGCCTGCGGTCTGGGCGCGGCTGGCGATCAACCTGTCTTCTCAGGCAGGGCGCGAGGACTGGTTTCCGGTGCGGCTGGTGCCAGCTGCGGATGGGTACCGGGCAGAGCCTGTATTTGGTAAAAGCAACCTGATTTTTCACCTGGCACAGGCAGATGGGCTGGTGCGGATCCCGGCAGATGCCAATGGGCTGGCAGCCGGCGAGCTGGTGGAAGTATTCTTTATTTGAGAGGCTTGATGTCTGTCTACTTGCACGATATTCCCCTGCCACAAGCCCAGGCACGCCTTGATCAGGCGTTGAAGGAGAGCGGGTTAAGCGACCGCCTGGGCGTAGAAGAGATCCCCCTGGACGAGAAAGCCCTGGGAGGCGTACTGGCTGAGCCGGTTTGGGCGATCATTTCATCCCCTCATTACCACGCCTCGGCGATGGATGGATTTGCAGTCCGCTGGCAGGATACAGATGGGGCGATGCCGACTGCCCCGATCACTCTCCGCTATGGCGAGCAGGCTCTGTATGTGGATACCGGTGATCCATTGCCGGATTGGGCAAATGCAGTCATCCCGATTGAAAATATCGAGCCCCTGGATGAGCAAGGCGATCTGCATCCAGACCCTCGCCAGCCGTACGCCATTCGCATTCGAGCAGCGCTGACGCCCTGGCAGCACGTGCGCCCGCTCGGCGAGGATATTGTCGCCACCCAGCTGGTGCTGCCCGCCGGGCATACCCTGCGCCCGGTCGATCTGGGGGCGATTGCCGCTTGCGGGCATCATCACGTGCGGGTTAACCGCCGGCCTCGGGTGGCAATCATACCCACCGGAACCGAGCTTGTCCCCATCGGAAGCCCGGTGAAGGCTGGCGATATCATCGAGTACAACTCGCTGGTTATGGCAGCCCAGGTCCTCTCGTGGGGTGGTATTGCCTCCCGCATGCCAATCACCCCCGACAATTTTGAGCTGATTCGCGAGCGGGTCAGGCAGGCAGCCCGGGAGCACGATCTGATCCTGCTCAATGCCGGTTCTTCCGCTGGTTCGGAGGATTTCTCCGCCCGGGTGGTTGAATCGCTGGGCGAGTTACTGGTTCACGGGGTTGCCGTCCGCCCGGGTCACCCGGTGATCCTGGGGATGGTCCGTAGAGAGAACCAGTCAGGCGGGGTGAGCGATTCCGGCAGGAGTGTCCAGGCGATTCCAATCATCGGCGTGCCGGGATACCCGGTCTCGGCGGCTTTGACGGGCGAGATCTTCGTCAAGCCGCTGATCGACCGCTGGCTCGGCAGGCGGAGCGGGTCGTTCACCATAAAAGCAGCGCTAACCCGGAAAGTGACCTCCCCGGCAGGCGATGACGATTATATGCGCGTAGCCGTAGGGAGGGTAGGCGGCAAGATGCTCGCCGCACCTCTGGCGCGCGGGGCTGGCGTGATCACCTCGCTGGTGCGGGCGGACGGGATTGCGATTTTGCCGCGCGGAACGCAGGGCCTGCCAGCCGGGGCAGAGGTGAACGTCCACCTTTACCGCAACCCTGATGAGCTGGAGGCAACCATCTTCGCCATCGGCTCGCATGATATCAGCCTGGATTTGTTAGCCCAGTATCTGGCGGGCAAGGGTCGCCGGTTAGCCTCTGCGAATGTGGGCAGCCTGGGCGGGTTGATAGCGCTGAAGCGCGGCGAGGCGCACCTGGCAGGTTCACATCTTCTCGATCCTGAGACGGGCGAGTACAACCTGCGCTATATCCACCAGTACCTGCCCGGCATGCCGCTGCGGGTGATTGCCCTGGTGGGACGCCAGCAGGGTTTGTGTGTTCTTCCCGGCAATCCAAAGGGCATCCATTCCCTGGAGGACCTGGCTCGCCCGGAGGTTGTCTTTATCAACCGCCAGCGCGGGGCGGGGACGCGCGTTCTCCTGGATTACCACCTCGACCTGCTTGGCATACCTGCCGAGGCGATCGGCGGCTATACTCAGGAGGAATATACCCACCTGGGAGTCACGGCAGCTGTTCGTTCTGGTAGGGCGGATTGCGGGCTGGCAATTGCTGCGGCTGCCCAGGCGTTGGAACTGGAATTTATCCCCCTGTTCCAGGAGCGCTACGACCTGATCATCCCCGAGGAGCATTACCACAGCGATCTCTTGTCCCCATTGTGGGAGGTGCTGGCAGATCCAGGATTCCGCCAGGCGGTATCTGAGATGCCAGGATATGACATCACTCCGATGGGAACTCAGATCGCCCAGATTGATTAGACAAGGAGATACCTATGCCAATTCCAGCTGGAATACTAGCACCTCAATTTGCTTTGCTGGATGATACCGGGAAAGAGCGCAAGCTTTCCGATTACCTGGGATATCCGGTAGTGCTTTATTTCTATCCAAAGGATGATACCCCCGGATGCACAACCGAGGCATGTAACTTTCGAGATGATTACAGTGTCTACCGGGAAGCCGGGATAACCATCCTGGGGGTCAGCCCTGATTCGGTAAATAAGCACGCCAAGTTCAAGGAAAAGTACAGCCTGCCGTTCACTTTGCTTGCCGATACAGACCACCAGGTATGCGAGCAGTACGGTGTATGGGGGCGCAAGAAGTTCATGGGGCGCGAGTACGATGGCGTTTTCCGGACTACTTTCTTGATCGGTACGGATGGAAAGATCGTCAAAGTATTTGAAAATGTCAAGCCTGACGGGCACAGCGCCGAGCTGCTGCAGGCGCTGCAGGCAGGCGGCTGAACTTGTTTTCGGGTAAAATAGGGGGCGTGAAAGAACCAAGTCCAACCTCAGATCTTGCTCGCCGCAGGGCGATATTGCGCTGGGGCGCAGTCTTGCTGTTGTTTGTCCTGGTTATCTTGTATGAAACCCTGCTGCGGCCTCTCCTGAAAGACCTGCCTATTGGGATATGGATTACCCTGGATGGGCTGATCCTCCTCCTGGCAGGCGTGCTGGCTTACCTGCTCATCGAGCGCTCTGTGAAGTGGCGGGAGGAGCGCGAGACCATGCTGGCAACCCTGGTAGAAGCGGAAAAAAAAGCTCTCCAAACCAGCCAGCGCCAGGAGATGATTTTTCAAATCAGCCAGAGGTACAACCAGGCAAGCGACGAGGACGAGGTGGTCCAGCTTACCCTGCAATTCTCGCAGAATGTTTTGGGTGCGTCCGGCGCTTCTTATGTCCCCCTGGATGATAGGCTGCAGCCGATGCGCCCGATGACGGTGGGTCTGTTCCCGGCGCATGCAACCCAGGATTGGCTGCAATACCTGGCTTCACCGGCAGTTCGCCAGTGCTGCTCCACCTGCCAAAGCTACGCCCACTTCACCCCGGAATGCCCGCTCCTGGATGGGCCATTTAGCGCAGCCAATGGCATGTATTGCCTGCCCTTTACCCGCAATGACCAGGAGTATGGGGTGCTCAATTTATACCTTGCCAATGAGACGCAGCTCGACTCGGATAAACAGGAATTTCTAAATAAAATCATGGCTGAGGCCAGCCTTGCGTTGGAGGGGATCCGCCTGCGAAAGCGTGAGCTTCAAGCCCTGCGCGAATTACAATCCCTTCGAGAGCGAACCGATCTGGGTGGGCTGCTATCGAGCTTGCTGCAAAACCTCAACGAGACCCTGGAGGCAGATTATGCAGAATTATCTGTCAAATCCAGCAAGCTGTCCGGAGGGGTGAATAGCGTGATTGCCGGCGATCTGCCCACCGGTGCGCATCCGCTCGTGGAGGGCGCCCTGCAATCGGTGATCTCCTCCGGGCAACCGGTGCTGCTGGGTGATGTATCCGGAGAACAAACTGCCTTACCGGGCATACGCGCCTTGATGGCGGTACCGCTCTTGTTCCGCAATGAGACGGTGATGGGCGGGGTGGTTGTTGCCAGCCGGCGGGTTAAGGCGTTCAACCGGCGACAGCTCGCCATGCTCCAAACGGTAGCCAGCCAGGCTGCCCTGGTGGTTCAAAACGTCAACCTGATGGCAGAGCTTGAATACAAAACCATGATCGAAGAGCGAACCCGCCTGGCGCGCGAGATCCACGATGGTCTTGCCCAGACCCTGGGCTTCTTGAAGTTGAAAATGACCCAAATGAAGAATTTCGCCGAGCAGAATGATTACGAGCGGGTGAGAGAAACCATACCGGTCTGCTACGATACCCTGGCGGATGCCTACCAGGAAGTACGCCAGGCGATCGATGGCTTGCGGATTACCAGCGATGGGCTCGGCCTGGATGGCTGGCTGCGCCAGGCAGTGACTGAATTTCAGGAGAATAGCGGGTTGGTGGTGCACATTTCTGAGCCCATCGAGGATGCCAACCTGCCGGCAGAGATCCACGCCCAACTGATCCGCATTGTTCAGGAAGCATTGAATAATATCCGCCGGCATGCCATGAGCCAGCAAGTCTGGGTGTCATGCCGCGAGATTGATGGCGACTTGATTCTGGAAGTCCGGGATGACGGGGTGGGTTTTGACCTGGACGATATCCCGGGTCCTTCGCAGCATGGATTAAAGGGGATGCGTGAGCGAGCTGAGCTGATGGGAGCAGATTTTCAAATTATCAGCCGACCCGCTCAAGGGGCAGTGGTCAGTGTGCGCCTGCCGCTTGGGGTGATTGGAGATAAACTGTGAAAACGATCCGCCTGGTAATCGTCGACGATCATGTCCTGTTTCGGTCCGGCCTGGTCAGCCTGATCCAGGGGATGCCGGGCTTCCAGGTGGTGGGGGAGGCTGGCAATGGTAAGGAAGCCCTGGAAATGATTGAACGGGTCAAGCCGGATGTCGTGTTGATGGATGTCAATATGCCGGTCATGGGCGGGGTTGAAACCGTGCGGGCCTTGCGCGAGAAACAGGATTGCCGGATCTTGATGCTGACCATCTCGAAGCACGAAGGCGACCTGTTCGGCGCAATTGCTGCCGGGGCGGACGGGTACTTGCTGAAAAATGCCACCCCCGACGAGCTTTCCAGATCAATCCAAAAAGTGTATGAAGGCATGTCGGTGCTATCTCCCGAAGTTACCCGCCAGATATTACAGGCGGTCAACTTTGACCAGACCGGATCGCAAGATTTTGGCCTGAGCAGCCGCGAGATGGAAGTACTCCAGTGCCTTTCACAAGGAATGACCACCGCGCAAATCTCATCCGATCTGTTCATCTCAGACAATACCGTCAAAACCCACGTGCGCCACATCCTGGAGAAATTGGAAGCCTCCAACCGGGCAGAAGCGGTGTCCAAAGCCATGCAACTGGGCTTGATCAACCCGAACGCTGGCGTTTAGACGCTGCTCCACAGAATTATCTGCGTGATTTTTTCCGGGGAGGGGTGATTGCAAAATCACCCCTCCGTGCTATTTAATAAATCCTTCTTTTTGAAAGCGGGGGTGGATGACAATTTTTACCAAGTTTGGTAAATTTAGGTTGAGATTAACAGGAAAAGGTTTCTCCATCCAATGACTCCGCCTCGTAAAACTCCCCAACGGGTACTGATCGCTTCCAGCCATGCACTATTTGGGCAGGGGCTGCGCAGCCTGCTGGAAAAACGCGAGAAAGCCGATGTGGAAATTGTGGGTGTGGTTTCCAGTATCGAGGAGGCCATGCAAGCGCTGGAAAAGCTGAACCCAGATCTGGTCATTGTGGATTACGATGATGCGATTTTGAACCGGGATGAGTTTCTGGCGCGTTTTGTGGAGGGAGAGAAAAAGCTACGCGTTGTACTGCTTTCCTTGAACGAGGCGCAAGAAGCCCTGGTATATGACCGGCGTACTCTGGCTGCTTCACAGATCGATGACTGGTTGGAAGAGTGGAATCATGACGCCTCCAAAGACGAAATGCAGATATCTTCAAATGGTAGTAATGCAAATGTCGAACACAGGAGTAACCCTATGAAGCATTTGATCATTGCAGCGATCCTGGTGGTAGTGGTGACTGCGTTGTTGATTGTAGGTTTGGACCAGGCCAGGCTGCTGCCGATTGCCGCCAGCGCACAAGCAGAGCCGATCGATACCATGTTCCGCCTTGAGTTTATGGTGATCGCCTTCTTGTTTTCGCTGATCGTGGTATTGATGGTCTACAGCATTGTGGTATTCCGGCGCAAGCGTGGCGACACCACGGATGCAAAGCACGTTGAAGGGAGTACCCGTTTAGAGGTATTTTGGACAGCTGTGCCGCTTGCCACTGTGCTTGTTTTTGCCTACCTGGGGAGCTGGTCTCTGGGGGAAACCACGCGGGCAGATCCCAGACCTCTTGAAGTCAATGTCATCGGATCCCAATGGGTCTGGCGTTTTGAATATCCCAGTTTGGGCATCGTCTCGAGCGAGCTGAGACTGCCGGAGGACAAACAGGCGCTCCTGCACCTGTGGTCTACGGATGTCATCCATTCTTTCTGGGTGCCCGAGTTTCGCGTAAAGCAGGACGCCCTGCCGGGGGGTGGGGATCTGACCCGTGACTTAAGGGTTACGCCAACCGAAATCGGTGAGTACAAAGTGCGCTGTGCAGAGCTATGCGGGTTGAAGCATACCTTCATGGAATCGCCGGTGATTGTGATGGCACAGGCTGATTTCGATATATGGGTTGCGGAGCAAACCGGCGAATCGACCGATCCAGTCGAACGTGGCGAGAAGTGGTCCGTAACCTATGGCTGTAATGCTTGCCACTCCCTGGATGGAACTCCCAATATCGGGCCAACCTGGCAAGGGTTGTACGGTCACGAAGTGAGGTTCACAGATGGTTCCACGACAATTGCAGACGACGAGTACCTGTATAACTCAATTCGTAATCCCGCCGCCAATATCGTTGAAGGTTTCCAGAACCTGATGCCGGCAAATGTAGCTGCAGATATGTCCGACGATCAGATCAATGATGTCATCCGGTTTATTGAGAGCTTGAGATAACAACGGGATCAGGAGTATCAGCATGAGCGAAGTGACAATGAGCGAGTATAAACGTCCTGGTTTTTTCTCCATCGGTTTTGTGCGTGGGTCCATCTACTTGCTGCTGGGCACGCTGCTTGGCATGGGGATTGTCAGCGGCATCCGCCTGGTGATGGGATTGCCAGCCTGGCATCCGAATGCTGCCTGGACGGTGGGGGCAATCTTTGGGACGGCTGCATTTTTGGTTGGCGTTGGCGCTATCAGCGATTGGTGGAAATGGGCGAAAGGCCAGGAGACCCCGGAGCACCCTGAAGCTCCAAGGTACAAGGGCTGGGCGAAATACCTGAGCATCTCGTTTGACCATAAGGTGATCGGCGTCCAGTACGGCTTTACCTCCCTGGTGCTGTTCTTGACCGCCGGGCTGTTTGCCCTGACCTTCCGCACCGAGCTGGCTGCTGAAGGCATGCAGTTCCTGGGCGAGAATGCCACAATCCTGGGCATGAACGGATTGACCTTCTACAACACGATCATGAGCCTGCATGGCATCGTGATGATCGGAGCGACCCTGTTGGGCGTGGGCGCTATGTCCAACTACCTGGTGCCGCTCATGATCGGTACCAACGATATGGCTTTCCCCCGCCTGAACGCCTTTGCCTTCTGGATCAATGTACCAGGCGCCATCTGGTTGCTCAGCACGTTGTTCCTGGGTGGATTTGATACCGGCTGGACCGGCTACCCGCCCCTCAGCCGCCTGGCACCGCTGGGAATGCAGCTCTTTTTCTTCGGCGTGTATGTGGTCGGCTTATCCTCCATTTTGGGATCGCTGAATATCATCGTGACCATCGTCAAAATGCGCGCCCCAGGGATGGGCTACTTCCGCATGCCGATCTTCGTCTGGACGGCATTTGCCACCGCCATCATCGGCCTGACCGCCACGCAGCTGATCGGCCTGTCATTCCAGATGGTGATGTTTGAGCGCCTGTTCGGGATGGGTTTCTTCAACCCTGACCTGGGCGGCAACCCGATCCTCTTCCAGCACCTGTTCTGGTTCTACTCGCACCCGGCGGTATATGTGTTCATCCTTACTGGTCTGGGTGTGATCAGCGAGCTGTTGCCGGTCTTCGCTCGCAAACCCCTGTTTGGCTACCGCTGGGTGGCGTTATCGTCGTTTGCGATCGCCATCGTGGGTTTCCTGGTTTGGGCGCATCACATGTTCACCTCCGGCATGGAAGCATACCTGCGCGTGCCTTTTATGTACAGCACCTTGCTGGTGGCTGTGCCGACCGGGATTAAATTCTTCAGCTGGGTGGCAACGATCTGGGAAGGAAAGCTCAGCTTTGAAACACCGATGTTGTTCGTCCTGGGGGCGATCTCGATCTTCCTGCTGGGCGGCTTGAGCGGACCGCCTAACGGCGTGGTCTCCACCGACCTGCACGTCCAGGACACCTACTGGATTGTGGGTCACTTCCACGCCACCCTGTTTGGCGGCTTTGTCTTCCCGTTCTTCGCTGCCATGTACTACTGGTTCCCCAAGTTCACCGGGCGGATGTATAGCGAGCGATTGGGCAAGCTGCACTTCTACCTGATGCTGCCCGCCTTCTACGTTCAAAGCCTGGGGCAGATGCAGGTGGGACTGCTGGGCATGCGCCGCCGGATCGCCGATTACGACCCGGCCTTGGGCATTGAGCTTTCCCAGCTGTTGATCACCATCGCCGGCTATGTGATTGGTATCGCTGTGTTGATAGCCATCTACAACTTCATCGTCAGCGCTCGTCGGGGCGAGGTTGCCGTGGCAAACCCGTGGAGATCACGCTCGCCAGAATGGCAGATCGCTTCACCTGCCCCCGAGCACAACTACGATGAGCAAATCGAGGTAGTGGGCGAGCCGTATGACTACGGGTTGGAGGGTTCGGTATTTGTGAATATGCACCCAAGCCGGTCCGCACCAGAAATCCCGGCAGGAGCAGCGCCAGCCGCAGCAGATTAGCATGCTGTTGTACACAGGCAGACACTCTGCAAAAATTGCAAGCCAGGCTTGAGTAGATTCAGGAGTAATGATAATGGAAGCAAAGACAGACGAAATCATGGAAGCCAAGAAGAAGGATGCCTACCGCAAAGGCGTTGCAGTCATCGTCTTGCTGGCTTTCCTCACCATCAGCGAGTACTGGATCGGTGCAGTGGCGTATTATTGGTGGGCAGCCATCATGGGCATCGCAATCTTGAAAGCTTTCTTCGTGGTGCGAGACTATATGCATATCGGACGGCTGTTTGCCTCTGACGAGGAGCTTTAGGCATGACAACCCACACGGTCTCGTTAACTGATTACCGGCGGAAAACCTCAATCAACCGGCTAGGATTGTGGTTGTTCATCCTATCAGATATGTTTGTCTTCCTCGGCTTGTTGGTGGCGCGCTTTTACCTGTTGGGCTTCCAATCTCGCCCCGAAGCCAGCCAGATCGTCGGCCTGATCGTCACCGCTGTCCTGCTGGCGAGCAGTTTCTTCATGAACCGGGCTGAGATCGCGGCAGAGTTCGGCGACCAAAAAGCTTTCCTACGCAGCACTCTCATCACTATGCTCCTGGGGATCCTCTTCCTGATTGGTGTGGTGGGCGTCGAATGGCAGATTGCCCCGTTCGGTCCGGCGGATGGAACGGTTGGTTCGTTATTCTACGCCATGACTGGCTTCCACGCGTTCCATGTCCTGACTGGAGTGATCTTCCTGTTTATTATTTACCGCAACGGGCGTAAGGGTCTCTACTCTGCCGAACGGCATTGGCCCGTCGAAGCAGCCGCGGTCTACTGGCACTTCGTGGACGTGGTATGGATGTTCTTTTACCCGGCGCTGTACCTGATCGGTGCCGCGATTTTGTAAAGCATCTTCGCCGGAAACCCGGTTCTCGTCATCTTGGTTCAGCCAGACGGCGGGGAGGGGACCGGGTTTCCATCAAATTTGGGAAGCGTATGAAAACTAAGTATTTTCTCTTGGGAGTGGGGGTTTTGCTAGGGGTGGCGCTGGTCTTGACGGGGTGGCAGTTTTTCCAGCGTCCTTACACCTTCCGGGGTTCATTGATCGATCCCCCGGTTCCGGCAGCTGATTTTGAGTTAACCGATCAAAACGGTCAGCCCTTCCGCTTGAGCGATCAGAAAGGTCAGATCGTGCTGCTGTTTTTTGGATACACCCACTGCCCGGATGTCTGCCCGTTGACGCTGAGCCACTTCAAGCAAATTAAGGCAGATTTGGGTGATCGGGCTGACCAGGTGCGCTTTGTCTTCATCACGGTTGATCCAGAGCGAGATACGGCTGACCAGCTCCAGCAGTACCTGCCGAATTTTGACTCAGAGATCCTCGGGCTCACCGGCAGCATGCAGAGCCTGGAAAGCGTATGGAAAAATTACGGGGTCTACCGTGCGAAACAGGAGGTGGGTAGCGCGGCAGGCTACCTGATGGACCATACTGCCCGCACCTATCTCATTGATCAGCAGGGAAATTGGCGTCTCACTTACCCTTTCGAGATGGGCAAAGACGACATTCTCCAAGATGTCATCCACCTTCTCAACCGGGAGTGATCCAGGATGAAACCGGAATACCGTCCTTACCTGATCCGATTGCTGGTTGTCTTTGCGATCTCTCTGGCAGCCATGCTGCTCGTCGTTGAAGGTGCTTATCTGCTGCAGCGGGAGGAAACCGACCGGGGTCCAAAAACCATCCAGATCGTGGTGCCTGAAGGAGCAGCCCAGCGAGTAGCCGAAGGCGAGATGCTGGAAATCCTGCCCGAGAACGCCGTGTTTGTCATCGGCGATGTGCTGGAAGTGGTCAACCAGGATAGCACCGATCACCAGCTGGGACCAATCTGGGTGCCAGCTGGAAGCACCGGGAGGGTTGTCCTGGAGGAAGCCAACAAATTCTCGTACTCTTGCTCGTTCACGCCCAGCCGTTACCTGGGATTGGATGTTAAAAAGCCGACGACCCTCCAGACGCGCCTGACCGGCTTGTCGATCTCGGTGCCTACAACGGCTGCGTTTTTGTTTATCTACAGTTTATTGGTCTTCCCAATCAACCCCAAACCGAAGAAGTCGGACAGCGAGGTCAAAGCGTAATGGGGACCACACAGGGCATCCACGAAAGCAATCCGCCAGAGCTGGCTGGCAAATCATCTCCGGCAGGCGGGAGCCAGCCGGTGCTGCTGCGCATGTTCAGCCGGCGCTGGTTGCTGGCGACAATCCTGGTGGTGGTTGGAGTGGCGGTCAACATCCGCCTTGGAATCTGGCAGCTAGACCGGCTCGAACAACGGCGGGCGTTTAATTCCAGGGTGCTGGCTCAGATCGACCAGCCAGTCCTTGATCTCAGTGGCGATGGACTGAATAAAGACCTGGCGAACATGGAATATCGCAAAGTTGTGGTGACCGGCGAGTATGACCTTGCCAACGAGGTCGCCCTGCGCAACCAGGCA
>JBFYSV010000053.1:0-26414 GCA_041301185.1 Anaerolineae bacterium
TGTTCTGGATGACGGCAAAGGAGAACTGCAAGCCGGGGACGTTGAAGGTTTTGCTGGGTGCCATCAGGGTGATGGTATTGCGGGCAATCTCTGGGTCCAGGCAGGCGATGGGGATATGCTGGCAGCCGCTATACACCAAGTCGCAGTGGATTTCATCGGAAACGATCGTCAGGCCGCGCTGCAGGCAAATCTCAGCTAACCGGGCCAGCTCTTCCCGGCGGAAGACCCTGCCCACCGGGTTATGCGGGTTACACAGGATGAACATGCGGGTCTGGTCGTTGATTGTGGACGAGAGCGCATCGTAATCGATCTCGTAAGAGCCATCCGGCAGGCGAGTCAGTTGGGCGTCCTGGCGGACCATTCCTGCGTTGTGAGGGGCTTCCAGGAATGGGTGGTAGACAGGCGGTTGAACCAGCACTGCCCCGCCCGGCTCGGCAACTGCATGGCAGGCCAGGTTAAGGCCGGGCACCACGCCGGGAACAAAAACGATCTCCTCCGGTACTACCTTCCATTGATAGAGGCGCCTCAGCCTATCCACGATAACCTGGCGCAGCTCTAATTTTTCCTTCTCAGTGCCTCCCGCTCCCTCCGGGTAGCCAAAGACCCCAAAAGCCACCCGCTCCTGCAAGGCGCGGATGACCGGCTGTGGAGAGACAAAATCCATATCCGCCACCCACAAGGGGATCACATCCTCAGCATACAGCCGCCACCTGACGCAGTCCGAGCTGCGCAGGTCCAGGCGTTGGTCAAAGTCGTAGCGCATCATTCGGTCTCCATGAACATCAAGATTGTCTACTCTGACTGGGTCTCAGCGGCGATCCAGTCCAGGTAATCCGGCGAACCCATCAGCACTGGCAAGGCAATGATCTCTGGCACTTCGTATGGATGGACGGCCTTGACCGCCGGCACCAGCCGCGCCTGGAACAAGTCGGCGCGGGTTTTCACCACCAGCAAAAGCTCCTGGTCTTTCTGCACTGCGCCTTTCCACGTGTAGATAGAAGTCACCCCCGGCAGGATGTTGACGCACGCTGCCAGCTTCTTTTCCAGCAGGGCTGCTGCAATGCGCTCGCCCACTTCGGACGAAGGGACGGTTATCAGAACCACAATGAAATCGGTTGGCATGTTTCTTTCTCCACAGAAAATATGAGAGTGGCTTTATTCTAACGTATCGAATGAAGTCGGGCAGGGCAAGATTTGAGGTAAAATCAATTGCCCAACACAAACCCGGTAGATACAGGTGAATTTCATGGCAGATTGGAATATTTTGATCGCGGATGGACTGGACGAAGAAGGTCAGTCCATTTTGCGTGCCCAGGCGGTATTGGATGACCGCAGCGGCATCTCCGCGGCAGACCTGCTCCAGTCAATCAATGGCTACGACGCCCTGGTGGTGCGCAGCCGCACAAAGGTGACCGCCGATGTGCTAAGTGCCGCGCCGCGCCTGAAAGTCGTTGGGCGGGCTGGGGTGGGGGTGGACAACATCGACCTGGGTGCCGCCCGCCAGCAGCGCGTGGCGGTGGTTAACGCCCCCCTGGCGACCACACAGGCGGTTGCCGAGCAGACCCTGGGGCTGATGCTGGCCCTGGCGCGCCGCATCCCGCAGGCTGACGCGGCATTGAAAGCCGGGCACTGGATCAAGAAAGAGCTGATGGGCAGTGAGATCAACGGCAAGACCCTGGGCATCATCGGCATGGGCAATATCGGTGCGGCGGTGGCCCAACGGGCGGCAGCCCTGGGGATGAGCGTGTTGGGCTACGACCCCTTATTGCCAGCCGAGGTCATCCAGGCCCGGGGCGCCAGGCCGGTCGCACTTCCAGAGCTGTACGCCGGCTCGGATTTCATCAGCCTGCACGTGCCGCTCACCCAGGAGACGCGCGGCATGATCGGTGTGGAGACAATCCCCCAAATGAAGCAGGGTGTCCGGCTCATATGCACCGCCCGCGGCGGGCTGATCGATGAAAACGCCTTGCTGGAGGCGCTGGAGTCGGGCTGGGTAGCCGGGGCTGCCCTGGATGTGTTCAGCGAGGAGCCGCCAGGCCTGACCCCTCTGATCACCCACCCGCGCCTGATCGCCACGCCGCACGTCAGCGCTCAGACTATCGAAGCTCAAAAGCGGGCTGCGGTGGATATCGCCCAAGAAGTGCTGGCAGCCCTGGGCGGGAAACCTCTCCGCTGGCGGGTCGCCTGAACCCAGATTGGCACTTGCCCTCCCCTCGAACCAACCCACAAATTTCTATCTGTTGTCTTGCAAAGGAGATTAATAAGGGAATATGGAAGAAAAGCTGAAGCAACTCAAAACCATCCTGGCTGAAGTAGCCGACCTGCAGTATGCCATCTATTTGCTCGGGTGGGACCAGCAAACGTATATGCCGCCCGCCGGCGCTGAAGCGCGCGGCCAGCAGCTCGGCACGCTGGGCAAACTCCTACACCTCAAGTTCACCTCCGATGAGGTTGGCAAGCTACTGGATGATCTGGCGCCGGTTGTCGCGCAACTCCCGCCCGACTCCGACGAAGCCCGGCTGATTAAGGTCACTCGGCGCCAATACGAGCAAAAAACGAAAGTACCCGCCGAGATGGTCGTCGAGCTGGCTGAGCTGGCATCGGTTTCCTATTCCGCCTGGCAGCAGGCGCGGCCGGAGAATAATTTCGCCAGGTTCCAACCTTACCTGGAGAAGATCGTCGATTACCGCCGCCGCTTCGCCGATTTATTCGCCCCTTACGACCATATTTACGACCCGCTGCTGGACCAATACGAGCCCGGTATGAAGACTGCCCAGGTACAGGCGATCTTCAATAAGCTGCGCCCGCTGCAGGTTGCGCTGATTCAGGCGATCTCTGCCAGGCCCCAGGTGGACGCATCTTTCTTGTACCAGCCATACGATGGGCAAAAGCAATGGGATTTTGGGGTAGAAGTGATCACCAAATTCGGCTATCCGTGGCAGCGCGGCCGCCAGGATAAAGCTCCCCATCCCTTCACTACGGAAATGGGACTGGATGATGTGCGCATCACCACCCGCATCCTGCCGGAGTATGCCGGCTCGGCCTTGTTCAGCACGATGCACGAGTGCGGGCACGCTCTATATGATCTGGGCGTCGACCCTGCCCTGGCGCGCACCCCGCTGGGCTTCCCCGACTCGCTGGGCTTACACGAATCACAATCCCGCATGTGGGAAAACCTGGTCGGGCGCTCGCTGCCATTCTGGGAGCATTTTTACCCCCGCATGCAGGAGTACTTCCCGTCCCAGCTCGGTAACGTGGACCTGAAAACCTTCTACAAGGGCATCAACCAGGTCAAACCTTCCCTGATCCGGGTGGAGGCAGATGAGGCCACTTATAACCTGCATATCATGTTGCGCCTGGAGATCGAGATCGCCCTGATCGAAGGCTCTATACAGGTGAAAGACCTGCCCGATGCCTGGAACAGCCGCATGCAAGATTACCTGGGGCTGACACCTCCTAACGATAGCGACGGGGTCATGCAGGATGTGCATTG
Organism: Anaerolineae bacterium; assembly: GCA_041301185.1. Taxonomy (GTDB): domain Bacteria; phylum Chloroflexota; class Anaerolineae; order Anaerolineales; family UBA4823; genus JAQBDA01. Next base: position 3,494 of record JBFYSV010000053.1, read on the forward strand.
GTCTGATGGCTATATCGGCTATTTTTCCACCTACGCCCTGGGTAACCTGGTATCCGTCCAGCTATGGGAACGGATCAACGCCGATATTCCTGACCTGCCCGACCAGATCCGCCGTGGCGAATTTTCAGCCTTACTGGGTTGGCTGGTCGAGAAAATCCACCGCCACGGCTTTAAATTCGAATCCCAGGAACTTGTCAAGCGTGTCACCGGTTCCAAGATTGATCCGGCTCCCTATATGCGTTACCTGACGACCAAATACAGCGATATTTACGGGCTATAAGCCACCAAGCCCAATTCACTCCTGGCATGGTAGAATCCTGCCAGGAGTTTTTTCTTAAGGAACCTATGGCGCGCATCCTTTTCGTAGATGATGATCCATATACCCTGGAGACCCTGGGCAAAGCCGTAGAGGTTTTCGGTCACCAGCCGCTGTGGGCTACCAATGGGCAGGAGGCAATGCAGGTTGCCAGCCAGCAAGCCCCGGAAATCATATTCCTGGATATGAGCCTGCCGGATATTGGCGGGATTGAGCTGATCGGAAAACTGCGCGGCGTAGCCTCCCTGGCAGATACCCCCATCCTGGTGCTCTCTGCCAGCCCGGAGCTGGACGCAGCCGAGCTGGCTCTAAAAGCCGGGGCGCAGGCTTACCTGAATAAACCGATCCGCCTGCAGACCTTGCTGGATACCATTCAGCAACACACATCCGCCTGAAGGCAGCTGCGGGTGCCGAAACCAATGTCCCCGAACCGCTTCCATATAAGCCCTCCCACGCACCTTAAGAAGCGAATTGCGCCCGCACCTGCGATGGTACTGACCTGCCTGGTGTTGGTGACCTGGCTGGGTTTGGGGTTAACCGGCTGCGGCGTCCTGCTGGGTCCCGAACTACCCACCCCCATTCCACCGCAATACCTGCCCACCGTGATTGCCCAGACTTCACAGGCGGGTGGACTCGCGCTAGAGCCTGCGCCAGAGGAACCTGGTGCGACTGCATCGCCAACCGAACCTGCGGCAGATGTTCCCGCGGATACCGAAACGCCGCAACCCAGCCCGACCCGCACACCCCCGGGACCGAGCGCCACTCCTTATACCCTGCCCGCTCCGTCCTCGCCCACGCCCACTCCGGGATTCCCCAATGCAGCGATTGAGATCCGCAACCTGGGAGCCTATTCCAAGGTAACCTCGCCTCTGCATATCTATGCCTACCTGAAACCTGGAGCTGGCGGCAAGGTGCGCATTGAGCTGATCGGGGAAGATAACCGGGTGCTGGTGCGTAATATCAAGACAATGGACTTCCTCCCCACCGGGGCGTGGGCGGTGATGTCATTAGATCTCGATTTCGAAATATCAGCCACGGCTGAGGCTGCCTGGTTGAAGATCAGCGTGGATGACGAATTCGGACGCACCGTGGCAATGAACTCTGTGCCGCTGATCTTGCTCTCGGTAGGCGAGGCGGATATCGTCCCGCCGATGGACCTGACGGCGCCGATTATCATCCGCGAGCCAAACAAGAAGACGCTGATCCAGGGCGGCACCCTGCTGGTGACCGGCATGGCGCGCCCCGGCGGGACGGACCCCTTGATGGTCCGCCTGGTCACCGCGGAGGGCAAGGAAGTAGGCATGCGCCTGGCGGGGGTCGATGAACACACTCCTGGCGGTTACGGGACTTTTGCGGTTGAAGTGCCGTATAAGGTCGACAATCCGACCAAGGCTCTACTCACGGTTACCGAAGGCGCCGATTCGATCAGCGATGTCATCCATCTGGTGAGCATCGAAGTCATGCTCAGCCCGTAAGATAAGTATAGTAATTACGCTGTTTAAGGGAAAATCCTCCCAGCAACCGTGCAAGTCCTAAAGAGATTACAGGTAATCAGGAGAACTCTGTATGGCAAAAAGACCCTTTATTTCCAAACGTGCGCCGCTCTACGCCGATGTTCCCGACGAGAAATGGAATAGCTGGCGCTGGCAGCTTTCCAACCGGATCAACTCCGTCGAGGAGTTCGAGAAAGTACTGCCTCTCACCGACAGCGAGCGCAAGGCGCTCTCGGCGCAAAACCTGTTCCGGGTGGATATCACTCCCTATTTCATCTCGCTGATCGATCCAGAGGATCCCAACGACCCGATTCGCAAGCAGGTTGTCCCAACGGATACCGAGCTGGTGCCTTTCACCGCCATGATGGAAGACTCATTGGCAGAAGACCGCCACTCTCCCGTGCCGGGACTGGTACACCGCTACCCCGACCGGGTGCTGATGCTGGTCACCACCCAATGCGCCTCATATTGCCGCTACTGCACCCGCTCGCGGATTGTGGGCGATCCCTCGGCGACTTTCTCGCGCGCCGAGTTTGAGATGCAGATTGAATACCTCAAGCGCACCCCGCAGGTGCGGGACGTGCTGCTTTCGGGGGGCGACCCGCTGGTGCTGGCGCCCAAAATCCTGGAGGAGATCCTCAGCCGGCTGCGCGAGATTCCGCATATCGAGATCGTGCGCATTGGCACGCGCGTGCCGGTCTTCCTGCCGATGCGGGTTACCGACGAGCTGACCGACATGCTGCAGAAATACCACCCGCTATGGATGAATATCCACGTCAACCACCCCAACGAGATCAGCCTGGAGTTGGCGCAAGCTGCCGACCGGCTGACCCGCGCCGGAATCCCGCTGGGCAACCAGGCAGTGCTGCTGGCAGGCGTGAACGATAACGTGCACATCCAGCGCCAGCTGGTGCAGGACCTGGTGCGCATCCGCGTGCGACCCTATTACCTCTACCAGTGCGACCTGGTGGAGGGTGCCGGGCATTTCCGCACCCCGGTTGCCAAGGGCATCGAGATCATGGAGGGGCTGCGCGGGCATACCTCCGGCTATGCCGTGCACCAGTACATCATTGATGCACCCGGCGGCGGCGGCAAGATCCCGGTTTCGCCCAATTACCTGCTCAGCATGTCAGACCACAAGATCATCCTGCGTAACTACGAGGGCTATATCACCACTTACGAAGAGCCGGTGGATTACCTGCCGAGCATGTCCGCCAAATATCTCGGCGAGAAGCGCCCCGAGCCAGGGCAGACCGGCGTCTTTGGTCTGCTGGATGGCGAGCAGCTCTTCATCAAGCCGGAGGGCTTCGACGAGCTGCACGACCGGGGCGGCATCCAGCACCGCCTGAAGGATGAGAAAAAGTGGGTGCCGCTGGGTATCGGGTCTGGCGAGCCTAAGAAGCCAGAAGAAGCTGAATAAGTACGCGTATCAGTACGCTCATTCAGAGCGCTTAAACGGCATAGGGTTATCACCCAATCTATAGCACTTGAAATAAAGAGCTCGCCATCGCAATGATGGCGAGCTCTGGTATTACCGGTAAGTGCGGGACCAATCAGGCAGCTGCCAAAGCCTCAGTGGGGGCGGAGGATTGTTCCTCTCCATGCAGCAGAACAATCTCCCCGTCCTTGACTTCAACAACGATATCGTCGCCGTCTTCGAACTCTCCACCCAGCAGGGCGTCGGAGAGCGGGTCTTCCACCTTCTGCTGGATCACACGCCGCAGCGGGCGAGCGCCCATCTCCGGGTCGTAACCCAGGTCTGCCAGCATTTCCAGGGCAGCCGGGGTGGCGGTGAGATTGATGGTGTGCTCTTCCAGGCGGCGGGCAACTTTTTCCAACTCCAACTGGACGATTTGCTGGATATCAGGCCTGCTCAGCGAGCGGAAGACGATCACTGAATCCAGGCGGTTGATAAACTCGGGGCGGAACACCCGCTTGAGCGAGTCGAGCAGCTTCTTGCGCATTTCGTCATACGCCAGGCGCTCTTCCATTTCTTCATCTTTTTTCATGGTGAAGCCAATGGAAGTCTGGCGCTTGATCATATCTGCGCCCACGTTGGAGGTCATTACGATGATGGCATTGCGAAAATCCACCTTGTGGCCGCGCGCATCCGAGAGATGCCCCTCTTCCATGATCTGCAAGAGCATATTATGCGCTTCTGGATGGGCTTTTTCGATCTCGTCGAAGACAACGATCGAGTACGGGCGCCGGCGGAGTGCTTCGGTGAGCTGACCGGCTTCCTCGTAGCCCACATAACCAGGCGGGGCGCCAACCAGGCGGCTGACTGAATGGCGTTCCATGAACTCAGACATATCCAGCTGGATGAGGGCCTCTTCGCTGCCGAACAAGAAACGCGCCATGGCTTTGGTCAGCTCAGTCTTGCCCACCCCCGTGGGGCCAAGGAAGATGAACGAGCCAATCGGACGGCGCGGGTCTTTCAAGCCGGCGCGCGCCCGGCGGACTGCTTTGGAGATCGCCTGGATAGCTTCATCCTGACCAATGATCAGCTTGCGCATCTCGTCTTCCATCTGCAAGAGGCGCTGCGACTCTTCCTGGGCTATCTGCATCACCGGCACGCCGGTCCACATCGAAACGACCTCGGCGATGTCGTTAGCTGATACCACCGGGCTGTTGGCCCGGTCCCAGCCGGTGCGCAGGCGCTCGAGCTGGCGCTCGAGGGCTTCCTGGCGCTCCAGGAAATCCTGGGCGTCGTCATAACGGTTATCTTCCAGTGCCAGGGCATGATTCTGGCGCACCTCCCGCAGCTGCTTCATCAGCTCTTTGGCGGTTTGGGCTGCGTCGCTCTTATACATTCGCACCCGGGACGAGGACTCATCAATCAAATCGATGGCTTTATCCGGCAGGAAGCGCTCGGTGACGTAACGGGCAGACAGGTGGACTGCGGCGTCCAGGGCTTCATCGGCGATCGTCAGCCGGTGGTGCTCTTCGTAGGCGCCGCGAATGCCGCGCAAGATCTCGATAGTTTCTTCTTCCGAAGGCTCTTCCACCATTATCGGCTGGAAGCGCCGCTCCAGGGCGGCGTCGCTCTCGATATGCTTGCGGTACTCGTCCATGGTGGTCGCGCCGATCACCTGCAGCTCGCCGCGCGAAAGCGCCGGCTTGAGGATATTGGCAGCGTCCACCGAAGAACCAGCTGCGCCGGCCCCAACCAGCATATGGACTTCATCGATGAACAGGATCGCCCCAGATGCTTTAAGCTCGTCGATCACCCGCTTGAGGCGCTCTTCAAACTGCCCGCGGTACATTGTGCCAGCGACCAGAGAGCCAACATCGAGCTGCAAGACGCGCTTACCAAGCAGCGGGGCGGGCACATCGGCATCGACAATGCGCTGCGCCAGACCTTCCACAATGGCTGTTTTTCCTACCCCCGGCTCCCCAATCAGGGCCGGGTTGTTCTTGGTGCGGCGAGCCAGGATCTGGATCACTCGCTCGATCTCCATCTGGCGACCGATCACCGGATCGAGCTTGCCCTCCTCTGCCAGCGTGGACAGATCTGTCGCCAACTGGTCCACCATGGGAGTTTTTGCTTTCTGGGTCTCCTGGCGGGTGGATTTCTGCTCTGCTGCAGGAGTGCTGGTGCGCTTGGAGGCGCTGCTCTCCTGGAGCACACGCCGCGTCTGCCTGCGGATCTGCTCCGGGGTGACGCCCATCTTGCGCAGCACATCCAACGCTACGCCTTCTCCATAACGTACCAGACCCAAGAGGAGATGTTCTGTACCAATATAATGATGGCCCATGCGTCGGGCCTCTTCAACTGCGTATTCCAATACCTGTTGTGTACCTGGCGACAGATCGAGCTTGCCGCCCCGGTACTGACCAGTGCCGGTCATGCGCTCTACCATTTCCTGGACGCGTTCAGCTTCCAGGCCAAGTTCTCGCAACACACGGCCGGCAACCCCACCCTCCTCGCGGATCAAACCCAGGAGCAGGTGTTCTGTTCCAATGTAATTATGGCGCATTCGTTCAGCTTCCTGGTGGGCCAGGCTCAGCACCCTGCGCGCCCGCTGTGTAAAACGTTCCATGCCAGCCAAGGCATACCTCCTGATAAATAACGACGAGTTGTTTCTCTAACGATCAAACACCTTGATTATGAGACTTTTTGTCCAATTGGATTCTACCAGAGTTTACTCTCCCTGATTGTAATTTTGGAAGGCCAAGAGGCAAGGTTAATAGTATTCTTATGTATGAAAAGCGCACCTTTTCAGGTGCGCTCGATGCTAACCTTGTGTTGCGCCGGACTAATCTGCGGTTACTTCGCTCTCGTCTGGAACAGGCTCTTCATCGTCTTCTTCAGCCTGCTCTTCAGATTGATCTTCAGCTACGATTGCTTCAGCCACCTCAGTCACTTCAGCCACCTCAGTCTCTTCAGCGCCTTCTGTCTCTTGAGTATCTTCAGCGACCTCAACCACTAGTGCGTCTTCTTGGGTGGGTTTCTCCGGTTCGACTGGGGATTCTGTGCTCTCGATAGCTTCCTGCGCCTCTTCCACCTCTTCCGCCATGACCATCTTCCAGTCCAGGTCTGAGTAAGCCGCGGAGTCTACTTTGCGCAGGCTCAACCCAATACGCCGGCGCTCCGGATCGATCTTGATCACGCGCAGGGTAACCTGATCACCTTCTTTGACCACCTCTTTAGGATGGGCAATGCGATGCTCGCTCAACTCAGAGACGTGAATCAAACCTTCCAGGTCATCATCCAAACGGGCAAACGCGCCAAACTTAGTCAGGTGAGTGATCTTCGCCTCGATCAGCTGGCCTTCTTTCAAGTGACCAACCTGTTTCATCCAGGGATCTGGCTGTAACTGGCGCAGTGACAAGCCGATCCGCTTGCGATCTCGGTCCACACTGATGACTTTGACTTCAACTTCCTGACCGACGCTGAGCACTTCGTTGGGATGCTGGATACGTTCCCAGGAGATCTCAGACAGGTGGACCAGGCCATCGGCACCATCGATATTGACGAATGCCCCAAAATCCGCCACGCTGGTCACCCGACCTTTACGTACATCGCCTTCCTTCAACTCATCCAGCAGCCGATCCTTGAGGGTCTCGCGGGTCTCTTGCAGGGCAGCTCTTTCAGACAGGATCAACCGGCGCCGCTCACGGTCGACTTCAATGACGCGCACCTTAATCGCCTCGCCCACCATCCTGCCCCAACGCTGATCAGGTGTATCGCCAGAGATGGTCGAGCGCCTTACCAGGCTGATTTGCGACGCAGGTACAAAACCACGCAGACGCCCCAGAGGGACCAGCAGCCCACCCTTGTTGAATCCAATGATCTGGCTGTCGAAACCGGCTGAAGATGACAGCAACTCTTCCGCGTCTTCCCAATCCTTCTCTTCGCGTGCACGGACATACGAAAGGACTACATTGCCATTGGTATCTTCGGGGGTGAGCACATACACGGGGATTTCTAATCCCACCGTGAATGCGCTCCGCTCCTCGGCAGGGATCTGTTCCAGTTCCCTGCCAGAGATCACGCCTTCTGACTTCGTACCAACGCTGACCAGAATTTCATTCTCGCCGAGGGTAGCGATCACGCCTGTACGAATTTCACCTTGCTTGGGAAAATCCAGACCCAGACCTTCTGCTTCCAGGAGACTCTCCATTGAAGCGGCTTCTGGTAAAGCACCTTCCGGGGTCCCCTTGGTCTCAGTTTGATCTCCAGCAACCGGCTTGATTTCGGGCGCCTCCCCCTGCCCATTGAGGACGTCGTTTTGATCCATAAAATATACTTACTCCAGGTTCCGATTGAGATATGACGTACATTATAAAGCGGATAGACAAAGTTGGCAACCTTTGTGAAAAGATTGAGACTGGATTATAATGGGCAGGCGAGGGACAAAATGCCGCCAATTTACCCATTTACTGCGATTGTCGGGCAAGAGCGCATGAAGCGCGCCCTGGTTCTGAATGCTGTTGACCCGCGTATCGGGGGCGTGCTCATCCGCGGCGAGCGCGGAACTGCCAAGTCTACCGCAGCGCGCGCCCTGGCTGCTCTGCTGCCAAGCGTGGCAGTAGTCAGCGACTGCCGGTTCGGGTGCGACCCCGACCGTCCCACAACCTGGTGCACAGAATGCAGGGAGCGAGTCAGCCGGGGCGAATCTCTCCCGGTAGAGCTACGCACCACACCCTTTGTCAATTTACCGGTCTCTGCCACTGAAGATCGCGTGGTCGGCACGCTGGATATCGAAAAGGCGATTCAAAAGGGCGAGCGCCATTTTGAGCCGGGTGTTCTGGCAGCCGCCAACCGCGGGCTTCTCTATATCGATGAAGTTAATCTACTGGATGACCACGTGGTCGACCTGCTGCTTGATTCAGCCGCAATGGGAATGAACATCGTTGAGCGGGAGGGAATTTCGTTTTCTCACCCGGCGCGGTTCATCCTGGTGGGCACCATGAACCCCGAAGAGGGCGACCTGCGTCCCCAGCTGCTAGACCGGTTTGCCTTATCCGTAGAAATTCATGGTATTCGGGACGCCAGGGAGCGCGTGCTGATCATCGAACGCAACCTGGCTTACGAGAGCGCATCGGACGACTTCCGCCAGCAATGGCTACCGAAAGAAGATGATCTCTCCCACAATATTGAGCGTGCCCGTACCCTGGTTGACCAGGTTCAATACACCCGCCGGGACTTGTTATCGATTGCTGCCTTGAGCGCATCGCTGAACGTAGACGGTCACCGCGCCGACCTGGTCATCCTGAAAACCGCCCGGGCGCACGCCGCTTTCGAGGGGCGTTCATCCATCACGGATCGGGATATCGCCCTGGCTGCCGAGCTTGCCCTGCCGCACCGAATCAAGCGCGGCCCCTTCCACCAGGCTGAAATCAGCATGGAGGACCTGCAAGAGCGCATCGAGCAGCTGCAAGGGGCAAACGCCGGCGCCGGCGAGCCGGAAATGCTGCCCGATGAGCAGCAGGCTGAAGGTCACGAAAAAAAAAAGCGGTAAGTCAAGAGATACAGGAAGAGGCCTCTAGCCAGCAACTGTCTGAGCCTTCCTCCCAAAAAGTATTTGATACCGGGACTGCCAACTGGTGGGAAGGGGGCGAAAAGGTCAAAATCGGCCAATCTTTTATCCCGCGCAAGATCGAAAATCCCCTCGACCGGATGACTCGCCGCCACAGCGGGCGGCGTTCTCGCAGTCGCACAGACCGAAAACGCGGGCGCTATATCCAGGCTCGCCCCTCGCCAGGTAAGGCAGATGACCTGGCCTTTGACGCCACCTTACGGGCAGCCGCGCCTTTTCAGACCCAACGCAGCGAGATGCGCAAGCGGGTTGCGTTTGCCATCCGCTCCAGTGATTACCAAAGGAAAGTGCGCGTCAAGAAGACAGCCAACCTGGTGCTCTTCGTGGTGGACGCCTCCTGGTCGATGGCGGTTGCCGAGCGGATGACCGCTACCAAAGGAGCGATTCTCTCCCTGCTGACGGACGCTTACCAGCGCCGCGATCGGGTTGGGCTGGTGGTGTTCCAGAAAGACCGTGCTACACTGGTCTTGACTCCCACCAACTCCATCCAGCTAGCGCAGCGCGCCCTGGCAGATATCCCGGTAGGCGGGAAAACACCTCTCTCGGCGGGTCTCTTTTTAGCCCACCAGATTGTGCAGAAAGAGCGCGTTGTCCATCCTGATGTGATGCCCTTGATTATCTTGCTCACCGACGGCGCTGGAAATGTTTCGATGAGCTCCATACCGCCCCAAGAAGAATCTCACCGCATCGCCGAGCAGATCGCAGAAGACGAGATCCGCAGTGTGGTGATCAATATGGAGCACGCCGCCTTCGACCAGGGATTAGCCCAAACCCTGGCAGAGCACCTGGATGCCCCTTGCTATACACTCAGCGAGCTGAAAGCAGAGGCCCTTTACCAGCGCGTGCGCGAGGAGATGGCTGTCTGATATGCCCCAGTCCGCCCACCGATTGACGTATTTTACCGACTCGGTCATCAACCAGATGACCCTCCTGGCAAGGCGCAGCGGCGCCATTAACCTGGCATCGGGTTTTCCGGATTTTAACCCGCCAGACGAATTGCTGGCAGCTGCCGAGCGCGCCTTGCGGGCAGGCTATAACCAGTATGCCATACCCTGGGGATCAACTCATATCCGCCAGGCGTTGGCAGCCAAACAATCCCGCTGGATGGGTTTAGAGATCGACCCCGATGCGCATATCACGGTGACCTGCGGAGGCACCGAGGCCATGTTGGCTGCGATGCTATCGGTATGTAACCCCGGCGACCGGGTAATTGTGTTCTCGCCGTTTTACGAGACCTACGAGCCAGATATTGCCATGTGCGGGGCAGAACCGGTTTTCGTCACGCTGCACCCGCCACAGTTCAACTTTGACCCGGCAGAATTGCGCCGGGCATTCCAGCAACATCCCAAAGCGCTGATCCTGTGCAATCCGTCTAACCCGTGCGGCAAGGTCTTCACCCCACAGGAGCTCCAAATAATTGCAGACCTGGCACAGGAGTTCGACACCCTGGTGATCACCGACGAGGTGTACGAGCATATCGTCTACCCGCCTAATTTCCACACCTATCTTGCCAGCCTGCCGGGTATGTTCGAGCGCACCCTTTCCTGCGGCTCGCTTTCAAAGACGTATGCCATCACCGGCTGGCGGCTGGGTTACGTGATTGCCTCTCCCCAGCTTACCGCCGGAGTGCGAAAAGTCCACGATTACCTGACCCTGTGTGCGGCTGCTCCATTACAAGAAGCGGCCGCCACAGCTTTGGCTTTCCCAGATAGCTATTATCACGATTTGCAAGCTGGGTACACCCGCCGGCGAGATATCTTCTTGCAAGGTCTTCAGCAGGCAGGCCTGGCGTTCAGCGAACCTCAGGGCGCTTACTTTGTGCTGGCAGATATCTCACGATTTGGATTCGAAGACGACCTTTCTTTTTGCACCTGGCTGGTGGAGAAGACCGGTGTTGCCGGTGTGCCTGGCTCGAGCTTTTTCCACGAGCCTATCCATCACTACATCCGGCTGAACTTCGCTAAAAAAGATGAAACATTATTTGAGGCCTGCCGGCGGCTGGCTCAACTTGCCTGACAATCCTGAAGCAATGCGCTCTTTTACTCGCCTAGTTGCCATTTTGATATCTATAGTTCTGCTGGGTGTATTGCCAGCAGCCTGTTCTGAGCCAGTTCCCGAGTTAGAAATTGGGTTCCCGGGAACTGCCATTACCCCGGAGACGGCTGTAACTGCCACACTTCCTGCGACACAGGCTGCCACCCCGGAGACAAATCCATCACCGGTCCCTCCACCAACGGCTGAAGCTACCCCCGGCGGTAGCCAAACCGATGCCCTGCCCCGCACCCGCTACCAGCTGACCGCGGTGCTGAACTATGCACATCATTACCTGGTGGTGGATGAGGTGATCCACTATACCAATCGCCAGGAGCAGCCTTTGCCGGAACTGCTCTTAATGGTCGATCCACTTTACTATCCAGGGGTGTTTAATTTAAAGAGTTTTACCGGTCAGGATGGTCAACAAGCGATAAATTACACCATAGAGACCGGTCAGATCCGGGTGAGCTTACCTGAACCACTCGCTCCTGGCGCTTCGATCAGCTTCTCACTCTCCTACGAGCTGAACCTGCCTTCACCGACACCCTCCGCCGCGGTGAGGCCCATCCCATTCGGATACACAGCCCGCCAGGTGAACCTGGTGGATTGGTACCCTTTCATCCCACCCTATCTACCGGGAGAAGGCTGGCAAGCCCACCAGGCAGGTTTCTTCGGCGAGCACCAGGTGTATGAGCTGGCGGATTTTGAAGTAAGCCTGAGTTTGAGCGATACAGGGCAAGATATGCATATTGCTGCCAGTGCGCCCGCCAGGATAGAAGGCGATTGGCATCATTACCAGCACCAGGCGGCACGCAATTTCGCCTGGTCTGCCAGCCATATGTACCAGGTCTTTTCAACGACCGTGGGGGATACCACCATCTTAAGCTACGCCTTCCCCGACCATACAACTGCTGGCGAAGCGACTCTGCGCACTACCGCTGAAGCTTTGGAACTGTACAGTGATCTGTATGCACCTTACCCTCGCCAGCTTCTCTCGGTTGTGGAGGCCGATTTTCTGGACGGCATGGAATACGACGGGTTATATTTCCTGAGCAACGGATTTTATAACCTCTACCAGGGGAGACCGGATGAATACTTAATCACAATCGCCGCCCATGAAACGGCTCACCAGTGGTTTTATGCAATGGTGGGCAATGATCAGGCGCTCGAACCCTGGTTGGACGAGGCACTCTGCACCTACCAGGAACGCATCTTCTACGAGCATCTCTATCCTGATGCGCTGGATTGGTGGTGGGCTTTCCGGGTGAACTATTACGACCCACGCGGCTGGGTTGACGGGACAATTTACAACCCAGAAGGATATCGTGCTTATCGGGACGCAATCTACCTGAATGGGGCGGTTTTCCTGGAGGAGCTGCGCCTGGAAATTGGAGAAGATATTTTCTTTAACTTTCTAAAGGATTACGTCGACCAGACAAAAAACCAGATCGCAACGGGCAATGATTTCTTTGCTGTTCTTGAACAGCATACTCAAGCTGATCTCTCAGCTTTGATCGCTAAGTACTTTCATTAGAGGGGCAACTGCCCTGTTTGCCTTATTAGAGAAATGAATCATATCTTACTTAATCTTTATTATAGTCATCGTAGTAGAGGCTGGGGATATGTGGATAAGAGAATCGAGGCCACTAAAAAACCATAGATGCAGGGATAGGGGTTCTGTGTCACCCAGATAGGCGGTGTTTGTTAATCCAGATTATCCCCAGCAGCAAATGGGATAATAAGGAGGAAACGGGAACTGAAAAACCACAAAAACAGCGAAAAAGGTTATTTGGGGGTGGGCTCAAAGATACCCCCATATATAGGGGGTACAGGAGTAGCGATAATTCGCACAAAAGTGCGAGTTTTCCCCAAAACAAGGCACTTATCCACAGTTTTCCGCGGGTTATCCACAGTCTGGGAGTTGAAGACGCTCATCTTGGTTATCTAGACAACCCCATATATAGGCTGCTTTCGTGGCCTAATTTTGTCGAAAGTACTTGACAAGCGAGAGTTTTTAGGCTATTATCTAATTAGATATATGTCTAATATAGATGTTGGTCTAGTTAGATGAATGGCTAATGGCATTGAGCGCCAAGAGGAGGTCTGACATGAACGAGCGTGATCATAGTTTTGCTCATGAATATCATTCCCGGCTGATTGAGGCGACACGGGTTGAGAGGCAGACAAAAGCTGGCAGACCCAGGTGGTCCGATCAACTCCTTCTCCAGTTAGGTAATTTCATGATCAGTTTTGGACAAAGGCTGAAGGATAGCAGCGCTATTGCACAGCCGGCAGATTTGACCCAGGAGTGCGTATGAGCGCCCTACCCACCGGCTCAGAATTAGATCCCAAGATCTCTGTGCTAAAGGAGTATCCCAGGCTAGTTTGGGATATCGGCACAGCGTATGATTTCTTCATGAGCCTGGAGGTGCTGTTCCACCCGGACCAATTTGGCTTGCGTCCTTCCTGGGCTGCCGGGGTACGCTCGCGCTTGCCTGCCGCAGAGCGGAAATTGCTGGAAGATATCCAAAGCTTCTTATGGGTGCCAATGCACTGGATCTATTCGCTGCCTGCACCTAAGGATGCTTCCACTGCCCTCTGGGCGCTGCGCCAGATTCCGCCAGCTCAACGCCCATTGGAGATGAACAATCCCCACGAGACACCTGCTGATATGGTTGAGATGCTACACCGGGTAGTGGAGCGGCGCAAGTGGGACAATGAAGATCTGGATGTCATCCGGGCACTTCTGGTCCAGCACAAGAAAACGGATAAGATCAAGGATCTGCCCGTTTATCTGGACTGGCTGGCGCGCCCCGCAGAGATGGGAGAATTGTTCCTGTCTGCCATGCAGAACTATTACCAGGAATACTTTGCTGAGGAGGAAAAACGGATTGCCCCGGTATTGCAGGAATCCCTGGCTCAGGCGCAAGAGATGGCAGAACGCATGCCCCTCCCTGACCTGCTCGCCGAACTATCCCAAGGTATCCATATTGATGAACCACTGTTGGTCAGTGAGTTGATCCTGGTGCCTGGTTATTGGAATACACCCTTAATTGTCTATCCTAATATTGGCTCGGGAAAGCTGGTCTATATGTTTGGAGCGCGCCCTGCCGATATGTCCCTGGTGCCAGGAGAACCGGTGCCAGATGCCCTGCTGCGAGTGCTCAAAGCGCTGGCGGACCCTACTCGCCTGCGCATCTTGAACTACCTGAGCCAGAATGCCCTGACACCCGCCCAGCTTTCACGCAAGCTGCGATTACGCGCCCCAACCGTGACCCACCACCTCAGCGTTCTGCGCCTGGCGGGTCTGGTGCACGTGATACTGGATGCCAGCGACGAAAAAAGCTATACCTGCCGCAGCGAGGCGCTTAAGACTGCTTTTGATAACCTGGAGAATTACGTCAAGCGTGGTTCTACCGAGGATAAAGAGGCATAGAGATCGAAATTGAACGTGATCACATCGATGCGGAACCTGACCGGCGAGTATAGCTCCCGGATCAAGGAGTTTCAGCCCAACGCCCGTCTCTACCTGTTGAGCGTGGTGATTACCGGGGCCGCGATGGGTGTGTTTCGCCTGCTTTTCAATTTTTATGTACTCAGCCTGGGCTTCGACGAAGCCCTGTTAGGCAGCTTGATCACCATCAGCAGCCTGACCGCGCTCTTGGCAGCTTTGCCAATGGGTTATCTGGCAGACCTGTTGGGCAGGAAAGCCTCCCTGGTTATATCCGGTGTTCTGATCAGCCTATCTATCTTTGCTATGGTGCTGTGGCCTTCGCAGGGCGTATTTTACGCCATGAACGTAGTCTCAGGGCTGGCACAGAGCCTGGCAGCGGTGACGATGGCGCCTTTCTTGATGGAGAATAGCGGGGAGAGCGAGCGTACTTATTTATTCAGCTTCGGCTCGGGTATTCAAATGGCAATGGCATCGGTCGGTAACTGGATTGGCGGTTACCTGCCCACCTGGGTATCGCAGATCAGGGTTGTCTCCCCCACCAGCAGCGTAGCTTATGCTGGGGCTTTGCTGGTGATTGCAATTGTGGCAGGGATCGGTGTCATCCCCTTGATTTTCCTGCGCTCTCATCGCCTGGATCGTTCTGAGCGGACTGTGTTTGCGCCGTTGTCGTACGCTTATAAGAACCCGGGTCTGCTGACCAAGCTCATCCTGCCGATGCTGCTCACCTCCATCGGCGCGGGCTTGATCATGCCATTTATGAACGTGTTTTTCCGCGTGGTTCACAACCAGCCGGACCCGGTCATTGGTGCGTTGTTTGCCTGGGGCTCGCTGGCAATGGGCATCGGTTTGTTGATCGCCCCGCCCTTGGCGGATCGCATCGGGAAGATCCAGTTGGTAGTGATCACCCAGGGGCTATCGATCCCCTTCCTGATTATTTTGGGCTATGCTCCCTGGTTCTGGATGAGCGCTGCAGCCTATTATATTCGCCTGGCGCTGATGAACATGAGCGGGCCGGTCTACCAGACTTTTGTCATGGAGCAGGTCGAGCCAACTGCACGGGCTACGGTAGCCAGCCTGGTGAGCATGTCCTGGAATTTCGGCTGGGCATTCAGCCCGATGATCAGCGGCTGGCTACAGGTGAATTATGGTTTTGGGCTTCCTTACCTAGGCACCATCGTGCTGTACACCATCTCGGTCTTTTTATATTGGTATTTCTTCTGGTATCACCGCCCGCAAGAATCACTCCTGCCGGTTCCTGGGGATTAACCCTCCTTGAAGTTCCCCTAAGAAAACTACCCCGGGCTGCGTTATAAATCGCCGGGGTAGTTTTCGTTTAATGTAACCTCTGCTCTGCTTCTGCATCTAAACGACTGTGACAGTAAACCGTGTAAGACATGGTCAACCAGTTATATAAGGAGAAATTTACGTTATGGAGATGGTAATTGACTTTCCCGGCGGGGCGCGAGTGGACGCCCATTTTGGTCCGTTTACGGTCCAAACCGACCAGCCACCGGTTGCCAGCGCGCCGACCCCTTTTGCGACCTTCCTTGCATCAATCGGCACCTGTGCCGGCATCTACGTGCTCGGCTTCTGCCAGCAGCGCGGCCTACCCACTGAGGGTATCCGCATCGTCCAGCGCATGCACAGCAATATGCTGACTGGTATGGTTGGCAAGATAGACCTGGAGATCCAGGTGCCGCCGACATTCCCGGAGAAATATTTACCCGCCCTGGTACGATCGGCTGAGATGTGCGCCGTAAAGAAACACTTCGAGAACCCGCCGCAGTTTGAGGTTTATACCCAGACGGTGGAGATAGTAAGCTAAATGTGCTGGTATGCTGCCGCCAGCCTGTCAACAGACAGGCTGGCGGCAGCGATATATTCACTTACTCGGGGCCAATATACGTGCCCGGGTACAGGATGGCGCTCTTGGGGATCACGACGATGCCATCCTGAACCACCCAGTTACCGCTATCGATCTCCGTGCCGCGCGGGAAAGGCTTGATAACCACACCTTCGCCGATGCGCACATTTTTGTCGATGATTGCTCCCTCGATCTCGCAGTTTGCTCCCACGCCGATCGGGAGCCCGCCCGGCAGGGGAGCGCCGGGCGTGTCGTAATAGTCAGCGCCCATCAAGATCGTATTGTGCATGCGCACGCCGTCGGCGATCTGGCTGCGCAAGCCGATCAGCGAGTTGCTGATCTCGGCATCATGGATCTGGCACCCATCGGTCATCAACACATTGTTCAGGGTGGCGCCATCGATGACCGAGCCTGGCAGGTAGCGCGGGCGAGTGTAGATCGGGCGCTCCGGGTCGTAGAAATTGAACGGCGCTTGCGGGTGTGCCAGGCGCAGGTTGGTTTCGTAGAAGGAGCGGATAGTCCCGATGTCCTCCCAATAGCCGTCGAAATCAAAGCCGATCACGTTGTGGCTGTGGATTGCACTGGGGATGATCTGCCCGCCGAAATCCTCCGCGGCTGAGTTTTCCAGCAAGTCGATCAGCACTTCCGTATTGAAAATATAAATCCCCATCGAGCCCAGGTAAGGGCGCTCCGGGTCATCCCGGCTGACGAATTGAGCCAGGATGTCGGGGTCACGCGGCTTCTCAACAAAGGAGGCAATCCGGAAATCTGGGTTGCGCTTGAGCAAGCCAAAGCGAAAAGACTCGCTTGCCGCAACTGGCTGCACGGCGACGGTGATATCAGCGCCTTTCTCCCAATGGAATTCTGCCAAGGTGGCGTAATCCATGCGGTAGAGATGGTCGCCCGCCAGGATGAGCACATAGTCGGCGTGGGTGGCGCGGATCTCAAAAAGCTGCTTGCGCACTGCGTCGGCGGTGCCCTGGTACCAGTCGGTGCTGCGCGGGGTTTGCTCAGCCGCCAGGATCTGCACCCAACCGCGATGGAAATCATCAAAAGTATAGGTTTGGGTAATATGGCGGTGCAGCGAGACAGAGTTGAATTGAGTCAGGACAGCGATATGGTTAATATCCGAGTTGATACAGTTGCTGATGGGGACATCGATCAAGCGGTACTTGCCGGCGATGGGCACAGCCGGCTTGGCGCGTTGCTTGGTCAGCGGGTAAAGCCGCTTGCCAACGCCGCCGCCCAGGATCACAGCCAGGATATTGTTGAGGGAGGGCATGCGATATTCTCCAGCGAACCAGGTTACAGGGATTGGATAATCAGCGGGGCGAGATCCTCGCTGCTTCTATTATAGCATCCCCGTTCTTTGCAGTTGCTAGCGCTCATGTCCTCCAGCCATAAGATGCTGGTATCCCGGACGCGCCAGTGGAACCCCCACAAAAACAAACTGCCCTGCAGGGAGGCAGGGCAGGATATGCAGCGTGTTATAATCGCCAGGTGCCGAAGGTGGGAATCGAACCCACACTCCCGAGGGAACACGATTTTGAGTCGTGCGCGTCTGCCTGTTCCGCCACTCCGGCTGCTTGGTTTGTAGATCTAAGTATATCGAAATAACTGTTCACGGTCAAGATTTTGGTCTAAAGAGTGACCAGCGGTAGCGAGTCGCTGTCTGCGGTTAAATGAATGCGATCACGAACAGAGGAGAAAGAAAACAGTGCGCCTGGGAATTATTGGATTACCCCAAGCAGGTAAAACCACCGTATTCAACGCCCTCACCCGAGGCGATCGCCCGATCGCGGTGAGTGGGGGTCGCTTTGAAGTGCACACCGCCGTGGTAGATGTGCCCGATCCGCGCGTGAAACGCCTGGAGGCGATGTTCAACCCTCGTAAGACCACCTACACCAAAGTGACCTATGCCGACATCGCCGGGCTTGAAGCCGGCGCCAGTAAGAGCGGCTTCTCCGGCGCCCTGCTCAACCAGCTCTCCCAGATGGATGGTTTTCTGGAGGTAGTGCGCTGCTTTGAAAATCCCGAAATACCCCATCCCCTGGGTGACGTTGATCCTTGCCGCGACCTCTCTATTCTGGATACTGAGCTGCTGCTTCAAGACCTGATCTCGGTGGAGCGCAAGCTAGAGCGCCTGGTTGGGGAGCTGAATAAAGGCGGCGGTCGAGAAAAATCCCTGGTGAAGCGCGAGAGCGAACTTTTTGACAAGCTGCAGGCAGCTCTATTGCAGGAAATACCCCTGCGCCAAGTCGATTTGAGCGCTGAAGAGGAGAAGATGCTCTCAGGCTTTGGTTTCCTCACCCGCAAACCGATCCTGCTCCTGCTGAATATCTCCGAAGGTCAGACCCCTCCCCAGGTCACCTGCCCGTACCGGCGCTGCAGCGTCGCCCTGTTACAGGGTCGTCTGGAGATGGAAATCGTCCAGCTATCCCCGGAGGAAGCCAGCCTGTTTATGCTGGAGTATGGCATTGATGAGCCCGGGCTGGACAAGGTGATCCGCCTGTCGTACGACCTGCTCGGATTGCAGTCATTTTTCACCGTAGGCGAGGACGAGGTGCGCGCCTGGACGGTGCAGCGAGGTGCAACTGCCTATGAAGCGGCAGGCGCCATCCATAGCGACTTGCAAAAAGGCTTCATTCGCGCCGAGGTGATCGCTTATGAAGAGTTGCTGGCTTTGGGCGGGCTGGCAGAGGCCCGGTCTAAGGGCAAGCTGCGCCTGGAGGGCAAGGAATACCTGGTGCAAGATGGCGAGATCATGCACGTCCGTTTCAACCTTTAAGTCCCCCGGCAAGTATAATCTACGACACAATTTTTTCAGAAAAGGATCACACCATGACTTTACCCTATACTTTATCCCGCTGGAGCCTGGCAGACCTGTTTCCAGCCTCCGAGTCGCCGCAGATGGCAGCCGCATTCGATGAGCTGGATGCCCAGGTGAGCGCTTTTGAAACCCGCCGCGCCCAGCTTTCGCCTGAGATACTCGTCCCCGATTTTTTAGAGGTGGTGAGCCAGCTTGAAGCGATCATGCACCAGGTATACCGCATCCACAACTTTGCCGAGCTATCTTTTACGGAGGATACCCAGGATCAGGCTGCCCTGGCGTTTTTGGGACGTGTGGAGCAGTCCATGGCGCATATCCAGAACCGGGTGCTGTTTTTCAGCCTGTGGTGGAAGGATCTGGACGAAGCAGCGGCGGCGCGCCTGATGGCCGAGGCCGGCGATTACCGCTACTGGCTGGAAGAGATGCGCCATTTCAAGCCGCACACCCTCAGCGAGGCGGAAGAAAAGATCGTCAATATTAAGGATGTGACCGGTGTCAGTGCATTGCATAGCCTGTACGACTCGATCACCAACCGCTACGTCTTCAAGGTGGAGGTGGAGGGTGAGGTCCAGGAGCTGACTCGCGGCGAGCTGATGGTGTATGCCCGCCACCACGATCCCGACCTGCGCGCCCGCGCCTACCAGGAGCTTTACCGTGTGTATGGGAATGACGGGCCGATCCTGGGGCAGATGTACCAGACTCTGGTGCGGGATTGGGCTAATGAGCAGGTTGACCTGCGCAAGTTTACCAGCCCGATCTCTGCCCGCAACCTGATCAATGATATCCCCGACCCGGTGGTGGATACCCTGCTGGAGGTCTGCCAGCGCAACGCGACGGTCTTCCAGCGCTATTTTCGCCTGAAAGCGCGCTGGTTGGGGGTGGAGCGCATCCGCCGCTACGATGTCTACGCACCGGTGGCTAAGTCTGAGAAGCGCTACGATTACGCACAGGCAGCCGAGATGGTGCTGGACTCTTTCCAGCAGTTCGATGCCAACGTTGCCAGCCTGGCGCAGCGTGTGTTTGATGAGAACCACCTGGATAGCGAGGTACGCAAGGGCAAGATGAGCGGAGCGTTCTGCGCCAGCACCGCTCCGGACCTCACCCCGTGGGTGCTGCTCAACTACCAGGGTCGCCCGGACGACGTGGCTACCATGGCGCACGAGCTAGGGCACGCCATTCACTCCATGCTGGCTTCTCATCACAGCCTGTTCACCTTCCACGCCTGCCTGCCCCTGGCAGAGACGGCCTCCACATTCGGTGAAATGATGCTGATCGACCAGCTCCTGGCAAAGGAGAGCGACGAAAACGTGCGCCGTGACCTGCTCTTCCACCAGGTGGATAACGACTACGCCACAATCATGCGCCAGGCATTCTTTGCCCTGTTCGAGCGCCAGGCGCATCAGATGATCAAGGATGGCGCCACGGTGGACGAACTGGCAGCGGCCTACATGGAAAACCTGAGCCAGCAGTTTGGCGATGCGGTTGAGCTGAAGGACGAGTTCCGCTGGGAGTGGGTCTCTATCCCGCATATTTACCAGGTGCCGTTTTACGTGTACGCTTACACGTTTGGGCAGCTTTTGGTGCTCTCCCTGTACCAGCAGTACAAGGCTGAAGGCGATGCCTTCAAGCCGCGCTACCTGAAGATCCTGTCTGCAGGAGGCTCGGAAGCGCCGGCGCGTGTCCTGGCAGAAGCCGGCATTGATATCACCAGCGCCGATTTCTGGCAGGGCGGCTTTGATGTCATTTCAGGCTTGCTGGATAAGCTGGAAGCCATTCCGGTCAGCACGGGTGAATGAGGATTAGAAAATATATCCCCGCCAAGGCGCAAAGTTCGCTAAGGGTCTACCCTAAGCGTTCTTTGCGCCTTGGCGGTTAATGATCTGTGTAAGGATATTTGCATGGGCGAATTACCGGCAAGACTGCAAGCGATCTTCAGCGCGGTGGGTGAAGCGCTGGATGAGCGTCGGGCTGAGCTGAACCAGATGGATGAGCTCAACCATAACCACGGCGACCATATGGTGGAGATCTTCCAACTGGCAGCCCGGGCGGGGCAAGAGAAGCAAGGCGCCCCCCTGGCGGATGCCATGGATCACGCTGCCGGGCTATTGCGGGAGCGCACGCAAAACGGCTCGGCGCAGGTCTATGCCCGCGGGCTTGGATTGCTGGCGGCGCAGTTCCGCCAGCGCCAGATCGAGTTGGATGACCTGCTGCCGGTGGTGCAGAGCTACCTGCGGAAACAGGAAGAGAGCGCAGGCGAAGGTTCTGCGAGCTCCGGCGAGGTGCTCAAAGGGCTGATGGCAGCTCTGGCGGAGTGGGAGCAGGTCGAAGCCAGCCTGGCAAAAGGGGAGGCAGGTCAAAAGCCTTTCGGTGGGGTGGATATGGGCTATTTGTTCGGGGTGGGCATGGCATACCTGCAAGCCAAGCAAAAGGGCGGCGACCGGCTGGATATCCTCAGCGAGACGGTAGTCTCCGCCAGCCCGCTGGGAAGCACACCCCACCGCCACGCCTCGGGGGTGATCGCCGTGCGTGCGTTGCTCCAGGCGATGAGCGCCAGGAGGTGAGATTGGCATAAAAATTGCACCCATCAGGTAGCGTTGGTCAGCTTCGAGCAGCGAGTTTACCACCGACCTATCCAGATTGGTAGTTGATTGGAACAAGTTTTCTGGTAAAATTATATTTAATGGCCTAAAAATAAGGAGGGAAAGGCTATGACGGGGATTTTTGTAGGGGTCGTGCTGATTATTCTTGTGTATATCTCCATTGCCAATAAGGGAAGCAAATTCAGGGAGATCGAGCGCCAGCAGGCGATGCGCCGCGCCATGCTCAAGCTGAACGAGAAAAATCAGCCCTTCAGCCATTAATCCGGGCTGAATCATTTTCCATATCGAAGGCCAACCCAGCCAGCGGAAGCCGGACGGCAATCCGCCGGTTAAATTTATGCCCCCTTCTCCTGAGTTTGCGAGAAGAGGGCAAATGGATTCTACGCACTGGCAATTCAATTCCCAAGGAATTTATTGTGTGCTCTGCTGCACGCGGATACTCTCGCCTATCTCACCGCCATAGGCAGGAATGACTTAAACGGCAGGTCAACCGAGGCGTTGATTGGGGCAACCGGGGTCGGAACTGGCGGCGGGTCGCCGGCGAAGTTGGCACACTGGTCTTCCATGTTACCCTGGACGATATTGCCCCCGCCAGTGGGGGCGGGCTGATTTTCCTTGCACTGCAGGTTGCCATCGATGTTGTTGCTGATAATGGATACCCCGCCGGTGTTCTGGAAAGCCTGCAGGTTGCCGCCGATGGTGTTATAAGCGGCGTTCAGGAAGAGATCGTTGTCATCGAAGTACAGGTCGCTGTTGATATCCACGCCGTGAATATCCGCCGCGCCAGATTGAACAATCTGGATGCTGCCACCCACAAACGAGCCGGGATAAACGTTCACCCGGGCAGCGTTCTCAGCCTGGATATTACCGTCCACATGGACGGTGTAAGCATACAACCAGCCTTTTGACTCGACCTTAATATTCCCCTCCACCTGGGTACCGTTCAGGATGCACTGAGCATTCTTGGGCACCCGCAGGTTGTCCACAGTGATTGCCCCTACGGTTGTAGCGCAAATGTAGTAATCGTCATCATTCGGGTCAGGTGTGGGACTGGGGGTAGGAGTCGGTCCTGGGGTTGGCGAAGGAGTGGGTGTAGGGGTTGGCGTTGGGGGTGGGTCGCCGTCAAAGTTCTCACACTGGTCTTCCATGCTGCCCTGGACGAGATTGCCGCCCCCTGTGGGGGGTGGGACGTTCTCCTTGCATTGCAGGTTGCCATCGATGGTGTTGCTGATAATGGATACTCCACCGGTGTTCTGGAACGCCTGCAGGTTGCCGCCGATGGTG
>JBFYSV010000054.1:0-8313 GCA_041301185.1 Anaerolineae bacterium
TTCCCTCTTTGGGGTTGCTCTGCTCCAGTCCTTCGTTGTGTATGGCTCTTATTGGCTATGGGATAGATTTGCGCCAAGGCTATTGAAGGCCTTACATAAAAACATTCAATCACGCAAAACCCTACCAGGCAGACTATGAGAATAGCATCGCTTCCCAAAAAGAACTGTGAATTCTGCCACCGCCCAACACCGCTTGCACCGGACTGGCGGGGGGCGATGCCCCCGCCCGAAGGGATTCTGCCCCGAAAAGCATTTTCTAGGCTTTGGCTTTTTCCTACCAAATCCCCCGCCTGCCGGTAAAGCCAACCGTTGGGGGAACTTTGGTCATCATTACTCTTCTCCCACCGGATACAATTTCTTGAGTTTATCGCGCGTGAACTGCACGCACGGCATTGGGGATGGTGAAACGCCAATCAATCGTTGCTCGGACAGCGTTCCGTTCAGATTCCCACGCCCCAACTTCACTGGCGACGATTGCCTGGCTGGCCAACCCGCGATCCAAACATTGTTCAGTCAGAACAGAGATTTCAACTTCAGCCATATTCAACCAACTGCTATGTTCCGGCGTATAGGGAAACTCCAGTTTCCTGGTGAGGTAACGAGCTTGCTGAGGCGAAAAGGCCTCGTGAAAGGCGGCGGGCGAATGGCTATTGAGGTTATCCAACACCACCCGGATCTTTTCGGCTTCTGGAAAATTAATTTCAACCAGGTCCTTCATACACCCGGCAAAATCCTGCTTGGTGCGTTGGTCAGTGACTTTGATGTGCCGCCAACCTGCCAGGGGTTGCAGAAACATGAACAGGTTGCAAGTACCTTCCCGGCGATACTCGAAGTCATCACGCCCTGGTTTTCCATTTCGCATTGGCAAAGGTAACTGGGTTTCGCTCACCATTTGATAGGGCACCTCGTCAAAACAAATCACTGGAAAGGCAAGTTGATAAGGCTCAGCGTACAAATCCAGGATATCTTCCATGCGCCACACGAATCGAGCGCCAATGACAGTAGGGATACACCATTTCTGGCGCTGCCAGGGTTTGAGATCGTTTTTTAGCACCAGGCGCACCGCCTCATATAACCTTGCGCCAGGAAACCATCAAATTTCAGTCTATGTGGGCAAGTACAAGTATGTCGCCACCGGTTGCGAAGGGAAAACCGTCAAAGGGAAGATTAATATATTCGAAGTGTGGTTCAAACATTGGAGCTGGAGCTGTAAATAAACACGGGATATAACATCTTTCAAAATCAGGTCTTAGAATGAGTGAATGGGGCTGTCTATCGCCAAAATGAACAGCCCCATTATATTCTTTACGGCTAACCCATTTTGAAGAAACTGGTCAGCTTCATCGCCAGGTTTAGATCACCTGCCAGCTTCAGCTTGCCCTGCATGAAATACTGCATCCCATTGGCTTTGCCCAGCAGCACATCCCGAAAATCGTTGGCATCTGCAGTCATGGTCATTTTCGGATTCTCGGTGTTGCCGGGGGTCACCGTGCACTTGCCGTCGTGGATGTTGATAATCCAATCACCGCCTTCTTCGCCGGTAAGGTGATACTGGATGACAGCATCCACGCCTTCAGCCACCTCTGGTTTGAAGGCTTTCTCGTGGTTTCGGATTAATTGTTCGACAGAAATCTCAGCCATTTAGCTTTTCTCCTGATTTATGCAAATCGACAAAAGTTTTTAATATAATATCAGTCCAATCTGGCGAATTGCTTAAGTGATTGGCCGACTTATCGTGATTTATTTGAAAAGATACTTTCGGCCAATCATATAGATGGATGATCAATCCAGGTTCTCGAAGATACCGGCAGCGCCCATACCACCGCCGATGCACATCGACACCATGCCATAACGAACGCCGCGGCGTTTCATTTCGTAGATCAGCTGGGTACTCAGCTTTGCACCAGTACAGCCCAGGGGGTGGCCCATTGCGATCGCACCGCCGTTGACGTTGGTGATCTCATCGTTCAGACCCAGCTCACGGATGACTGCCAAACTCTGGGCAGCAAAGGCTTCATTGAGCTCAATCAGCCCAATGTCCTTCAAGGTCAGTCCTGCTAGCTTGAGTGCCTTGGGAATCGCAACCACTGGCCCAATGCCCATGATCTCCGGCGGGACACCGCCTACCGCGTATGCCACAAAACGCACCAGCGGTTTCAGACCCAGGCTCTCGGCGCGCGCTCGCGACATGACCAATACGCCCGCCGCGCCGTCCGACATCTGGGATGAGTTGCCGGCAGTTACCGTACCGCCTTCTTTAAAAGCCGGTTTCAGTTTAGACAGCGCTTCTAAGCTGGTATCGGCGCGCGGCCCTTCATCCCGCCCAAAAATGAACGAGCGCTTCACGGGTTTGCCATTGGTACCCGGTTCAACGACCTCAACATTGATCGGGACGATCTCCGGGTCAAAACGTCCCGCCTCTACCGCAGTTACGGCGCGAAAGTTGCTGCGCAGGGCAAAGGCATCTTGATCCTGGCGGCTGATTCCGTACTTGAGCGCTACATTCTCCGCCGTCAGGCCCATACCGGTGAAGGCTTCAGGGGAGTTCTCTGCCAGGTACGGCATGGGAGCAAATTTAATCCCCGCCATGGGCACCATGCTCATCGATTCGGTCCCCCCAGCAATCGCCACCTCGATCATGCCTGCCATGATCGCCTGGGCAGCATGGGCAATGCTCTGCAATCCTGATGAGCAGAAGCGATTGATCGTCTCCGCCGGGACCGAGTTGGGCAAACCTGCCCGCAGGGCAACCATGCGCGCCATGTTCATGCCCTGCTCGCCTTCAGGGAAAGCACAGCCCAGGATCACATCATCCACATCGACCGGGTTCAACCCTTCTGCCCGGCGCAATAAATCCATAATGACCGCAGCTGCCAGATCATCTGGTCGGGTGGTTGCAAGGCTACCGCGTTTGGCCTTGCCCACAGCGGTTCGCACTGCGGCTACGATTACGGGATCTCGGTTTGGATCCATGTTATTCATCGTCATATCTCCTGATAACATCTGCGAAACAGGATCGGATTCCTAATTCCTCAACGGTTTGCCAGTTTGCAGCATATGCCACATACGCTCCTGGGTTTTCTTCTCTCCGGCTAGCGAGAGGAACGCCTCGCGCTCCAGATCCAGGATATACTGCTCATCCACCCAGGATGGGCTGCTCAGCTCGCCGCCTGCAAGAACATACGCCAGCTTGCCAGCAACATGCGCATCGTACTCGCTGGCATAGCCGCCTTCTTTAAGCATATAAACGCCCACGCGCAAGGCTGCCAGCCCTTCTCGCCCGGCAGCGTAGACCTTCTCTGGCATAGGCGGCGCATAGCCCGCTGCCAGCATGTGCAAGACCTCGCGCTTGGCTTCAGCCAGCAGATGCGAACGGTTCATGATCACCCTATCGCAGGGACCCAGAATGCCCATCTGGCGCGCTTCCTCGGCGCTGGTGGCGACCTTTGCCAGCCCAATCTGCTCAAACACCCGCTGCAGATAGGGGATATCGATCCCGCCCTTCGTCCGCATCGGTGGATTGAGAACCCGCCGCATTATTTCCTTAGTCCCGCCCCAGGCTGGGATCACGCCCACCCCAAACTCCACCATGCCGATATATAGCTCAGCCGCAGCAACAATCCGGCTGGCGTGCATGGGCATCTCTGTGCCGCCGCCCAGCGCCAAACCTGCCGGAGCCACCACTACCGGTTTGGGGAAATAGCGCATGCGCATGTGCAGGTCTTGACCCTTCTTGATACCTGCCTCTAGCTGGTCCCACATGGCGTTTTGGGCGCCCATCACCACCATGAACAGGTTCGCCCCCGCGCTGAAGTTATCGGCTTCGTTTCCAACGACCAGGCCTTCAAACTCGCCTGCGTCTATGCGGTCCAGAGCTTCGATGATCATGTTGTGGATGTCATCATCCATCACGTTCATCTTGGTGTGGAACTCGACACACGCCACACCTTCCCCAAGATCGATCAATGATGCGCTCGGGTTGCGCTTGACCAGTCTGCCGCTGTCTTTCTTTTCCTTGAGTAAGATCAGCTCTGCCGGTCGTTCGATTGCCTGGTAACCTCCCAGAGCCGGGTTATACACACCGGTGATCGTACCGCCTGCATACTGGTAAAACGATTCGATGCCGGCTTTGAGCATCTCATCAACCCAGGCAGCGGGCTGGAAACCAGCGTTTTTCATCGCACTCACCGTTACTGCCACCCCCAGCATATCCCAGGTCTCGAACGGGCCCGCCTCGCGCCCAAAACCCCAGCGCATGGCATCATCGATCGGCTTGGGTGTATCGGCTATCTCTGGTATGCGCTCGGAGGCGTAAGCCAGGCTTTGGTAGGTGAGTGCTTTAACAAGCTGACCGGCGCGGTCTTCGGCCGAGAGCAGTACCTGCAAGCGTTTGCCCAGATTCTCCTCGTCCTTCACCTTTCCGATTGACTCGAAGCGCACTTTCTGTGATGGCTGGTATTCCATACTGGACAGGTTCAGCGCCCAGAATTCTTTTTGCCCGTCCGGTTGGCGGACTTCTTTGTAAAATCCCTCCTTGGCTTTGTTACCAAGAGAGCCACGCCCCACCAGCGTGCCAATCAGGTGATTAACCCGCTCGGAGTGCAGGTAGCGCAAAGCGTGCGCATCGTGGGGGATCGCCGGAGCCAGGTTCTTGCCGACATGCTCCCATACATCGATGCCTACCAGGTCGATCAACCGGAATGTAGCCGTCTTCGGGTTGCCAATCGGCGGACCAGTGATGGCATCCACCTCCTCCACGGTGTATTGGTTCTCCAGAAAATAATCCAGAGCAAAAGCCGCGCTGCCAAACGCCAGCCGGTTAGCGATGAAATTCGGCGTGTCCTTCGCGGGCACAATCCCCTTACCCAGGCGGTACTCGCCAAAATGGCTGATCGCCTGCACGACTTCCGGTAGGGTATCGGCAGTGGGGATGATCTCCAGCAGCTTTAGATAGCGGGGCGGGTTGAAGAAATGCGTCCCCAAGAAGTGCTGGCGGAAGCTTTCCGAGCGACCTTCAGCAATTTGAAAAACCGGGATACCGGAGGTATTGGTGCTGATGATGGTTTGCGGTTTGCGCAGGGCATCAATGCGCTCCATCAGTTGGCGCTTGATGCCCAGGTTTTCGATGATTGCTTCGATCACCCAATCCGCTTGAGCGACGACCCCCAAATCATCCTCCAGGTTGCCGATCGAGACCAGGGCAGCATGGTCTGCCGTGAAGAAGCTCGCCGGGCGAGATTTCTGCGCCCGCTCCAGTCCCTCGCGCACGATCCGGTCCTTCACCTGGCGGTCTGCCAGGGTCAGTCCCTGCCTTTCTTCCTGGGGAGTTAGTTGGTTGGGGAAAATATCCAACAATGTCACCGGCACACCGGCATTTGCCAGGTGCGCGGCGATTGCTGCCCCCATTGTCCCGGAGCCAATCACAACAGCTCGATGAACGTGGTATTTCATACGACCTCCTTTGAAGTTAAAAACCCTTTCTTGACTTCACTGTATTGGAGCGGTGCAATTATCTTGCGTGACTACTCATGGAACCCGTGCAGTCAGGTTATCAAATAACACACGTAACCCGGCTTCCTTGCGCGTGCCGGCCAGCAAGCCGCTATCCCCGGAATCAAACGTATTATCTGTGATCTCAGCCAGCTTCACACCATTGGTATATAATGCCAGGCTGTCGCCAAAACAATCGGCTCTCAAACGGTTTGGTGTGCCGGCGGGTTTTAGCACTTCTGGTGGAATAATGCCTTGTTGAATGAAACGCAGTTTTTCACCCTGCTCAACAATTCCAATTCCAACAAAGCCGTCGTCTGCAATCACCAGGGCATAGTAGTTATCCCCATCGGAATGGCGGCAAACCAACCCATAATAGCCGTCTTGCGGACCAGCCGTGCGCGCTGCATCCACCTCCAGGCTTACATCAGCGAATTCCTGGTTGCGAACACTCCAGATTGGGGCATTGGTGAGGTCAACCGAGATGAGGTAACCACCGCTCGAGTGTCCAATTGCCCATCCATCACCTTCTATCTCTGCCCAACCGCTATCTCCAGAGAAATCTTCCTCATATTCCAGATCCCAGGTGACCTGGGTTGCGGTAGGCAGGAGGGTCGGTGTTAAGGTGGGAGCAGGGGTATCGGTAGGCGCAGTTGTTTGGGCGGGTAATACAGGCTGGGTTGGCAGCGGGGTCCCGGTCCGGACTGGGGGAATTGCGGTAGGTATAACAGGCGGCGCTTCCTCAGTCAAACCAGCCACGATTGTCTGAGCTGCCTGGGTGTACAAGGGCTCAGGGTTGGCTGTTGGGCTGCCCTGCCCCCCAAAAGCTGAACAGCCCGCCAACAGCATTCCTAACATAATACTGATCTGGGTAGCATTATAGGATCTCAAAACTTCATTCCTCCTCTCGGGCACTCTGCGGGACAATCAGGATCTTGTCCACTCTCAGCCCATCCATATCCACAACCTCGAAACGCAAACCCGACCAGACAAAGTGGTCGCTGGCAACCGGGATGCGCCCCAGGAATGTCATCATAAAACCGCCAACGGTCTGGTAATATCCTCGCTCTTCCCCCGGCAATGCGCTGAGGTGGAAGATTTCCTTAAGCTCATCCACTGGCAGCATACCATCCACCAGCCAGGTGCCGTCCTCGCGTTGGGTGACCTCCAAATCAGCGAGATCACCGGCATCCGGGATCTCACCGACGATTGATTCCAGGATATCAAACAGCGTCACCAGCCCTTGAAAACCTCCGTACTCATCAATCACCAGGGCAGTATGAATTCTGGACTCCCGGAATTGCTCCAGCACGTGCAGGGCAGGCATGCTCTCTGGAACAAACATCGGCGATAAAAGCACTTCCCGTAAATCTAACGTTTTACCAGTTATGCAGCTCGATAACAGATCCTTGGCGAGCACCACGCCGACTACGTAGTCCAGGCTGCCCTGGGCAACCGGGAAACGGGAATGGGCAGAACCGATGAGCTTGCGGTGATTCTCCTCTAACGTATCGTCCAGATCCAGCCAGACAACATCCGTACGGGGGGTCATCAACGTCCCAACCCGCCGGTCAGCCAGGCGGAAGACCGCTTGCACCATATCCTGCTCGGCTTCTGCGAACACACCCGCCTGAGTGCCTTGCTCGATCATCACTTTGATCTCTTCCTCGGTGACCGGCGGCTCGTCACTGGGCTTTGCTCCCAGCAGGCGCAATACAAGGTTGGACGAAATGCTGAGCAAACGCACCAGCGGTGAGGTCAGCCTTGAGAGCAGAAGCATCGGGGCTGCCATCAAGGTGGCAATCCGCTCCGGGTTGTTTAGCGCCAGGCGCTTGGGCACCAGCTCGCCCAACACCAGGGAGAAATAGGTGATCAAGAGGACCACCACTCCCACACCAATCGCGGCACTGTATGGAGCCAAAGGCGGGAAGCCAGCTACCCAATCGGAAATCTGGGCGGCGATGGTGGCACCACCAAATGCCCCTGCCAGCACGCCCACCAGGGTAATCCCGATCTGCACCGTGGACAGGAAATCAGTCGGATCGTTCGCCAGGTTCAGAGCAGCCCGCGCTTTCTCATCGCCACCGTCTGCACGTTGTTGGAGGCGCGCCTTGCGGGATGAGATCACCGCGATTTCTGCCATTGCCAGAAGGCCGTTCGCCAGGATCAGGATCAGAATAAAGATCACTTCAAGGGTAATCCCACTCATATTTTCACATTACCAACCACGAGATTTTTCGATCATTTCTTCAACACCCTATTGTAGAAATCTACCATCCTCAAGCTAAACAGATCATCACCCTCACCCCGGAAAGTATGCGCCTGGTCTTTGTAGAAAAAGCACTCCACCGGTTTTGCCAGGGCGTTCAACCGGTCGCACAGGTCCCGGGACCACTCCGGAGGCACGTCAGGGTCGTTGGCGCCGTGGTGGATGCTCACCTCCGCCTGGACGCGGTCCAGGTAGTTGATCGGAGAAACCTCCTGGATGATCTCATCTGGGGTTAAGAGCTCTTCCCAGCCGCGGGTTCCGTTGGAAAAATACTGGAAGATGCGCTCGAAGTTCTTTTGTTCATCTCCGCTCATCGCCCCGTACAGCACCACGGCTTTGACCTCCGGCTCAACGGTCATCACCCGGGTGGATATTCCCCCGCCCATGCTGTGCCCCCACAGACCAATTGCCCCGGGGTCAGCTTTCTCCAGCGAACCAGGCTTGCCGCCGTGCTCTTTCACCAGGGCGATCAAGTTGAGCACATCCACGGCCATCCCAACCCGGAAGAGGTTATCTCCAGAGTCGGAAGGCGGGTAACCGCGCAGGTTGGGGTG
>JBFYSV010000059.1:0-3868 GCA_041301185.1 Anaerolineae bacterium
TTCCCGTCGTTCCCCCTCCCCTGGAATGCTGCGGGGGGGGGAACGACGGATGATCCCCTCTCTCCATCCGGGGAGGGATACGGTGGGTCAGGGAACGACTCGATAGGTGGCTGAAAAAGCAGCCTGGTTGCCGGCGATATCCCGGGCGGTGGCGGTTACGGTGTGGATACCAGGCGTGGCGGCGTAGCCGGTCACCTGGCAGCCGCCGGAGAGACCAGATTTCTGATCACTGGCGGCGCATTTTGGCATTGGCGGGACGAATCCCTGCCGGTAGCTGCCGCCGTCTTTTGGACCGCCGAGCAGGATTACCTCCGGCGGGGTGGCATCGACCTGGATGGTCACGCTCTTCAACCCGGTCGAGCCGCCAGCGCTGCTGGCTCTGCAGAGGGAGGTCACCCCGGTACTGTCATACGAGACAAAGGTACCCATGCAGCCTTCATCTAATACAACCTGCGACTCGCGGTCGGTGACAATCCAATCCACGAAAACTTTGCTGGTGTACCAGCCCTCCATCCCCAGAATGCCGGTGATATCGAAGGAGACGCTTGGCGGGGTGATATCGGCAGGCGCCTGGACAGCCAGTTTTATACCAGCCGGGTTTGGTTTGTAGGAGCCTTTGCCTTTGTCGTACACTTTGACCAGGATCTGGTAATCGCCGGGTGCCGTTGCGCTGAAGGCGACCCATTGCCCGGCCTGGCAGGCATCGAAGGTCAGTGAATTGGGCGAGGCGACCACTCCTTGCGGTGTTTGGAAGGTGACCGTCGCCGAGGTCTCATCGGCGGCGTTGCAGTAAACTTCCCCATTTTGTGCGGCATCGTTGATCCACAGCTTCACGGCTGCCGAGCCTCCGGCGGTGATGACCTGGGTCTCGCTATCCAGCGAGACCTCGTTCTCCACGTTGTGCGCCAGACCCATAGAGACCAGGGTCAGGGCGAGCACCACAGTCATGAGCAATGCGTAAGACAGGCTGGTGCGGAACCCGGCGTTCATGCTGGCATACCTTGCAGAGATTGAGTGATGGCGGATAGAGTACGGTTTATGAACATAGATATCTCCCCTTTTTCTTGCGGTGTTTCCTCGTAGGCGGTAATTCCCTTAATTTAGATCAGTATTGCACCGCGCTGTGATCTTACTGTGAAAACAGCGTGAAATCTGCGTGATAAGCGTGACAAACGTGATAAACGTGAAAAAATAGTCCGGACTATTCTTACCGGGGGGATAAAAAACCTCCCGCAGGTTTGAACCTGCGGGAGGTTGGTTGGAAAAATGGGACAAACTACCTACCCCGCATGCTAAGCGGGGCATCTCTGGATTGCAGGCTGCCCTCCGGCGGGAGCCTGCCCGGTTTTAGAAGGGAGCCAGCGCTAGATGCGGTTCTCGTACGGCTCGACCTCGAAGGTGGCGGTGTTCTTCACCTGGGCCGCAAAGCCCAGTCCCGCCAGCACCAGGAAGCCCAGCAGCCACCAGAACGAATCTGCCATGGCAACCCGCACGGCGTTGGCGCCAATATCTGCCGGGCTGATCACTCCCAGGGCAAACATGAACGTCCCAATGATCACGCCCGCCCCGCCCAGCGAGGTTGCCAGGAGGATCACCCATTTCTGGATATTGAGCAGCAGCGTGGCCCCCGCAACGATGATCGCCACCACAACGCCCACGATCCATGTGATCAGAGTGAGGTCCAGCCCAAACAGGCCCATGATGCCTACCCCCAGGGCGTAGCCCAGGGAGCCGGCAAAGATCGCCACACCCACGATGTAAAACAGGTAGGATAGCACCGCAAAAACCAGGGCGACGATGAAGCCGATCACCCAGCTGGTGGTGGTTGCCAGGAAGCCGTCGCCGAAGATGGCGGTGATGGTCTGGGCGCCTAGCCCGAAGCCGAAGAAAAAGCCCCAGATGGGCAACAGCACCAGGAACAGCCGGTAACCGTTGAAGGCAAGTACCACTCCGACCAGCAGGGCGATCACGGTCATACAAAGTAGTTCGAAACTCATAGCATTCTCCTTGAATAGATGGGTTGATTTCGTTCTTCAGAATGCTATAACCCTGATGGGCAGCCCGGGTTGCGCAAAAGGTGAAAAATTCTCTAGTGTTTCTCAGTAAACCTTCATCTTCTATGATGGTGAATATTAAGACTTTGTTGATAAACTATTTCAATATTACGACTTCCAGTTTTTAAAGGACTGGCAGTCGTGGGAAGCTGCCTTTAGGAGGTAAAACCATGATCCCAATCCGATCCTCCGAGATCACCCCAGAGCACCTGTACCTGAACCGCCGCCAGTTCCTCAAACTGGGCGGGTTGGCTGCGGGCGCCCTGGCTTTAGCTGCCTGCGGCGAATCCGAGCCAGCTGCCACCCAGCTAGCAGGCCCAGCGCCCAGCGCCCAGGCGCAGACCGACGAGCTGGGCGATCCGCTGACCTCATTCGAGGCGGTCACCAACTACAACAATTTCTACGAGTTCACTACCGATAAAGAAGGCGTGGCGCGCCTGGCAAAGGATTTCCAGACCCGCCCGTGGACAGTGGAGGTGGGCGGGCTGGCCCACAAGCCGCAAACCTTCGCCATCGAGGATATCCTGGCGAAATTCCCGTCCGAGGAGCGAATTTACCGCCTGCGCTGCGTGGAGGCCTGGTCGATGGTCATCCCCTGGCTGGGATTCCCGCTGGGTAAGCTGATCGAAGCGGTGGAGCCGATGGGCGACGCCAAATATGTGCGCTTTGAGACCCTGTACGACCCCGAGCAGTTCCCCGGGCAGAGCAGCGGCTGGTACACCTGGCCCTACGCCGAGGGGCTGCGCCTGGACGAGGCGCTGAACGACCTGGCGATTCTGTCCACCGGGTTGTACGGCAAGGAGCTGCTGCCCCAAAGCGGCGCTCCGCTGCGCCTGGTGGTGCCGTGGAAGTACGGCTTTAAGAGCATCAAGTCGATCGTCAAGATCGAGCTGGTCGCCGAGCAGCCCACCTCGTTGTGGATGGCTGCCGCGCCCAACGAGTACGGCTTCTACGCCAACGTCAACCCCACCGTCAGCCACCCGCGCTGGTCGCAAGCCAGCGAGCGGCGCATCGGCGAGAGCGGCCGGCGCGAGACGCTGATGTTCAACGGCTACGCCGATGAGGTGGCGGGGCTGTATGAGGGGATGGATTTGAGTGTCTTTTTTTGAAAGGCGAGGAACAGGCGGTAAGGTGATCTGGTAATCATGAAACGACCTCACTTTACCCCCTTCCAGATCTTTGTCCACCTGGCGGCGCTGGTCCCGCTGGGGCTGATGATCTACCTGTGGATGAGCGACGGGCTGAGCGTTAACCCGGTGCAGGACCTGACCCACCGCACCGGCAAGGCCGCCTTGTGGCTGCTGATCCTCAGCCTGGCAGCCACCCCGGCATACAGCCTGGTGGGCTTTAAACCGGCTCTCAAGGTGCGCCGCGCCCTGGGGCTGTACGCTTTTTTCTACGCCAGCCTGCACCTGCTGTGCTTCGTCTGGCTGGATTACGGGTTGGATTTCGCACTGATGCTACAGGATGTGGGCAGCAAGCGCTATGTGTTGGCCGGGCTGGGGGCGTTCCTGCTCCTGCTGCCCCTTGCGCTGACCTCGACCCGCGCCTGGATGAAGCGCCTGGGCAAGAACTGGAAGCGCTTGCACCGCCTGGTCTATATCGCAGGCACGCTGGCGGTGGTGCATTATATTTGGCTGGTGAAGGCTGACCTTAGAGAGCCGCTGGCGTTTGCCGCGGCGCTGGGGCTGCTCTTGCTGGCGCGGGTCCCGGCGGTGCGCCGCCCGTTGAGTAGTTTGCGATTGCGCCTGGAGAGCCGGTTGCGCAAACCGCGCCCGTTCCAGACGTAGGGGTGCCCTGACGGGGTGTCGTTG
>JBFYSV010000060.1:0-3813 GCA_041301185.1 Anaerolineae bacterium
ACCGACCTATTCGGACAGGTGGTTAGCGCATTAAATTCACTTGCCCGCCTCGATCCAGCGTTGGCAGAGCAGGCAGAACTGGGGCAAAGCCTGTTCGACAGCCTGTCCGAGCTTTCCCGTAACCTGCGCGCCTACCTGGATGAGATCGAATTCAACCCGCGCCGTCTGGACCAGGTGGAAGAACGCCTGGCATTGATCCACAGCCTCAAACGCAAGTATGGCGATTCGGTTCCGACAGTGATTGAATTTTCCCGTAAAGCTCGCAATCAATTGGACGCTATTAACCACGCCGGCGAACGCATCGCCGAACTAGAACAACTCGAGACCGGGCTTCTCTCCGAGTTAGGCAAACATGGTGAAGAATTATCGGAAAAGCGCCGCCAGCAATCGGCTATCCTGGGTAAAGCCCTGGAAGCCGAGCTGGAAAATTTACAGATGAGCCAGGCGCGCTTCCAGGTCGATTTCCAGCAGCGGGATGACCCTAACGGCGTAATCTTGAGCGACGGGCGGCGGGTCGCCTTTGATGCTCACGGGCTGGAAAAACTCGAGTTCTTGATCGCTCCCAATCCCGGCGAGGGGATGAAACCCCTGGCAAAGATCGCCTCGGGTGGTGAAACCTCTCGCCTGATGCTGGCCCTCAAAAACGTCCTTGCCAGCGCAGACCAGGTACCGACCTTGATCTTCGATGAGATCGATCAGGGGATTGGCGGGAGGGTGGGAACGGTTGTCGGTCAAAAACTTTGGCGGCTGGCACGCCATCACCAAGTCTTATGCGTGACCCACCTGCCCCAACTTGCGGCGTTTGGCGAGTACCACTTCCACGTAGAGAAGAACATCCACGATGGTCGTACAACCACTCAGGTACGCAAGCTTGAAGGGGATACTCGCCTGGAAGAGCTGGCACAAATGTTCGGTGGAGTAAGCCAGGGCACCCTGCAATCCGCCAGAGAGTTACTTCAGTCCATAACTAACGGGTAGCTTTCTATTCAAATCCTGATCCAGGCAATCTGGGGTAAAATCTTCGCATGCCGGACGTTCCTTATATCATCCGGACTCGCAATCAAAAAGCGCTGAAACACCGCCAAAACCCGTGGGGAAAGATTGCCCTGGGTTGCAGCCTTCTGATCAGCCTGATGATCACCCTGGCAGGCATGCTTTCAGGGCTGATTTACATCGAGCTGACCCGTGATCTACCATCTCCAGATGCGATCGTCGCGCTGGTCGAATCGCCAGACGGGCTGCTTTACCAGCCAACCCGCCTGTATGATCGCAGTGGCGAGCATGTTTTATATTCCCTGGAGAACCCTGCTGCAAGGGATCGAGAGGTACTCAACCTGGACACCTCTCAGGCCAATTACTTCCCTGCCAGCCTGATCACTGCCACCCTGGCCGTATCCGATCCGGGTTTCTGGCAGCACCCGGGGTTCAGGCTGGACTCGCTCAATTTGAATGAATCTTCAACCCTGGCTCAGCAACTGGTTTCCGATCTCTTGTTATGGGATGAGCCACAAGGAATCCGGCGCGCACTGCGTGAACGCTTGCTGGCTGCCCAGCTCACCTCCCGCTATGGGCGGGAGCGGGTGCTTTCCTGGTATTTGAACACCGCCAATTACGGCAGGCTCGCTTTTGGAGCAGATGCTGCGGCGAGAGTGTATTTCGGGAAACCCGCAGCTGAGCTCACCCTGGCAGAAGCCTCTTTGCTGGCAGCTGTATCTGAAACCCCGGCTCTGAATCCTCTGGATGCACCAAGAGCAGCCCGAGACCGCCAGCGTGAAGCGCTGGAAATTATGGTGAACCAGGGAGTGATTACCCAAGATCAAGCCGCCGAACTGGGACGCCAGGAGCTTGCTTTCCAAGCCAGCATCCCCGCCCAGCAGAACCTGGCGCCAGCTTTTGCCAACCTAGTGCTGGAACAGCTTGCCAGGTGGATTGACCTGGCACGCTTGGAGCGGGGCGGCTACAAGATAACCACTACCCTTGATTACGATCTGCAACTTCAGGCGACTTGTGCTGCCGCCACCTTGAAAGCCCGCCAGGCAGGCGAAACCAATCCGCCCCAGGCAGCCGATGGCAGCGAGTGCCAGTCGGCGCGCCTGCTGCCCACCCTTCCTCAAGGTAGCCAAACCACAACTGAAAATCCAGCTGTGAATATGATCATCTCCGATCCTGAAAAAGGGGAAATCCTGGCACTGGTGGGGGATGTTGAAGCCGGAAAGGACCCGGCACATAAACCCGGTCACCCGGCAGGGACGGTCCTGACCCCATTCAGCTACCTGACCGCCTTTTCTCGCGGCTTAAGCCCCGCCACACTGGTTTGGGACATCCCCAGCCAGGATCAGGAAACAGATCGCGATGCCGAGTATCATGGACCGATGCGCATGCGCACTGCCCTTGCGAACGATTACCTGCTGCCACTAAACCAGGTGATCAACCAGGTAGGTTTAGAAAATGTCTGGAAGACTGTCCAGCAACTGGGTATGGCATCTGGAGAGGTTGCCCCTGAAACCGGAGGCGAACTGCTAAACGGCACCCCGTTAACGCTCCTTGAGCTTAGCCAGGCATATGGCATCTTCGCCAACCAGGGAATCTTAACCGGGCTTCAGGCAGAGTCTGAGAACGGCTCAAATGGTGCCAGTCAAATCGAACCTGTCACTGTTCTGGATGTGGAGGACACCCTGGCACACCTCCGTCCAGATCAGATTACACTCGCTGGGGGAGGCAGGCAATCTCAGCGCCCGGTGATTAACCCGCAACTGGCTTTCCTGATGAACGATGTGCTCAGCGACGAGACTGCTCGCTGGCCTAGCCTGGGTCACCCGAACCCGCTGGAGATTGGACGGCCTGTAGCTGCTAAAATCGGAGAAACTCCCAATGGGAACGATGCCTGGACGGTGGGCTATACCCCAGAGAGATTGGTGGCTGTCTGGACGGGGAAAGATGCCAATGGATCCACAACCTCCAACCTGGCACAGCAATCAGCAGCTTTATGGCATGCTGTCATGCAATACTCACTAAAGGATTTGCCTTATCAAGATTGGACTGTTCCCGCCGGGATCAGTCGCTTGAATGTGTGTAACCCGTCCGGATTGCTGCCTTCTGCCGATTGCCTGGATGTCGTCAGCGAGGTATTTCTCGCCGGAACAGAACCCACCCAACCCGACAGCCTCTACCGGTCTTTCCAGATAAATCGTGAAACCGGTCGCCTGGCAACTGCTTTCACGCCGCCAGACCTGATCGGAGAGCGGGTGTACATGATCCTGCCTCCAGAAGCTGAAGCCTGGGCTCGGCTCGCAGGCTTGCCTACCCCTCCAGAAGAGTATGATGTAATTCAAACGCCTGCCGGTCAAATAACTGGAACACAAATCACCAGCCCGGCGATGCTGGCGAATGTCAGCGGGAAAATCGAGCTCGCTGGCAGCGCTTATGGAGAGGATTTTGCCTACTACCGGCTCCAGGCAGGCAAAGGGCTGAATCCGCGCACCTGGCTACAAATTGGTGAAGACGCCACCCAACCCGTCGAGCAGGGCTTGCTCGGCATCTGGGATACACAGGGATTGGACGGTCTGCATACCGTCCAGCTTCAGGTTGTCCGCAACGACCAGCGCGTGACTAACGCCGTGATCCAGGTTACAGTCGACAATCAACCACCGGAGGTAGCTATCCTTGGCCCCTCCGCCGGGCAAGAAGTGAAGCCTCGCTCAGGTCAGATAACCTTCCTGGTCGACGCCCAGGACAACCTGGGGATTCAACAGGTAGATTTTTATCTGGATGGCAAGTTACTGGACTCTCGTTTCCAATCACCCTATGCCATCC
>JBFYSV010000061.1:0-39750 GCA_041301185.1 Anaerolineae bacterium
CCCCACTCACGGTAAAAATCTCCCCATAGTCGTTTGTCTGCCGGCTTTCAAAAGCACGGTGGAATGAGTGCGATAATTCCTTTGGGAAAATTCCTGTTTTCACGAATTCCCGATCAAAAAAAGCTAAAACCCCGCTGTGTTTGGAGGTAACTTGCTGGCGTAAAACGGCTAATGCAAGGACCGCGTAGAACATGGCATAATATGCACGGTTGATTGTGCCTCGCCATAATGACATGGAAAACAACCCCTCAGCTTCCTGGAGGGTTTCACCTGCCTGCTGCAAGCGAGAATAAGCTAACTCTTTGAGATGTTCATCCATCATACTGCAATCCCATCAGCACGGATTGCAATCAGGAGTGGGTTGGCTGCCAGAGCACTGTCCGTGATCGCCTGGCTTGTTGCTACAAAAGTAGAGATCACCACACCTTCATCAAAACCAATTTCCCAGGCAAGATTACTGATCTGCTTGCGTAGCTGAGGAGTCAGGGCTTCCAACTCAATAAATACATCTAGATCTGATTCGTCTGAATCATCGCCTCGCGCCCGCGAGCCAAAAACCACAAGGCGCTTTACGGGGGTGATGGCTTGTATGCGGCGCTTGAGTCTGCGCACAATCCGGGCATCATTCGGCGATAACATATCTAAATTATACAATGGAAATTGACTGTTCTTGCAGTACCCTAGTGAAATCATTATCGTTATGAGTTAAAAAGGTTCCTGCTTCCCGTCAGTTTCTGGTGTATCCTATCGTCACAGTATCAATCGCCAGCCCGGTTGTTATCATATCAATCCGTTATCTATTGCCCGTACTTGACGAAGGCGAAGTGAGATGGGGCAATGGTAGAGCCAGGTGTTTATACGGTCGTAACTGATTCGCGCTCTACCAACGTGGGGTGGACGGTGAGGGTCATCGGAGCCGATTCGGGGTTTTCGATTCGCAGAGCAAGCAAGTGCATCGCGGCGCGCCCCATTGCGCTTGTGTCGACATGCATGGTGGTCAGGGTGGGGTGGGTGTTGAGGGCGATGTAAGTGTCGTCGTAGCCAATAATCGAGATATCCGCGGGGACGCGTTTCCCCAGGGTTTTTACAGCGCGAATGGCATGGCTGCCAATGTCATCGTTGACACAGAATAAGGCGGTGATATGCGGGTATTCCTGAATGAGCGCAATGGTCTCATCATAGCCTTTAGAGCGGTTGATATTGAAATTGGAAATATATACCTGGGATAGGTCGTTTTCTTTCATGGCTCGCAGGTAGCCGTTACGCCGCTCTTTCAGGCTGGGATAGGAGTTGACATCACTTCCCAGCAAGCCAATATGGCGGTGACCTTTTTGGATCAGGTAGGTAACTGCATGATATGCAGCCCGAAAATTATCCGATATTACTGCATCATAGCTCTCTGTTTCTGAATAGCCATCTACCAGGACAATCGGCATTGCGCGTCTCGTGGGAATCGATGCATTAGTACTATCGACAAAAATTCCGACCATTAGCAAACCATCGATGCTCTCATTGTAGAGTAATTGGGGCACCTCCAGAGGACAGTTATTTTCATCCACCGGCAGGGTGGCAAAAAGCAAGTTTATGCCATTCCGGCGGCATACATCTTCAATACCCAGAATGACTTTGGAGTAGAACGGGTTTGCTTGAGGAGGGGAGTCTGGGTCGGTCTTCACAACCATGCCGACTGTGGATAAACGAGCATTCACTGATATCGCCGTTGAGGGCTTGACGGGATAGGAAAGCTTTTCGGCTATCTCCAGTACCCGCATCCGCGTCTCCTGCGAGACGCCCGGTTTATCGTTTAACACCAGCGAGACAGTAGATATCGAGACCCCGCACTGGCGGGCGATGTCGCTTATCCTTGATTTGCTTTTCATAGACCCCACCATCTGTAACTAAAATATTTAATAAATATTTTAGCACCTTGTCTGTATATGTCAAGAAAATACAGCGGATATTGTGGTAAGAAAGCCCAAATACTACCAGAATAGTGTGTTTTCACCATGAGATGTAATGAAATAGTTGACTTTCCTGAAAATCTTCGCTATAATATTTTATATGTCTGGGAGCGCTACCAGAATTATTCCTCTGATTTTTCTGGCTGAGTGGTTGATGATAATGGAGTTGCCGTTTGTCTGATCTAACGCTTGACGATATTGCAGAGAAATCTGGGGTTTCTCGTTCCACCGTTTCCCGCGTGATAAACGGTCAGCCGTATGTTCGGAAGGATGTTCGTGAGCGTGTCCTGAAAGTGATCCAGGAAACCGGCTTTCATCCTAATCTGGCTGCCCGCGCCCTGGCTTCGCAGCGCTCCTGGATGATTGGTCTGGTACTGCCCAGTAGTGTTAGCTCCTTTTTCGCCGATCCTTATTTTCCTCGTCTCACACAAGGCATTGCCCGGGCGTGTAATCAGCATAATTACACTTTGGGTCTATTTCTGATGGATACTCCGGAAGATGAAGAAAAAATATTTCCCAGAGTATCGCGGAAGGGATTTCTGGATGGAGTCCTGGTTCAATCTGGCCGGATCGGCGACCAGCTGATTGAGCGGTTGGTTAAGCTGACCATACCGATCGTAGTAGCTGGGCGCCCTTTTCACGACGACGATGTGAGCTATATTGATGTCGATAATGTCAAAGCTGCTTTCGAAGCAGTATCTCATCTGGCTCGGCTGGGGTACAGAAGGATAGGCGCCATTACGGGTAACATCAACAGCACAGTCAGCCTGGATCGAAAGGAAGGCTATTTGAGAGCTTTGCTGGGGCATGGATTGGCGGTTAATAAAGCCCTGATCGTAGAAGGCGATTTCACAGAGGTGGGAGGTTACTTGGCCATGCGGCAGTTGCTGTCTGCCAAACCCGACGCTGTGTTTGCCGCTTCAGATGTAATGGCGCTTGGTGCAATGCGGGTGGTGCGTGAGGCCGGGTTGCGCGTACCAGAGGATATCGCTTTTGTGGGTTTCGATGATCTACCCCTTGCTTCGCTTTCCGACCCTCCCCTGACCACTATCCACCAGCCAATCTCTGAGTTTGGTGAAAAAGCAATCGAGATCCTGATTGATCTGATTGAAAATGGGATCATGCCAGCTCGGCAGACGATCATGGATACAAAGTTGGTCGTTCGAGAAAGCTGTGGTGCTACGCACAAAATGGTGTTGGAGTAAGTAATTTTGACGTGCGTGAATGTTTCATATAGAGATCCCGGGCAGTCAATCGCCTGATAACCAGGAGGAGGTGGAAGATTATCTTTAAACCAAATTGATCTGGCTAACCCATTGAATTGATCAGTCGAAAATCTACTAAGGAGAACTATAATGAAACGCTTGTCTCTTGTACTCACCCTGTTGGTGGCTTTAGGCCTGGTGCTCGGAGCCTGTGCGACACCCACTCCACAGACCGTTATTCAGACCGTGGAAGTACCGGTTGTGGAGACTGTTGAAGTGCCGGTTGTGGAGACCCAGGTGGTTATCCAAACGGTT
The DNA here is from genome assembly GCA_041301185.1 of Anaerolineae bacterium. GTDB lineage: Bacteria > Chloroflexota > Anaerolineae > Anaerolineales > UBA4823 > JAQBDA01. The sequence continues at coordinate 3,482 of JBFYSV010000061.1, forward strand.
GAGGTTGCTCCACCGGCACCCTCACCTGAAGAACAGCTGCCACGCAATGAAACCCTGTACTTCAACGGTCAACAGTGGAGTCCGGTCGTGGGTTGGAATCCGTACTCTTCCAGCATGAATAATGCCTTGGCTGTAGGTGCGAAGGATGCTGCTCGCGTGATCATGTTTGAAACACTGTACCTTTACAACATGATGGATGGCAAGTCTTATCCTCTGCTGGCGGACGGCGATCCCGTATGGAATGACGCCCGGACCGAGGTCACCGTAAAGCTCAAATCAGCTGCAAAATGGAGTGATGGCACTCCGATAACAGCCGATGACGTTGCCTATACCTGGGATACCAATCTCAAGTACTCAACCAACGCTGGCAACAACTTTAAGGATTTCATCGAATCCGTCACTGCAGTTGATTCTCAAACAGTGCTGATTAAGGCCAAGCTGGATGCGGACGGAAATGCGGTTAATCCGCTGATGATCCCAGCTTTCCTGGACGGCACCTATGTCATGCAGAAAGCCTGGACCGAGACCCTGGAAGCGCGCACCAACGAGGATGCGACTGAATTTTTAGCCGATCCTGCTGAAGATGTCGTATACTCCGGTCCTTACCACAAATTCTTCTCTGACGATACGAAGGTTGTCTACGTCCGTGATGACAACTACTGGGGCCAGGATGCCTCCATGTGGGGCAAGCTGCCGGCTCCGAAGTACCTCGCACATACGATCTTCAAGGATAACGCGGCCGGTTCGATTGCTCTGGCACAAGGGGAAGTGGATGTCAGCCAGCAGTTCAACTCCAACATTCAGGTGTTGTGGCTCAACTACGGGCTACCCGTTTCCACCTACTTGTCTGAAGCCCCGTATGGCATTGGTGCAAGCTTGCCGACCGCCTTCTACAACCTGACATCCAATGGTTTGGATAATGTCGCAATTCGTAAAGCGATTGCGATTGCGGTTGATTATCCGACCATCATTGCCAACGCGATGACCAACCAATCTGCCACCTTCGACCAGGTTCCGCGTTCGCTGATGAACCCAACCCCGGGTGAGCAAGCTCTCTACGATCAAGCTGCCGTCGCAGACTTGCAGTGGGCTGGCAATGACATCGAAGGCGCCATTAAACTCTTGGATGATGCCGGGGTCGTGGATACCAATGGCGATGGAAATCGCGAATACAATGGTCAGGAGCTTCATTATGTAGCTACCTGTCCCAATGGCTGGTCTGACTGGCAGGCGGCGATCGAAGTGGTGGCTGCTGCCGGGAAAAAGATCGGTATTGATATCACCACCAACTACCCAGAATGGGGCGTTTACCAGACCGTTGTCACCAAATCGGATACGCCTCTCCCTGAAGGCTACGACATCTTCATGATGTGGAGCGACGGTGCTGGTCCGACCCAGCCTTGGGGTCGTATCCGCCACCTGCTAAGCTCTGAGTTCGTTGGGCAGGCGGTGAACTGGAACGGTAACTGGGGCCAATACAGCAATCCTGACGTCGATGGGTTGATCGCACAGATCCCCGCGGAGACCGACACCGCCAAGCTGAAGGAAATTTACACGGAATTGGTCAGAATCTACCTGACTGACGTCCCATCCTTCACGCTGATGTATCGCCCCGATCAGTTCCATGCAGTGAACGAGAGTATCTGGACTGGCTTCCCGCACGAGGGTGATGGGACTGAACCGTCCGTTCCACCGATGGTCTGTACCGACGGTTGGGGCGTAGCCTGTCTCTATAACCTGACTCTGGTTAATCCGTAACCGCAAGTGTTCTGAAACAGCCATGTCCCGATAAACGGGGACATGGCTGTTCCTCATAATATGTTTTGTAGCTACGCAGTTAAGGGTAAAATCGGGGGTGTTTGGGCGGGCGTCGCCTGCCTAAACACCCCCATCCTCCCCCCAACCGCGTATGTGCTGGTGTTAGATGTATAACAATTTAGCGGTATCAGATCAATCGGAGGTGCTGGATTGAAAGGATATGCTAGATACTTCGGTAATAAGGTGATCTGGTTTATCATCACATTCATAGTTGCCTTTGTCTTAAACTTTATTCTGCCCCGTTTGATGCCGGGCGATCCTGTGGCAGCCATTGTAGCAAGGATGGCACAAAACGCAACCAATACAGCCGGCTTACAAGCCATTTATCGCCAATATACAGAGCTGTTCCACACCAACGAACCCCTCCTGACTCAATTTCTGTTTTATATAAGAAATGTTTTTAACGGTGATTTTGGCTTCTCATTCAGCCAATATCCGCGAACGGTGGCAGCCGTTCTTAGAACATCGCTTTGGTGGACTGTGATGCTGCAGTTTCCAGCGATTATTATTGGTTGGATTCTCGGGAATTCGCTTGGAGCTTTGGCAGCCTACCGTAAGGGTGGTTACGATGCGCTTATCCTGCCGGTCAGCGTTTTCGCCAGCGCTTTACCGGCCTTTGGCATGGCCACCATTTTACTGGTTATATTTGGGGTCACATTAAAATGGCTTCCCACTTCGGGTGGGTATGGTTTTGACTTGATCCCCGCCTTCAATTGGAAATTCATATGGTCAGTGGTACTCCATTATCAATTGCCATTCTGGTCGATCGTACTGATCGCCATCGGTGGTCAGGCAATCGGCATGCGCTCTATGTCCATTTATGAGCTAAATGCAGATTATGTAAAGTACGCCCGCTTCATGGGTGTCAAAGACTCGAAAATCATCCGTTATGTATTCCGCAACGCCATGCTTCCCCAGATCACCGGTTTAGCACTGGCGATCGGTACCATGGTTGGAGGGGCGCTCGTGGCGGAGATTGTCTTTAGCTATCCTGGGCTTGGGACCACGCTTTTATCCGCAATATTGGGGCAAGATTATCCGCTCGTCTCAGCGATCACATTGATCATCACGATCATGGTACTGATTGCGAACTTTGCCCTGGAAATTTTATATGGCTTCATCGACCCGCGGATTAAAGCCGCGCAATCGGATTAAGAGAGGCCGTCATGAAAAATACTCTTAAGCAGATTTTTCACTCCGGCAAATTTGTAGTTGGTTTTTGCATCTTCACGTCCATCGTTTTGACGGTGATCATTTTCCCGCTTTTCGTCAAAGACCCTCCACTAGGAATTATCAGCCAGGGTACTTTCTTGCCGCCTGGTATCTATGTCAATGTTTTCGACAGCATTGGAACCCAACCCTATATTCTTAACCTGGATGACGCAGCTGCCAAACGAATTGCCAGCAAGCTGAGCGATGATGACCGCGCAGCCATCAAGGAATGGCTTGTGAAAGCTGGGATCCCTGAACATCAGATCGATACTACGGACACGAAAGCTCTCCTGACATTATGGGAGAACAATTATGATCCAACTAAGAAAATCCCTGGGATGATCTTTGCCAAGACGCGATACTACGAAAGACTCAACGCTTCTCTGCAAGGACTGTTGTCTAGCGAGGGAATTACAATTGGCTCAACCGATGCTGTGTCGGGCACTCTGGCATCCCCTAGCACCATCAGGCGGACTGACTATGTGAATATCCGGGATGTTCCAAACGTGCGCTTGCTTTTGCTTGGAACCGAGAATTTCGGTCGGGATGTTACCGTGGAGTTGATTTCAGCTACGGGAGTTTCACTGCTCATCGGTATTGTAGCGGGATTAATCGCCACCACGATCGGTTTAATTATAGGATTGGCAGCAGGTTATATCGGTGGCGTGGTGGATGATATCCTTACTTTCATCACAAATATCTTTATCGTTATTCCTTCATTTATCTTATTGATATTGATCTCATTCAGCATCGGGCAGGAGAAGCGCGGTGCAGTGACCATCGCAATAGTGATCGGTTTCACCTCCTGGGTATGGACAGCCCGTGCCGTGCGGGCGCAGGTGATCTCGCTGCGCAATCGTGATCATGTCAGCCTGTCAAAGCTTTCCGGGCACCCCATTGCCCGCATCATCTTCACCGATATCCTCCCCTACATCGCTTCCTATGTCTTCATGGCGCTGATTTTGCAGATTTCCTCCGCCATCCTGACCGAAGCTGGCCTGGCGATCCTTGGTCTGGGACCTAGGACTACCGATGTCCCAACCCTTGGTTTAATGTTAAATTGGGCGTTTATCTACCAGGCGCAGGTGCTCGGAAAATGGTGGGCTTATCTGCCTGTGATTGTAGTGATTGCTTTGGTTTCTTTTTCACTGAACTTGATGAATACTGGTCTCGACCAGGTGTACAACCCGGCATTGAGGGAATAGGTGATGAATATGCCCCCAAAGATGATGCTAGATGTTGGGGAACGAACCCACAAAAATGTGGTACTAGAGGTCAAAGAACTGACCACGAAATATATCACCCGTTACCAGGAAGAGGTTTATGCGGTCGACCAGGTTTCTCTGAAGGTTAAAGAAGGCGAATCGCTGGGAATTGCAGGTGAATCTGGCTGTGGAAAGTCGACCCTGGCACTCAGCTTGATGGGTTATTACTTCGCTCCGCTGCACTATACGAGTGGCGAAATCATCATCGACGGGCGAACGATCACCGGCATGGACCCTGATGATATTCGCAAATCCATATTGGGGAAAGAGATTGCTTATATCCCCCAAGCTGCGATGAATGCCCTCAACCCCACTCGTAAGATTATCAACTTTATTGAGGACGTTCTTCTAGCACATGGTTTGTACACCAACAAGAAAGACGTTTATGAACGAGCCAGTGGGTTGTTTGAGACTGTGGGTCTTCCGGCAAGTGTACTGGAAAAATATCCCGTTGAACTTTCGGGCGGCATGAAACAGCGCACGGTGATTGCGGTTTCGGTGATCCTATTACCTAAAGTGCTGATTGCTGATGAGCCATCCTCAGCACTCGATGTGACTTCACAGAAGATGGTCATCAAGATGTTGAAGCAATTATTGGAAACCGGATTAGTCAGTTCTTTGATCTTCATCACGCATGAACTTCCGTTGCTTTACAACGTGACCAATGACATCATGGTCATGTACGCAGGGCAGATCGTGGAGAAAGCCAACGCAAAACAAGCCGTGTTTGATCCACTCCATCCCTATGCCAAAGGTCTCATGGGCTCGATCATTGTGCCTGAAAGTGGTCTGCGGGATGTTAAACTGACTGCCATCCCTGGGGTTCCTCCAAACCTCAAAAACCCTCCCTCAGGCTGCCGGTTTGCCGAACGCTGCAAGTTCGTTCGAGCAGAATGCAAGACAGCTCCCGTAGAGCTGCGGGAAATTGGAGGCGGACGCTCTTACCGCTGTGTCCTGTCGGAAGGAGAGCTGAGGAATCTCTATATGAAAGAGGCGAATCAAAATGCCAGATGAAAAACAGCTGGTGCTGAGCGCAAGAGGGCTTACCAAAGTGTTCGGTTTTGGTCGCCAGAGGACTCTGGCTGTTGATCATGTAAATATTGATCTCTACAAGGGCGAAGTCATCTCAATCGTAGGTGAATCGGGTAGCGGCAAAACTACTTTAGCAAAGCTGCTTTTGGGCTTGATCAGCCTGACGGAGGGGGAGATTTACTTTCAGGGGAAGAAGCGTGATATCAGCTCTCACAAGAAAAAACAGGAGTACTGGAAAAATATTCAGGCGATCTTTCAGGATCCGTTCTCCTCGTACAATACATTTCACAAGGTCGATGCCGTGCTTTTAGATTGCATTCGCATGCGTGGCGGTGGAAAGCTCCCGCGTGAGAAAAAAGTAGAGCTGATGTCAGAGGCGTGCAGCTTTGTTAACTTAAAGTTCGAAGAGTTGACCAACAAGTATCCGTTTGAGCTTTCTGGTGGACAGATGCAGCGCCTGATGATCGCCCGCATCTTCCTGCTGAAGCCTAAGATCCTGCTGGCAGATGAACCTACCTCGATGATCGATGCCTGTTCACGTGCCACCATTCTAGATATGCTGATGCAATTGCGTAACGAAATTGGGATGACGGTTATTTTCATCACCCATGATATCGGGCTGGCATATTATGTTTCCGATAGTGTCTGTATTATGGAGCGCGGCAAAATTGTTGAAAGCGGGACTCCCGATGAGGTGATTCTGCATCCCAGAGAGGCTTACACCCAACGCTTGATCAATGATGTCCCCAAGATCTATGAAGAATGGGATCTCTCAACCGTTACGTACCCTACTTGAGAGCCCCGGAATTAATCCGCATCAGTCACTCAGAGCAAAGCGAAGAGACTCAGTTAACTTATGCAGAGATGCTTCGCTACGCTTGGCATGACAAGCAATTTATTAAAACTTCAGAGTTTAAATAAAGCGTTCCTATGAACATATATTCTTTGGCAGGTGCCTGGGAATTTCGCCAGGCAGGCACGGAAGAGTGGCTACCAGCGCGCGTCCCTGGTGGTGCGCATACCGATTTACTCGCCCTGGGCCGCATCCCCGATCCCTTTGTCGCTGATAACGAGAAGCGCGTCCAGTGGGTTGCTGAGTCTGATTGGATCTACCGGAGAAGTTTTCGCTGTACTCCTGAATTACTGGCTGAAGAAAAGATATTTCTTGTTTGCGACGGATTGGATACTCTGGCGGCGGTCACCCTCAACGGTCATGAACTAGGGCACACGGATAACATGTTCCGCCGGTATGAATGGGATGTCAAAGAATTAATAAATATCCATGGTGACAATGTATTATCACTAACCTTCTCCTCGCCAGTAAAATTTGTTTCAGAAAAGCAAGCCATTCGAGATTTACCCGGACCTTATCATTCTCTAGCTGGGGGTCCACACCTGCGAAAAGCACCCTGTCAATTTGGCTGGGACTGGGGACCACAGCTGCCGCCAATTGGCATCTGGAAAGATATTCGCCTGGAGGGGTGCAGTGGGGGGTGCCTGGCTGAAGTCCATGTACGCCAGGATCACAGCGCTGGTAAGGTTGCTATCCAGGCGCGGATAGCCTGCGAGCATTGGGGGGAAATGCCGCTGGTTGCGGTTGTGCGTATCACCACCCCGAAGGGTGAGATCATTGAAAAAGAAGCTGACTTGACAATGCAGGGAGAGGTAGCTGTAAAAACGCCGATCCCCAACCCCGAGCTTTGGTGGCCGAATGGGTATGGTGCTCAGCCACTCTATCAGATCGAAGTTTCTCTCCTGGGTAAGGACACTTTCCAGGGAAGGTTGCTGGATCAGAAAAAATATCAGGTTGGGCTGCGAACGATTGAGCTGCGACAGGAGCAAGACCAGTGGGGGCGCTCTTTTGTCTTTGTGGTCAACGGTATTCCTATCTTATGTAAAGGCTCTAATTGGATCCCGGCTGATTCCTTCCCCACCCGAATTACGGATGAATACCTGAAAGATCTAATTCGCTCAGCCGCTGAGACTCACCAGAACATGCTGCGCGTCTGGGGCGGCGGCTTCTACGAGGAAGAGCGCTTTTACGATCTATGCGATCGATATGGCATCCTGGTTTGGCAGGAGTTTATCTTTTCCTGTAGCGTTTATCCATTGGATGACCCGGACTTTACGGAAAACGTCCGGCAGGAAGTGGTTGAGAACATCCGCCGCCTGCGCCACCGAGCCAGCCTGGCATTGTGGTGCGGAAATAACGAGATGGAATGGGGTTGGGTGGACTGGAATTGGAATCGACCAGAGCTGCAGGATCTAAAGGCTGCCTACGACCGGTTTTTCCACCACACGCTCCCGGCATGGTGCCAGATCGAAGACCCGGACCACTCCTATTGGCCCAGCTCACCCTCCTCCGATACTCCATTCGTTGATCCGAACGGTCAACACCAGGGAGACTCGCATTACTGGGATGTTTGGCACGGTGGGGAACCATTTACTGCCTATCGCGACCAGTTCCCACGTTTCATGAGCGAGTTCGGCTTCCAGGCTCTGCCGCCGCTTGCGACCATCCGTACCTATGCTGACGAGGCGGATTGGAATATGACTTCCTACATTATGGAGCAGCACCAGAAGAATGCCAGCGGAAATTCTCTCATGGTCCGTCAAATGCTGGACACATTCCGCTTGCCCAAGGATTTTAACTCCTTGGTCTACCTGAGCATGGCTCTCCAGGCGGAAGGCATCCGCTACGGGGTGGAGCACTGGCGCCGCCACCCTGATCGTGTCACCGGAATCCTGTACTGGCAGCTCAACGATTGCTGGCCGGTGGCCTCCTGGTCCAGCCTGGATTATTTTGGGCGTTGGAAGGCATTGCATTATGCTGCCCGGCGCTTCTTTGCACCCGTTATGCTTTCTATCGAAGATCAACCCCCAAGACAAGACGTTTATGTCTCCAACGACCGGCTTGCGCCCTGGGAAGGGACTGTGAGATGGTCGTTAGAAACCCTCGAAGGTGAAGCGCTGACTTCGGGACGCGCACCAGTCAAGGTCGCCCCACAGGCTGCGACCCGGGTCTGCGAGCTGGATTTCTCCGACCAAATCACGGAGGGTAACCTGCGCAAGCTGGTCTTTGTGGCTGAGCTGTGGCAAGGGGATCAGTTTATCAGCCGCCAAACAGCATATTTTGTCCCCATCAAGCATCTATCGCTATCCGACCCGGCGGTTTCCGTGAGCATGCAAAGCCAGGACGAGGAACTGATCATCGAGCTTGTTTCGCACTCCATGGCGCTACTTGTGGAGATATCCTTGACCGGAGCAGACGTGGTTTTGAGTGACAATTATTTTAATTTACCTCCCGGGCGACCAACCCGCATATCCTGTCCAATGCCGGCTGGCTGGACATTAAGCAAGTCGGAGCGTGAAATCCGCGTTCGCTCGATCTATGATTCATATTCGCACCGGGCAATCTGATAAATTCTTAGAAATGACATTTTCCTCTGAGATCAGCCAAGACTGATCTCAGAGTGTGATGAATATCTCCCGATATGAGCTGAGAAAGGAATGTGCTGTGACGAAAATAAACGATTTGATTAAAAATATGTCACTGGAAGAAAAAGCAGCCCTGTGTACTGGAGCCGGTCCCTGGACAACGACCCCGATCGAGCGTCTGGGAGTACCGGAAATGACCGTTTCTGACGGCCCGCATGGGGTCAGGCGGGTTGAAGACTTATCCGATTTAATGAGAGAAAGCCTGCCGGCTACCTGTTTTCCAACGGCTTCGTGCCTGGCCTCTACCTGGGACGTGGAGTTAATCCGCGCCGTTGGGCAGGCGATTGCGGAGGAGTGTATCGCCTTGAAGGTGGATGTAGTCCTTGGCCCCGGTGCGAATATGAAGCGCACTCCTTTGTGCGGGCGGAATTTCGAATATTTTTCAGAAGACCCCTACCTGGCGGGTGAGATGGCTGCCAGTTTCATCAACGGGGTGCAGAGCAAAGGTGTGGGTACCTCTCTGAAACATTATGCCGGTAACAATCAGGAGTACCAACGCCTGAGCATCAATGTCAACATGGACGAACGAACTCTGCGTGAAATATATTTACCCGCTTTCGAGAACGCGGTGAAAAAAGCTCAGCCGTGGACCGTGATGTGTGCCTATAACAAGCTCAATGGCTACTATGGCTCCGAGAGCCACAAGTTACTGGTAGATATTCTCAAGGAAGAGTGGGGCTTAGAGGGATTTGTGGTTTCTGACTGGGGCGCTGTTCACGACAGGGTAGCCTCTCTGAAAGGGGGTCTGGACCTTGAAATGCCTGGCCCGCGAGAACTGCGTGTAAAAGCGGTCATGGAGGCTGTCCGATCCGGCGAGCTGAGCGAATCTGTGTTAGACGAATCCGTGCGGCGCATCCTCGGAATTGTGCTTAAAGCGGCGAAGACGCCCAAAGGCGGAAAATTTAATGTCTCGGCCCACCACGCCCTGGCCTGCCTGATCGCTGCGGACGGCATGGTCTTGCTTAAGAACAACGGAATCCTGCCGTTGAAGGACCCTAAGCGGATTGCTGTCATCGGTCGGACTGCCAAAGAGGCGCACTTCCAGGGTGGGGGCAGCTCGCATATCAACCCGACCTTGGTGGATAACCCGTTTATCGAGCTGCAAAAACTGGCGGGTGAAGCCAGCTTGAGCTTTGCAGAGGGCTATCCTAAGGACGAGAGTTTCGACCAGGCATTGATCGATGCAGCCGTTAATGAGGCAAAATCAGCCCAGGTCGCGCTGCTTTATCTTGCTTTACCTGCATCCAAGGAGTCAGAAGGCTACGACCGGCCTGACCTTGACTTGACCCAGCACCAGATTGCCCTGATCAATGCTGTGGCAAAAGTCCAGCCCAACACCATTGTTATTCTGAATAGCGGCGCTCCAGTGGTGATGGGTGATTGGATAGACGGTACGGCAGCAGTCGTAGAAGCGTGGATGATGGGGCAGGCAGGCGGCGGCGCAATTGCAGACGTCCTCTTTGGAAAGGTTAACCCTTCCGGTAAACTGGCAGAGACTTTCCCTAATAGATTAGTTGATACACCTGCCTCTATCAACTACCCTGGAGAAAACGGGGAGGTGCGCTACGGAGAGGGCATTTTCATAGGCTACCGCTATTACGACGCTAAACAAGTTCCGGTGCTGTTCCCCTTTGGATACGGGATGAGCTATACCACGTTCACCTATCAGAACCCCCAATTATCGGCAAAGACCTTCAAGGATGTAGATGGTTTGACCGTATCTGTGGATGTGACCAACACGGGCAAGCTGGCAGGCAAGGAAATTGTCCAGGTTTATGTGCACGATCGTAAATCGCGCCTGGTCCGCCCGCCGAAAGAGCTTAAGGGGTTTGTCAAGGTTGAGCTCCGGCCTGGCGAAACCAAAACCGTGAGTGTTGATCTTGATTTTCGCGCCTTTGCTTACTACCACCCGGGATACAAGCAATGGGTTGCCGAAGATGGCGAGTTCGACATCCTGATTGGGGCATCATCGGCTGATATTCGCTTTATCCAGACGGTTAACCTTCAATCCACTCAAAAGCTGCCGTCCCTGCTCAGGCGCGAATCTACCCTTCGGGAGTGGACAGAGGACCCGCGCGGCGTGCGAGTCTTAGCATCATTTATGACGGATATTTCAGCCCAAATGAATGAAATGCTGGGCGGAGACGGGAGCCAGTTCATTGGAATGGATCCAAACGGCTTTTTGATGGATATGCCTCTGCCAGGTTTGTTCCACTTCGTGGGGAGTTCTTTTACAGAGTCGCCTGAAGACATCGTGGATGATCTGCTGGCTAAGGTTCACAAGTTGGACTGAGGTCAGACAATCTGTGATGATCGCGGTGAGGGCGATGTCGTTTTCCGTCCAAGATGAATCGAATCCAATGAGCAGCCTTGGACGGAATACTTTTAGATTTGTCCAGGCTAAAAGTATCTCACCGAAAAGCATAGGATCAGCCTGGACAAAACAGTAGTTTTAAGAACGATTGTAGAGGTCAAGATGAAGTATGGTTACTTCGATGATGAGCACCGCGAATACGTGATCACGCGACCCGATACTCCATTACCCTGGATCAATTACCTGGGTTGTGAAGAATATTTTGGGATCATCTCCAATACAGCAGGCGGCTATTCATTCTACAAGGATGCCCGCCTGCAAAGGCTGACCCGCTACCGCTATAATAACGCCCCTCTGGATGTTGGCGGGCGTTACATTTACCTGCGGGAGGATGGCAATCCTCTCTATCCTGACCGGCCGCTGTTCTGGTCGCCGACCTGGCAGCCCACCCGCCAGCAGCTTGACAGATATGAATGCCGTCACGGGTTGGGATATACCACCATCCGATCCACTCTTGGAGGCATAGAATCGAGCATCCGGTATTTCATCCCGCTGGGTGAGGGTCTTGAAATTTGGGAGCTAACCCTGGTAAACCAGCGCGATCAGCCGGCGAGCCTGTCCGTCTTCCCGGCAGTGGAATTCTGCTTATGGGATGCTCTGGACGATGCCGCCAACTTCCAGCGCAATTATTCCATCGGTGAAGTGGAAGTCGTGGACGGCGTGATCTACCATAAAACCGAGTACCGCGAGCGCCGCAACCACTTTGCTTATTTTGCCTGTTCGGAGGAGCCGGCAGGTTTTGAGACCCAGCGCGAGGCTTTTCTTGGACCCTATCGAGGTTGGGATTCGCCGGCAGCTGTTGTAGCCGGCGGCTTGAGCAATTCGATTGCTCACGGCTGGCAGCCGATTGCAGCCCAGCACATCCGGGTTCAGCTGAATCCTGGGGAGAGGCATAAGATCGTATTTCTCCTCGGATACGGCGAAAATCCAGCGGGTGATAAATTTGACCCGCCAGGCTCCCAGACACTCAATAAACGCCGGGTCGTGCCGGTTATCCAGCGTTACCTGCGCCAGGATGAAGTAGAAAAATCGTTTCAGGCGCTGCGCGCCTATTGGGACGGGCTGGTTGGCAAGCTGCAGGTGACCTCCCCTGACATCCACACCGACCACATGGTCAATATCTGGAACGTCTATCAGGTCATGGCGACCTTCAATTTTTCCCGCTCGGCATCATACTTTGAATCGGGTATCGGGCGCGGCATGGGTTTCAGAGATTCCAACCAGGATTTGCTCGGTTTTGTGCACCTGGTGCCGGAACGTGCCCGGCAGCGAATCCTCGACCTGGCAGCCACCCAACTCCCCAGCGGGGGAGCGTACCACCAGTACCAGCCGCTGACAAAACGAGGTAACAATGATGTCGGCGGTGGTTTTAACGATGATCCGCTGTGGTTAGTATTATCTGTCGCTGCTTATATCAAAGAGACCGGTGATTGGGAACTCCTCGATGAGCCTGCAGTGTATGATAACCAGCCCGGTACAGAGCAGCCGCTATACAATCACCTGCAGCGTTCAATCCAATACATCCTGGACCGCCTTGGCCCGCATGGGCTGCCATTGATCGGTCGGGCGGACTGGAACGACTGCCTGAACCTCAACTGCTTCTCGGATACACCGGGGCAATCCTTCCAGACGACAACCAACAAAGACGGGAAAGTTGCTGAAAGTGTGTTCATTGCCGGCTTGTTTGTCCTGGTAGCGAAAGAGCTGGTTGAAATCGCCGCAAAGCGCCAGAGCTTTGCAGAGGCCGATACGATCGGCAATGCGGCAGCCGAGATGGAAAAAGCTGTTTGGGCGGCAGGCTGGGATGGGGAGTGGTTCCGCCGCGCATACGATGATTTTGGGGATCCAATTGGTTCCAGGCAATGCCAGGAGGGGCAAATCTTCATCGAGCCGCAAGGAATCTGCGTAATGGCTGGGCTGGGTGTAGAGAACGGACGCGCTCGGCAAGCGCTGGATTCTGTGTATACACGGCTGGCTACATCCCACGGAATTGTTTTACAACAACCCGCCTACAGCCAATACTATCTGCATCTAGGCGAGATTTCATCCTACCCGCCTGGGTATAAGGAAAACGCAGGTATTTTTTGCCATACCAATCCCTGGATTATGATCGCTGAAGCAATGATCGGACGCGGCGACCGTGCTTACGATTATTACCTGCGCATCAACCCCTCGGCGCGCGAAGAAATCGGCGATCTGCACCGCTGCGAGCCATATGTCTATGCCCAAATGATTGCGGGGCGGGATGCCCCCACCCACGGAGAAGCCAAAAACTCCTGGCTCACCGGTACAGCAGCCTGGAATTACGTTGCCATTTCACAGTGGATACTTGGGATTCGACCTACGTATGACGGGCTGGAGATTGCTCCAGTGATCCCGGTTGCCTGGGACGGTTTTGACGCTGTCCGTATATATCGGGGAGTGCGGTATAACATTCACGTTGTGCGGAAAGGGCCTGGGAATCAAGCCCATCTTATCGTGGATGGGCAAGCCATCCAGGGTACAGTGATTAATATTCCCCCAAAGGATACGAGTGAAGTCCAAGTATCCGTGTATATAAGCTAAACGAAGCCCATATACACATTATGATTGTAGAACTTACGTAGTGGAAGGAGGAAATGGGGGTGTGTGGGGGTGCGGAGCATGCCCACACACCCCCACCCCCTCGCCAAGTGCGTAAGTCCTAGATTAAAAGACATATCGGGTGAGAAGGCAGCCATGAATACTGGTTCTGATATTTCGAGATGGGTGGAGGAATTGCTCTCCCAAATGAGCCTGGATGAGAAGATAGGGCAGATGACTCAGGTCGAGAAGAACAGTCTTTCTCCCGGTGTTATCAAGAAATACTGCATCGGCTCAGTCCTGAGCGGGGGCGGTGGGAACCCTGCGGACAATTCACCAGCCGGTTGGGTTGAGATGGTCAGCTCCTTTCAGAAGGAGGCGCTGGAGACAAGGCTGGGTATTCCCATCCTGTACGGCGTGGATGCAGTGCACGGGCATAACAATCTGGTCGGGGCGGTCATCTTTCCGCATAATATAGGTCTGGGGGCAAGCCGTAATGCGCGGTTGGTGGCTCGTATCGGTCGAGCAACTGCTGAGGAGCTGGCAGCCACTGGCGTCCACTGGAATTTTGCCCCAACCGTTGCTGTACCGCATGATCTGCGCTGGGGAAGAACATTCGAAGGCTTTGGGCAGGACACCCAGTTGGTAACCCAACTTTCAACTGCATATATCGAAGGTCTGCAAAGCCATTCTTTAAATCAGCCTCTCTCGATTATAGCCACTGCCAAACACTATTTTGGGGATGGTGGCACAACCTGGGGTACTTCTCGAATGCGCTTCCAAATTCCTGAAGGGTATGCGTTTGAAAACCAGGATGGTCGTTTCGATTTCGTGATTGACCAGGGTGATACCCGCCTGGATGAAGCCACACTGCGAGCAGTTCACCTTACTCCATATATTGCAGCAATCCGAGCTGGAGTACAGGTTGTCATGGCATCCTTGTCCAGTTGGAATGGTCTCAAGATGCATGCCCATCACTATCTCCTAACAGAGGTGCTGAAAGGCGAGCTGGGTTTTGCGGGGTTTATTGTCTCCGATTGGGCGGGGATCGATCAGGTATCAGACGACTATTACCAGGCGGTAGTCACAGCCATCAACGCCGGCATCGATATGAGCATGGTACCCGTTGACTATGAGCGTTTCATCTTCTCCATAAGGAGGGCAGTAAATGAGGGTGATATACCGATTGAGCGGATTGACGACGCTGTCTACCGGATATTGAGGGTCAAGCATATTTCCGGGTTATTTGAGCATCCCTTGCCGGAGCCGAGCTATTTATCGCTGGTTGGGTCTGCGGAGCACCGGGAGTTGGGAAGAGAAGCGGTCGCCAAATCTTTGGTGCTGCTGAAAAACAAGGGGGAGATATTACCTCTGCCGAAAACCACACCCACGATCCTGGTGAGCGGGCAAGCAGCAGACGATATTGGCTTGCAGTGCGGCGGCTGGACGATCGAATGGTTGGGTAAGGCAGGGGCAATTACACCCGGCACCACCATCCTGAATGGGATCAGGGCGGCTGTCTCAAAAACAACCCGCGTGATCTATAACAAAGAAGCAAGATTTGACCAGTTTGGAAAAGAAGATGAACAGGTCGGGATCGTTGTTCTAGCTGAATCACCTTATGCCGAGGGGTTTGGCGACCGGGCAGACCTGACCCTCCCCATTGAAGATATCCATTTGATCGAGCGAATGCGGCAGCATTGCCAGAAGCTGGTAGTGATCCTGCTCTCCGGGCGACCGTTGATCCTTACCGACCAGCTGCCATTCATTGATGCCCTGGTGGCTGCCTGGCTCCCGGGAACGGAGGGACAGGGGGTGGCAGATGTGCTCTTTGGAGATATACCTTTTATAGGCAAGCTTTCATATAGCTGGCCGCGTAGCATGAATCAGATTCCGATGCAGATGGAAGACCAGCCTTTATTTCCTTTTGGCTATGGATTATTTACTGAGTCGAAGTAAGTGCTATCTATTATTGGGTTTTACCAACCCCAATAATCTCTGAGTTCACACAAAGCGGGCAAATATGGATACTTTCAACCAAAAAGCAGTTTCCTTGAACAAGCTTCCCTGGGAAGATCGACCGCAGGGTTGCAACGATGTGGTCTGGCGTTACACTGCAAATCCGATCATCCCTCGGAACTTGATCCCGTCGTCGAATAGCATCTTTAACAGCGCGGTGGTACCCTTCAGGGAAGGATTTGCCGGGGTGTTTCGCTGTGATGATAAGCGGCGTCGGATGGATTTGCATGCCGGATTTAGCCTGGATGGTATCCACTGGCAGCTTACTGACGAACCCATCCAGTGGATACACAAGGATGCTGAGCTGGCTACCTTTGAGCACCGTTACGATCCGCGAGTTACCTGGTTGGAAGACCGCTATTACATAACCTGGTGCAATGGCTACCATGGGCCAACCATTGGGATCGGCTACACTTTTGATTTTGAGACTTTCAATTTCCTTGAAAACGCATTGTTGCCTCTCAACCGCAATGGGGTACTATTCCCGCGCAGGATCAACGATAAATATACCTTGCTCAGCCGACCGAGCGACCGGGGACACACCCCGTTTGGCGATATCTTTCTGAGTTCCAGCCCAGACATGGTGCATTGGGGTGAGCATCGTTTTGTCATGTCCCCTAAAGAGCCCTGGGAAAGCACGAAAATTGGGGCAGGCCCAATTCCAATAGAGACGCCTGAGGGCTGGCTGCTCTTCTATCATGGTGTGCTGACATCTTGTAATGGCTTTGTTTATAGCTTTGGAGCAGCCCTGTTGGATCTGGAAGAGCCTTGGAAAGTAATTTACCGGGGTAGCCAATACTTGCTCTCACCGCAAATGACCTACGAGTGCGTAGGAGATGTACCGAATGTGGTATTTCCCTGCGCAACCCTGTTCGATCCATTGACCGGGCGAATTGCGATTTATTACGGGGGTGCGGATACGGTGACCGCGCTGGCGTTTTCTTACCTGGATGAGGTGATTGAGTTTGTAAAAACCAACTCACAGGGATAAATGCAAGGTCAGTAGGTATAGGACATAGCAGGCTTACGGCTTACCTGCTGATCGGGTTATCGGGTTACCCCAAGTCATAGGCATCTTTAAAGGCGTGCACCTGCTCCCAAACCCGCCCAAAGCGCCCGGAGTCTACTACGGGCTTGCGCAGCATGCGCAGGCAAAGCTCCATCTGGCGGGATGAGCTGCTTGGCTTGGAGTATAGCTGAAGGGCATGCTTGGAGAAGTCGCGCACCAGGCAGTCAAAGACTTGATCGAGTATGTCTCCACTGATATCATCCTTGTAAATCCCAGCGTTTTCCAGGATCAGTTGGGCGTAGACGACCAGGGCAAACAGCTCGCCTAACGCCAGCAGGAAGTCGACATCCTTCTGCTGGGAAGCGTCGGGGGTGGCTGTTGCCAGGAATTCCTGCAAGACGGAGATTTGCTCTGCAAAGAGCTTCACATTTGGCTGGTCAAAGCCATCAAACACCAACCGAAAATCATTGAATTGGATCTGTCCCAGGCCGCGTGCCGGACCTTGATTCCACAAGAAGATATCATCTTGTGGGTCAGCGCGGCGCGGGATAAGCGGATACACGGCGGGGTTAAAGAAATAATTAGGCATGAACTTGACGATCAAGGCAATATTGACATGCACGGTACCCTCCAGCTTGGGCAAGGCGCGGATGTCACGGGCAGCCATCTCGAAATAAGTGTCTTTCTCAAAGCCTTTTGCGGCGATCACATCCCACAGCAGGTTGATCACTTCCTCACCCTGGGTGGTAACCTTCATTTTGACCATTGGGTTGTACAGCAGGTAGCGCCGGTCGTCAGGCGAGGCGGAGCGCATGTAATCCGCTGCCCGCAGTGTGAACAGCTTCATGGCAACCAGGCGTGCGTAGGCATCTGTGAACATCTGGCGTACGTGGGGAAAGTCGGTCACATACATGTTGTAAAGCCGGCGGTTAGCGGCGTGGCGGATAGCCTCGTAAAATGCGTGGGTGCAGATGCCGATCGAAGCCCAGCCCAGGTTGAACTTGCCCACGTTGACGGTGTTGAGGGCGGTATCCCAGGCTTCTTGCCCCCTGGAAAGGATGTCAGCTTCTGTAACCGGGTAGTCGCGCAGGGCGTAATGGGCAACGTAATTTTGGCTGGCAGTTACGTTCTGCATCAGGCGGTAATTGGGGCGGCGATAATCGGCGCTAAAGAAGACGTATTCGCCCGTGGTGCTGATCTTTCCAAAGGTGGACACCATCGGTGCCAGGTTGGCGTTGCCGATGTAGTATTTCTCTCCGTTTGCCAGGTAGGTGCCATCGGGTTGTGGTGCCAGGCTCGTCTCGGTCGCGTAGATATCGGCGCCGTGTGCCCTTTCAGATAAGCCGAACGCAAATACATGCCCCTCGTTGAGCAACCGGGCTGCCCGGCGTTTGAGAGCGTCGTTCTGGCTCATCCACACAGGTCCCAGTCCCAGGATGCTCACCTGCCAGGTGTACCAGTATGCCAGACCGTAAAAACCCAGGATCTCGTTAAACTCGCAATTACGCCAGGTATCCCAGCGGGAATCGGCATCCAAACCATATTCGCCGGGCGTGAGCAAAGTAGCAAATATGCGCTCTTGTTTCTGGAATTCCAGGAAATCGCTGTACCAGGTGCGGTTACGATCGTCTTCCTTTATCTTCTGTTTACCCTTACGCTCGAAGAAATCAATGGTTTGGAGCATAATCTGGCGGGAACGTTCGTCTGAATAATACCGGTTGGGGGAATGGGGATTGAGCAGGATCATCTTGAAGCTCCTTGATCTTTTGTTAAGTTTATCACATGGATACCCTCTGGTTCAGTGTGCAATTGCCTCGCGGGCTATGTTACACTTGAGGGGATAGCTAAAAATTACTCTTCGAGCGTCCCAATGAAACCTGGAAAAGTACGCGCTATTGCCATCTGTGTTATTCGAAATCGCGATGCCATCTTTGTGTTCGAGGGGCATGATTCGATCAAGGGAGGAACTTTTTATCGCCCTCTGGGGGGCACGATCGAGTTCGGAGAGCATTCCTCTCAGACCGTCCTGCGAGAATTCAGAGAGGAAATCAACGCTGAGATTAAAAACCTGAAATATCTCGCCGCGTTGGAGAATATTTTTATCCATGAAGGGCAGACCGGTCACGAGATTGTCCTGGTGTACGAGGGTGAGTTTACCGATCAATCCATATATACAAAAGAGATCGTGATGGGCAAAGAGGACGATGGTGGTCTGTTCAAGGCGCTGTGGAAGCCTCTCGAGGATTTCGCCGGCGGTAAAGCCCCGCTCTACCCGGTTGGCCTGCTGGAGCTCATTCTAGGATAGGTCTGTCTACCAGGTTCATTTAATCAGCAACCGCTCCTGGGTAAGGAGCGGTTGGCTATTCTGCGGATCTACCGTTATGGCCTGTTACTCGTAGGATTGATGTGGACGGGTTTTATCCCTTAAGGCTGGATATCCAGTAACTCAATCTCGAAGATGAGGGTCGCCCCCGGGGGGATAACCCCGCCCGCGCCCTGTTCGCCGTACGCCAGGTCGGACGGGATAACCAGATGGCGCTTACCACCCACTTTCATACTCGCAACACCTTCATCCCAGCCGGGGATGACGTTTCCCATGCCGAGTTGGAAGGAGAAAGGCTCGCCCCGCTCGACGGAGCTGTCAAATACCTGCCCATCCTCAAGCCAGCCGGTATAGTGCACGATGACCGTCTGACCGACCGTCGGCGTAATCCCTTCACCAGCCACGATATCGTAATACTTTAATCCACTCTCGGTGGTAATGAAATCATCTTCAGCCACTTCTGTCATCTGGACCGGCTCACGCACTTCTTGTAGCTCAACTTCCATGATCAGCGTGGCATTGGCAGGGATACCACTCGTCCCCGCCTCGCCAAAGGCGAGATCGGGTGGGATGATCAGCAATCGCTTGCCGCCGGACTTCATGTTGAGCATGCCTTCATCCCAACCTGGAAACACAGTGTCTCCCCGTCCCACGGCAAATGACATGGGATCATTGCCTTCGGAGGAAAAGAGGAACTCCTCCCCATCCTCCCCTTGCACCCAGATCGCGAAGTGGGTGGTGACCAAGCTGCCATCCTGGACGACTTCGCCGGTGCCTGAGATCAGATCTGTGTATTGAAGGCCGCTCTCGGTTGTTGTCAGATCGCCTTCTTCTACGCTGGTGGGAATAGGCGGCTTTTCAACGCTTAGCAGTTCGACTTCCAGAATGATCGGCGTGTTGGGGGGGATGATCCCGTAGCCCTGCTCGCCAAAGGCTTGTTCTGGGGTTAACACCATCGTGGCTTTTCCACCAGACTTCATCAAGGCCATGCCTTCCTCCCACCCAGGAAGCAGTTGATCGCGGCCGATGATTGCCTTGATAGGCCCATCTTCATTGGCGGTGTTAGTGAACTCGGTGCCATCGGGTAACGATCCGATTAAGTTCATGGTAACGATATCGCCCTTGATCGGTGTCTGCCCGCTGCCGGCAACCATCTCTAGGTATTGAAGACCGCTGTCGGTCGTAAGGGCACCCTCGAGAATATAAGGTTCAACCACCCCTGGTGTCGGGGTGTCACCGAAAATATTCAGGGCGGATTGGCTGGTTTCTGTTGGTGCTTGGGTTATCTGGGTGGGTTCTACGGGTGGTGTAGTCGCCTGGGCTTGCTCAGTGGCTTGAGAGGTGCTGCAAGCCGACAGCATGCTCAATCCAATCAGCGCGCCGATGATACCCCCCAACTTTAGATGATGGTTCTTCACATTTAGCTCCTATCTGGAAAATCGGACAAAATCTTCAATAGTTTTATGATTATTCCGCTCGCAAATTGCAGTTTTCAGCTGTTTGGCTTTCTACAGCAGCCTGTAATTGTATCATGCTCACCTGAGAGATAGATAAGAATACGGGGAGTGTCTGCAACTGACCTCTGTTCAATTACCCTTTTCTTTGTTATGATTGCCTCACTTACAGGACGACCTCGGCCTGAGTTGCCGGGGTCGTTGCGTGTTATACGCACAACGCGTTATTCGATGAGAAGAGAGTTATCACTGGTATGTTAACTGAACGAACCGATCTCCGAAATATCGCCATTATCGCTCACGTTGATCATGGCAAAACCACCCTGGTGGACGGCTTGCTGAAACAAGGGCGTGTCTTTCGTGAAAACCAGCAAGTCACCGAGCGGATCATGGACTCAAATGATCTCGAGCGTGAGCGTGGCATCACTATTCTGGCGAAAAATACTGCCATCGAGATCTGGGATTCGGCAATCCAGGGGATGGTGAAAATTAATATTGTTGATACGCCCGGGCATGCCGATTTTGGCGGCGAAGTAGAGCGGGTTATGAATATGGTGGATGGTGTCTTGTTATTGGTAGACGCTGCCGAGGGCCCCATGCCCCAGACGCGCTTTGTATTAAAGAAAGCTCTGGAGGTAGGCCATCGCGCCATTGTCGTAATCAATAAGGTGGATCGCAAGGACGCCGATCCAGAGCGAGTCCTGAATGAAACGTTTGACCTATTCATAGAACTGGGTGCTAGTGAGGAGCAGGCGGATTTTCCGGTGGTCTATGCTAACGCTGTTACAGCTCAGGCTGGGAATTCACCGGCGCTTGGACCTGATTTAAAACCATTATTCGATATGATCCTGCGCCACATTCCAGGGCCGCGGGTCGATGCGCAAGCGCCGCTTCAAATGCTGGTCACCACCCTGGGATACGATGATTATCGGGGTGTTACGGCGGTGGGGCGTATCTTTGCTGGCGAGATTGTAGCCGGACAGCCTCTGGCGCGGATCGGTGTGGATGGGCAGGTGATGCCTGAGCGCGCCCGTTACCTGTATATCCACGAAGGCTTGAAACGCGTCGAGGTGGAGTCTTCGCAGGCTGGTGAAATTATCGCTCTGGCTGGGTTGGAAGGGATTGCCATTGGGGAAACCCTTGCCGATCCGGAAAACCCCCAGGCACTCCCTCCAATCCGGGTCGAAGAGCCTACCGTGCGGATGACCTTCGGAGTCAATACATCCCCCTTTGCTGGTCGCGATGGTCGTTGGGGTACCTCCCGCAAGCTGCGCCAGCGCCTGTTCGATGAGCTGCGCTCGAATGTAGCCCTGCGGGTGGCAGAGACGGAAAACGCTGATACATTCCTGGTTTCGGGGCGCGGCGAGTTACACCTGGCAATCTTGATCGAGACGATGCGCCGGGAAGGTTACGAGTTCCAAGTGTCTCGCCCGGATGTGATCTTGCGCCAGGGAGAGCAAGGCGAAACGCTGGAGCCCTTTGAAGAAGTCTTTATCGACACCAGCTCCGAGACGGTGGGAGTGGTGGTTGAGATGCTCGGTGCTCGCCGCGGTCAGCTGCTGGATATGCACACGACCCAAGAGAATAGCGTTCACTTGAGCTTTGTGGTGCCTACGCGAGGCCTGTTGGGATTTCGTTACCAGTTCCTGACCGCAACCCGGGGAGCAGGCGTGATGCACACGTTATTCCACAGCTATGCTCCCATGGTGGGGGCAATTGGCGGGCGATCGGTGGGTTCCCTGGTCTCGTGGGAATCAGGTGTTACCACAACCTATGGTCTCAAGAGCGCAGAGGAGCGGGGAGAGTTGTTCTATAACCCGGGTGTAGAAGTTTATGAAGGGATGGTGGTCGGAGAGCACCAGCGCCCTGGTGACCTAACTGTAAATGTCTGTAAGAAAAAACACCTGACCAATATGCGCGCAGCCCGGGGTGATATGGAAATCCGCCTGACGCCGCCCCGCCAGATGAGCCTGGATGAAGCCATCGAATACCTGGGTGAAGACGAGCTGCTCGAAGTGACCCCCCTCAACTACCGTATCCGCAAGCGCGTCCTGGCTACACATGAGCGCGGCAGGCTTACCAAGATCGCCAAAGAGGCGTCTTTGAGTGTTCGAACGATGGCATAAGCAATATTCCTAGGATTGGTTTGTGCAACGCCAGGATAGTTTTGACCTGAGCTGGTGATATTTACGGTTATAATAATTTATCCTGAGGTGAGAAACATGTCAGCCAGTGCGGAAATAGCCAACCAGGTCCCATTATTCAATTACACCCTGGCAAGCGCAGATATGCGCTATATAGAAATCGGGGAACGCGTTATTTATTTGCGCACCGATCCGAACCGTGGCCTGGTGATACGCGGTGAAATTGAGGGATGTGGTTCAGCCTGTCACGTGGATCTAAGCCAGATCTTTCTGGAATACACCTTAAGCTGCGAGGGCTGCCGCCAGGCAGGCGTTGTGGAAGAGGCTGTGGTTTATTTTGGCGAACGCTTAGGCAATCTGCTGGCAGCCCGGATTTACCCGGATCGCGAGTCGATACCGGAGATAGAGCGCCTGACAGGTATTTTTGATTGTGTTTTTACCTCGATGGACCTGCCATACTCTCTGGACCGGGAAACAGGCAGCCTTCATTACCGGTTTCACAGGTGCCCCTTCTGTGATAACCAGCAATTTGCTGGCTTTTTACGATCAGTGGAGATGGCTCGCCTGGGGTTTATCGCTTTGTGCGAGAGCATCCTGAAAAATCTTGCCCCAGGCTGGGGGCTGGCTAAGCCCGACCGGAGTGCTCTGGGTAATCCGTTGCTGGAAGTGCTTCTGGTCAGTCCTTAGTGCCGGAAATCGTCAAGAACCGGCGACGGGCAGCGAAAAGGTGAAGGTTGAGCCTTTGCCCGTCTCGGATTCGACCCGGATTTCTCCCTCCGCTTTTTCGATAATTTGCTTGATGATTGCCAGCCCGAGCCCGGTGCCTGGGATATTTAATTCTTTTGCGTTCCTGGCGCGATAAAATTCGCTGAATAGCTGATCCATTCCGTCTGCCGGGATGCCAATTCCTGTGTCTTGAACCACACCGGTGATTTGAGAGCTCTCCCAGCGAAGCAGGATATTGATCTTTCCCCCTGGCGGTGTGTACTTGATTGCATTCGAGATCAGGTTGGTCCAGATGCTCTTTACGTGGTCAGCAGGCATATAAACCGGCGGCAAATCCGGGGCGATGTCGGCAGTCAGGCGCAAATTTTTCTCAGCCGCCTGAGGTTCCAGCTCGCGGATCACCTCGCTGAGCTCAGCATCTACCTGTACCATTTCAGCTTTCTTCTTTCCCTTTATCTCTTTTAATCGACCGAACTCGAGCAAATCTGAGATCAGGCTAAGTTGCTCCTTGGCTCTCTGTTGAGCGCGTTGCAGGTATTCGCTCTGTTGGTCTTGGGGGATGTAATTGTTCAGGATCAGATCCAAGTAGGTGGTGATTGCAGATATCGGTGCTTGTAGCTCGTGGGTTACGAGGCGAATAAAGGCTACTTTGGCTCGGTCCAGCTCTTCTAGCCTCTTTTTCTCTTCCATCAGCCGTTGGGCTTCTGCCTCGATGTTTTTTAAACGTCTCGCCTCCAGGGATAATCGCCTGCGTTCCAACCCCTGGTTGATGACCAGGTTCAGGTCGTCGGTCGTGAAAGGTTTGGTCAAGAAATCATACGCGCCTTTTTTGATTGCCGCCACCGCGAGCTCAACCGTTGCATAACCGGTGATGATGATACAGATGATGTCCGGGTCATGCTCGTGGATCACAGAGATCAGGTCGATGCCGCTGGTACCGGGCATCATCACGTCGATCAAGGCGAGCTCAAAATGACCGGTTTTGATCTTTGATATACCCTGGTCGGCATCCTCGGCAGTGTCCACAAAATAGCCTTGGGGGCTCAGGGCTCGTTTGCATCCTTCGCGGATGCCGGGCTCGTCATCGATGACGAGAATATTGGCTTCAGTCATAATAAGTCCGTCGAGTGCTTATTCGATCGTTTCAAGGATATTGAAATTGGTTTGATTGTTGGTTTTTACACCGAGCAGTTTGATCGGCAGTTGGATCGTAAAACGGGTGCCCTTGCTCACTTCGCTGTGCACAAAAATCTGGCCGCGATGCATCTTAATAATCCCGTAGATGATAGCCAGACCCAACCCGGTGCCTTTACCAACTGGCTTGGTAGTAAAGAACGGCGTGTATAGCTTGCTCAGGTGTTCAGCCGGGATACCCATTCCGTTGTCCTCAAACTCTACCGTCACCATTCCTTCAGGAGCCTGGCTTGTCTGGATGTGGAGAGATCCGCCGTCGGGCATGGCATCGATGGCATTCTCGATCAGGTTCACCACCACCTGGGTCAGCTGGGCAGGATCGGCCTGGATCTTGGGTAGCTTTGGGTAAAGCTTCAGATGGATCTGTACCGAGTTTGACTCGCAATTTTTAATCTCCAGCTCAACTACTTTAAGGATCAGGGAATTCAAATCGGTTGGCTGGGCGACAACCTGGTTCTGGCGAGCAAACTCGAGCAGTGAGGATACTATCCCTTTGCAACGCTTGGTTTCCCTTACGATAATGGCGAGGTCATCAGCATGCGGCGAACTGGGATCGGTTTCCTTTTTTATGATGTCTGAATAAAGTAGAATTGTGCCCAGAGGGTTGTTCAACTCGTGGGCTACGCCCGCAGCCAGCTGACCTAATGATGCCAGCTTTTCAGATTGCACCAGTTGATCCTGGGTGTTTTGTAAAGTATCTAGCATTGTATTGAACGAGCTTTCCAATAATCCTACTTCACCGCCTGCCTTTACAGGCACCCGGACGGTCATATCCCCGTCGGCAACGCGTCGATTTGCTGAGACCAATACCTTCAACTGGTCTAGGGGACGAGTGATCGCTCTGGAAACCGGCGTAGTAATCACAATGGTCAATAAGACTGTCCCGATAGCCACCAGGACAATTTGCTGGTTAAAGCTATTCACCAGGCGCTGGAAAGAAGCCTGTCTTGCGCCGACATAAAGGATACCGATCACCTCTCCGATGTGATTTCTCAGCGGATCGTAACGGGTAACATAATCTTCATTGACTACAAACGCCGGACCAACGTACTCCTTACCCTGCTGGAGGACCACATTGCCCACTTCCTCCGAAATCCGGGTACCAATCGCACGATCGCCCTCGGCGGTTAAGACATTGGTAGAGACGCGCAAATCGCCCAGGAAAATTGTCACAGTGTCGATCGCGGCAACCTCCTTGATCCGATCCACAAGTGTAAAGTCATTGTTTAGCAGGTGAAATGCCAGAACTGCACCGATGTTTCCCCCATTCTGATCCTTAATTCCCGCCACACTGACCAGGCCTAATCCTGCGCTGCCCTCGCGTATATCAAACAGGTCTGGGGAAGCTTTTGGGGTGTCCAGGATTGAGATCCGGGCCTGGTCCGCCAGGCCTACCATGGCTAGAAAGTCTGAGGGCAAGATTTCTGTGGCAGAGGTTTTTTCCCCGGTTGCAAGTGTTTTTTGGATTATCGCCAGTTTCTTCCAATTGCCAGTCAAGTCAAGGGTTTGGGGTTGACCGTCGGAGCTCAAGTATTGTCCAGCAACCATATTGCCAGACCTGTCCAGCAGTGCTATCACTTGATTGCCGCCCAATCCTGGGGTGGATAGATAGTTGGCAATTTGCTGGTTGATGATCGTTCGCGCAGTGTCGCCGTCGTTAGATAGTTTCTGTATATTTTCGATAATCGAAGGGTCACTGGAAAGCCGGGCAGCGCCGCCCTCGATCTCCTGCAGCTTGAGATTATAGAATGATTGGGCAAGCTGCATATCTCTTGCCACACGTTCGTTCATCGCATCTGACAGGTAATCGCCAATCGTCTGTGAAATTGCCCAGACACCAATTGCAATGCTGATGGCAGCAATCAGGGAAAAGGAGATCACCAGCACCAACTGGAATGGAGCAGAAAAATATTGACGCAACCGGTTCATCATGGCAGCTCAAACGCCTGTTGGATAGCCGAAAAAGCTTGCTCCACCTTTTGGGATGGGATGATTACAGAAAAGGTGGAGAGGGAGGTGCTGATCGCCTGGACAGGGATGCCTGCGGTATGCAATGCTGCTAGAAGCGCTCCAGCCAGCCCTGGTCTTAGGCGAAAGTCTGGTCCGTAGATGCCAATCGTAGTTACGTCTGGATAGATACTATCGATGTGGAGCTCTTGACAAGCTCGGATCGTGCCGATGATCTGCAGAGTACGGGTTTGCTCATCTTTATCAATGCAGAGTACCAGCAGCTCAACCTGATCAGGCCTCAAGATCTGCACCAAGAAGTGCACATTGATATTCGCTTCGCCTAGCGCACCAAGCAAGCTCCCATACCCGCTTGCCTGGTTGGGGGGACAGGTTAAGCTGATGCGCACGAGGTTCGTGTGCTGGATAATCCCGCCAAGCTTGATTTTGGACAATGGTCGTCTCGTTCAGTTCTTAGGTAGATATTTGTTAACCTGCCGGATCAGCTCATCGGCTGAGATTGGTTTGCTCAAGAAGGCGTTGATATGGATGAACTCGTCGGTAGGGAATAGCTCAGCGTAATCCGTGTTAGCGATGGACGTGACCATGATAATGGGGACTTCCCGTAAATCTGGGTCGTCATGCATGCGCTGGCTGACGGAGAGCCCTTCGAGGACGGTATCCATGATCACATCCAGGATAACCAGGTCGGGTTTTTCCTCCCGGGCACGGCGGTAGCCTGTATCGCCGTTGGGAGCCGAGATCACTTCATGGTTGTTCTTTTCCAGGATGATTTTGGTGGCGCTGACGAAATCTGGATCATCGTCAACAACGAGAATTTTAGGCATGAATAACTCCTTCGAAGCCCACTGGCTTGGTTAGTTACGGCTGGTGAAACATTTTTTGTGGGTGATATGGTACTCGTACTCTTGGCGGAACTTGAGGATCGTCGAGCGAGCGGGGTTAACCAGGGCAGCTCCCATTGGACAGAATGTGCGCCCGTCGATTTGCTCTGCCAGGTATAATGCCTGGTCGATATCCTCCGCCAACCCTTTGCCTTTTTCGATGCGGTCCAGGATTTCGTACAGGCGTACTGAGCCAATCCGGCAGGGCACGCAGCGACCGCAAGATTCGTGGGCAAAGAATTTGGTTGTGCGGCGGGCAGCTTCTACCATGCAAGTACTTTCATCCATGACGACGATTGCCCCTGTCCCTAGTTGTGAGCCAGCGGCTTCCAGGGTTTCAAATGCCATCGGGGTATCTACCTGGTCGGCGGTCAACACCGGTGTGGATGCACCGCCGGGGATGATCGCTTTGAGCTTTCTGTCGCTCCACATGCCCCCGGCATGCTCGTAGATGATCTCGCTAAGCGGAATCCCTAAAGGGAGTTCGTAGTTTCCGGGTCGTTTGACATGCCCGCTCACAGAAAAAATCTTGGGTCCCTTGCTCTGCTCTGTTCCAATGCCGGCAAACCACTCAGCGCCCCTGGATATGATATGCGGAATACAGGCTAAGGTTTCGATATTTTGGACCAGGGTTGGAAAACCAAACAGCCCGGTTTGCGCTGGATAGGGAGGTTTCATGCGGGGATTGCCCGGCTTACCTTCCAGCGATTCGATCATGGCTGTCTCTTCACCGCAGATATACGCCCCTGCACCGCGGTGGACGGACAAATCCAGGCTGAAGCCAGTGCCAAGGATATTCTTCCCCAGGTAGCCGTATTCGTACGCATCTGCAATCGCTTTGATCCAGCGTTTTACACCCAGGAAGAATTCCCCCCGGATATAGACGTAAGCCCGGCTTGCCCCGACTGCATAGCTGGCGATGATTACCCCTTCAATGATCTGGTGCGGATCGCGCTCGACGATCTGGCGGTCTTTGAACGTACCCGGCTCGCCTTCATCTGTATTGACGGCAACGATCTTCTGCAGTTGGGGATCCTTGGGCATAAAGCCCCACTTGACCCCTGCCGGGAAACCCGCCCCTCCCCGGCCGCGTAACCCCGACCGCTTGACGATATCGATCAGCTCTTCTGGAGTATGCTCTGTCAGCGCTTTGCGGGCTGCCTGGTAACCGCCATTTGCCAGATATGTGGTAATTTTTTCGGCATCCGGGCGGTGGATGTTTTGGGTTAAGACAGGTTCAAACATTGGATCACCAATCTATTTCGCTGCAAGCTCGGCCAGTAATTCATCAAGCCGCTCAAAGGTGATGTCCCCGTACAATTCGTCGTTCACCTTGATGGCGGGCGCATAATCGCATGCAGCCAGGCATTGCACAACTTCGAGGGTGAATTTACCATCCGGTGTGGTTTCGCCAGGCTGAATGTTAAGGGTTTTGATCAGGTGATCCAGAAAGGGTTCTGCACCACCCACCAGGTAACAGGACAAACCCTCGCATACCTGGATGCGATATTGCCCCTGGGGCTGCATTCTGAACATGGTATAAAAACTGGCTGTTGAATACACTTGCCCCGGTCTGAGATTAAGACGATCTGCAACCCTCTGGATGGCCTCCGGGCTAAGCCAGCCATACTGTTCTTGAGCGATGTATAGCGCTGATAGCAGCATGGCGCGTGATCTCGCATCCCCGCCTATTATTTTGGATTCTGGTAGCATTTTTGTCTCCGGGCGTAAGAGAGCCTTTTACGCCGCCTCAACCTTAACTGCACACACCTTGAACTCCGGGATTTTCGCCACCGGATCCAGAGCAGCCAATGTTAGCTCGTTCGCTGAAGCCTCCGGGAAGTGGAAATTAGCATAGACTACTCCGGGGGGGACGCGCTCAGTAACCCATGCCTCTGCCTCAATACTACCCCGGCGGGAGGAGACCCGGACCCGATTGCTGCCGTTCAGCCCCAACCGGACAGCGTCTTCTTCATTAATTTCGATCAGCGGTTTGCTATATATCTCCAGCAATCCCTGGGATCGCCGGCTCATTTCGCCGCCATGCCAGTGATAAAGCACGCGACCAGTGCTCAACAGGTACGGGTACTCTTCGTCTGGGAGTTCGGCGGGCTCAACGTGCTCGACAGGCATAAACATGCCCAGGCCACGGGTGAACTGGCCAACATGCAGGATCGGGGTTCCAGGGTGGGTGGCATCTTTCACAGGCCACTGGAAGGTTTCGCCGCGTTCCAGGCGTGCATGGCTGACGCCTGCATAGCTGGGGGTGAGAGCGGCAATTTCCTTCATAATCTCCACCGGAGAAGCATAATCCCATCCGGAATATTCAGCATCGGAGATCTTTTTCCCGCTTTCAGAGAGCAATCCATGAGCCAAATCGGTGATAATTTGCCAGTCCTCGCGGGCTTCGCCGGGTGATTCGACCGCTTTGCGAACCAGCTGGATCCGCCTTTCGGTGTTGGTAAACGTACCGCTCTTTTCTGCAAAGCTGGCTGCCGGCAAGAGTACATCGGCGTACGGCTCGGTTTCGGTTGGGAAGATATCTTGCAGGACGATGAAATCGCAGGCATCCAGGCAGCGCCGGATATGGTTCGTGTCTGGATCGCTCATTAATGGGTCTTCCCCCATAATATAGAGCGCCTTGATCTTTCCATCCAGAATACCCGGGATCATCTCGGTCACGGTCATGCCGATCTTGCCAGAAAGCGGTGTTCCCCAGGCTGTTTCGAATTTTTGCCGGGCTGATTCGTTGGTCACCGGTTGGTACCCCGTAAATACATTGGGCAGACCGCCTAAATCGCAAGCACCCTGGACATTATTCTGGCCGCGCAGGGGGTTGACACCCCCGCCCGCTACTCCCATGTTTCCTAGTAGCATTTGCAGGTTTGCCAGATTCATCACATTGCGCACGCCGGTGACGTGCTGGGTAATCCCCATTGCCCACAAGACCGCCATGGGCTTGGTGGTGCCCATGATCTCGGCTGCCTGATACAGCTGTCTTACCTGCACGCCGGTAATATCAGCTACTCTGTCCGGTGTGTACTCTTGCACCAGGGCTTTGAATTCTTCAAAGCCTTCGGTTCGTTCCCCAATGAAAGACTGGTCTTCCAGCCCCTTCTCCAGGATGATATTCATCAGACCGTTGATCAAGGCATTATCGGTGCCGGGCTTGTGGCGCAGGTGGAGGGTGGCGAAATCCGTTAGCTGAATACGCCGCGGGTCGGCAACGATTAATGTGGTCCCTCGCTGTTTTACGGCTTGCCGGATGCGCATCCCGATGACCGGGTGCTGCTCGGTTGTGTTGGAGCCGATGACAAAGATCGCCTTTGCCTGAGTGGTGATATCTTCGATGGAGTTAGACATCGCACCAGAGCCAAATGATGTGGCCAGACCGGCCACAGTGCTGCTGTGTCAAAGACGGGCGCAATGGTCTATATTATTTGTCCCAATCACCTGCCGGGCAAGCTTGTTCATCAGGTAATTTTCTTCGTTGGTGCACTTGGCAGATGTCAATATGCCAACCGTGTCAGGTCCATGCTCGTCCCGGGCCTGGCGCAGCTTGCGAGTAGTAATCTCCAGGGCCGTCTCCCAGTCCACCTCAACCCATTCGCCCCGATCTCCGTTGCGCGGCACTCCATCCAGGAGATATTTGCGCACGCGTGGTTTCTTAAGGCGATCTGGGTGGTGGACATAATCATAGCCAAACCTGCCCTTCACGCAGGTCCAGCCGTGGTTGGCGGGACCATCCCAGGCAGAGTCTACCCGGATGATCTTATTATCTTTCACTTCTAATACAAGCTGGCAACCTACCCCACAATAAGAGCAAACTGTCTGTACTTTCTTGACTTGCCAGGCGCGACCTTGCCCGATCGATAATTTGGGGTACAGGGCGGCAGTTGGGCAAACCGCCACGCAGCTGCCGCAGAACTCACACGGGCTATCCGCCATGAAGGCATCTGCCCCAAACGCAATTCGGGCATTAAAGCCTCGGTAGACCACGCTGATCGCATCCACCCCATTGATATGGCTGCAAGCCCGGACACATCGCCGGCACAGAATGCATTTGTTCCGGTCGACCTGGATAAACGGGTTGGGGTCATCGATTGGATACTGGTGATGCAAGCCTGGGTAGACATCCGTCTTAACGCCATATTCGTACACCAGGTCTTGCAGGAGACAATCCCCGGTGGCATCGCAGGTCATGCAGTCAAAGGGATGGTCGGTGAGCAGCATTTCCAGGACAAACTTGCGCGCCTCGACCACTTTTGGCGAGCGGGTATGCACAACCAGGCCTTCTGTGGCGGGGAATGTGCAGGCAGGCTGCAAGCTGCGCTGGCGCTCGATTTCCACCAGGCAGATCCGGCAAGCGCCTTCTGGCGGCAAAGCAGGATGGTGGCACAAGATGGGAATATTAATATCCGCTTCCTGGGCTACTTCCAGGATGGTTTTCCCATATTCCGCCTGGATTTTACGACCGTCAATGGTGAGATTTACCTTCATCGGGTATTTGACTCCTTGCTGGGCTATGAACTATTCAACCATGACTGCATCGAACTTGCATACCGTTGCGCAAATGCCGCATCTTGAGCAACGTTCTATATCGATGACATGAGGCTGGCGCTTGCTGCCGCTGATCGCATTGCTGGAACAGTTGCGCATACAAACCATGCAGCCTTCACATTTATCGGCGATGATCGTGTAGGTGATCAGCCCTTTGCAAACTTTTGCCGGGCAGCGTTTATCGTACACATGGGCAGCGAACTCTTCCTGGAAGAAGCGCAGGGAGGCTATTACCGGACCCGGGGTAAGCTGCCCCAAAGCACACAGGGAAGCCTCTCTCATATTATTTGAGATATAGACAATCTCATCCAGATCTTCAGGGGTGCCCTTGCCTTCCGTGATCCGGGTGAGGGCTTCGAGCAGGCGCTGTCCACCAATCCGGCAGGGTACGCACTTCCCGCAAGACTCGGCAGATGCAAAGGTGAGAAAATAGCGCGCGAACTCAACCATGCAGGTGTCTTCATCGACGACGATCATCCCGCCCGAACCCATAGTGGCCCCTGCTTCGACCAACGAGTCAAAATCAACAGCTGTGTCCAGGGCTGAGGCGGGCAGGCAACCACCTAAAGGTCCTCCAGTCTGCACGGCTTTGAACGGCTTATTGTCAGGTATGCCCCCGCCGATATCATAGATGATATCGCGAAGGCGAATACCCATAGGCACTTCGATCAGGCCGGTGTTGTTGATCTTGCCAGTCAGGGCGAAGATGGCTGTGCCGGGAGATTTCGGGGTGCCAATGTTATTGAACCATTCTGCTCCGTGGAACACGATTTGGGGCGACATAGCATAGCTCTTGACATTGTTGACATTCGATGGTTTATGCCACAAACCAGACGCTGCCGGGAAGGGCGGGCGCGGCCTGGGCTCGCCTCGCCTGCCTTCGATGGACGCCATCAGGGCGGTTTCTTCGCCACATACAAACGCCCCTGCGCCTTCCTTAATGTACAGGTTGAAGCTGAAATCACTTCCCAGGATATTATCACCCAGCAATCCGTACTCGCGCGCCTGGGCAATGGCGGTTTTTAGGTGGGCAATTGCCTGGGGATACTCTGCCCGGCAGTACACGTAGCCCTCGCTGGCCCCGATTGCGTAACCGGCAATGGTCATGCCCTCGATCACGCTGTGCGGGTCGCCCTCCAGGATGGAGCGGTCCATGAAAGCACCGGGATCGCCTTCGTCTGCGTTACAGATCACGTACTTTGGAGTAGCTCTTGAGCGGCGGCAAAATTCCCATTTGATGCCTGTGGCAAACCCTGCTCCACCCCGGCCTCGCAAGCCAGAGTCTTTCATGATCGAGATCACATCGTCTGGTGTTAGCTCCGTCAGCGCTTTTGCCAGGCCGCGATAGCCATCCCGGGCAATGTACTCATCAATGTTCTTCGGGTTGATAATGCCGCAATTCTTCAGGGCAATCCGCACCTGTTTGCTGTAAAAAGGTAAGTCAGTATATGAAGATAAGACCGGAGCAATGGCTTCCTTATTTACGGGTGCTGTTTGAGGCATAGGGTTGTCCCTTTTTGGGTAATTTTTGTAAAGACGTCAATAATGGTAATAAAGATCACCAGTCCACCGGCACAAAGCCAATTGCCCATTCGTGGATCACCTGTCCCTGGAGGACGTGCTCGTCAATGATGCGGCTTACCTGGGGAGGCCTGACATTTACATAGGTCACTCGTGGCTGACCTGCAAGCTGGATATCTACCAGGGGCTCCATGACACACATACCGATGCACCCCACCGAGCGCAGTGTGACTGGCAGGTTTCGTTTCTCGATCTCTCTCTGAAAGGCCTGGTAGGTTTCACCAGCCCCAGCCGCCAGTCCGCAGGTCCCCATTCCGATTGTAATGATAACCTGGCTAGCTCTTTGGGCAGCGTTCTGTTCCTGCAGAGAACCGCGCAATTGGGTTAAGTCTTCTACGCTATTCAGCCTGGGCATCGGGGTCACTCCAGCTTTTTAAGGATCTTGACAAAAGGCTCTGGCTTGGTTTGACCGTACACTTTGTCATCAATAACTGCCACCGGAGCTAACCCGCAAGAGCCAACGCAATAGACAACTTCTACCGTGTATTTGAGATCCGTCGACGTCCCCCCAGCAACTATATCGAATGCATTTTCAATCGCCTGGATTGTTTTTTCTGAGCCACGGACATGGCAGGCGGTGCCGTCACAAACACGGATCAGGTGCCGACCCCTAGGGGTGAGATGGAATTGGGCATAAAAGGTTGCCACACCGTAGAGCTGGCTGAGCGGGATGCGGGTGATTTTGGATGTTTTTCCCAAGATTTCCTGGGGCAAATAACCATACACTTCCTGGATTTGTTGAAGGATTGGGATGACTGCTCCTTTTTGACCTTGGAATTCTTCCAAGATCCTCTCCAGGGGGGAGAGGTCAAGGGGAGCCTGGGTGGGGGGATCGAGTTGTGTTTCTCCTTGAGCTATGCTTGGGTCGACGCTCACTGCTCTGCCTCCTGACGTCCAGGTTTTGCTTAAATTCAAGTAATCGCCGTCATGGTTTGTGGAATTATTTTAACAACATTTGCAGGTTTCACGTAGCGCCTAATGTCACTAATACCGGATACAATTTGTCCTTTATGGTTATTTTGGATGGTATAGCACAGTTCGCCAGGGTAGATAGAAAACAAAATCCCCGCTGAGCTTCGGCGGGGATTTCTCTCTTATATTTTCTGGTATTAAACAGGTACTACGTTGGCAGCCTGCAGACCTTTGGGGCCTTTTTCGATGGTGAACTCCACCCGCTGACCCTCAACCAGATTGCGGTAACCATCGGTCTGGATGGCAGAGAAATGGACGAAGACGTCCTCCCCACCCTCGCGCTCGATGAAGCCGTAACCTTTGCTGCCGTTGAACCACTTGACCGTTCCGATAATTCTTTCAGACATTTTACTTGCCTCCTATTGCAAGTTCAAAAAAAGGATGTTGCGAGGCTCGTGTATTCTGCTATCGGACTGGTCAAAAAAAGCAGCTCAAGAAAACCAACTTGAGCTGCCGTCTTGATACCGCCAACGAGAACTGCTACTGGCCTCTTACAGCAAAAAATTCTATCAGACAATTCTGGATTCGTCAATCAAATTTTAGTACTATTTTATATTCTAAAACGCCTCAAAGCGTTCTACCTCAAACGTGAATACTGTAGCCCCCCCAACCGTCACCTGGACCGGCGTGGCGATAGAGGCAGGCATACCTTCCAAAGGAGTGGAGAGGTACCTCACCCGTCGCCGACAGCTGATGCTGAGTGCTTTGAAGACTGCGCCTTCATGTCCGTGGGATAGACCTACCAAGATAGTAGCGTTCCGCCTGCTCAAGAAACCCCCGTTGCTTTGCAGGTGGGTCAACGTGAATCCTAACTTGGTCAGGGCGCTGAAAGCATTTTCTAAATCCTCTTCTTGGATGACGACTGCCATCAGACGGTTTATGGGGAGACGATCGCTTTCACTGCCTCCTAACAGTTCGGGCCAGGAGACCTTTGGCTCGGTCAGAGCGGCGTCAATCTCGCTTGCCAGCTGTGAGTAATTGTCCTCTGAGATTACACCATCTCTTCGCAGCCTGTTCAGTGCGCTCCGCTGCGCTCGTAATGATTCTCGCCGGGCTGTATCCAACTCTTCTGCTTCAACACTGGGATCGCTGGTGAACACATCTCGTACAGTATCAGCAAGGTGGCGGCTGTGTTCGATCAAGAACGGCGATAATGTTTTCCATACATGGTCCGATAGCAGGCCTTGCCGGTATCTGCGTTCCAGATGCTCGTAGGCAGCTCGGCTGGCAACTGCCCGCGCGTGGCGCCGCTCGTACTCATCCTGCATCTCGCTGCGCTCCACCAGTCCCAACCGGCGTACCAATGGTCCCATGCTAAAACCTTGCACCAGAAGTGTGAATAGTACAACGCCAAATGCCATTAATTGGATCTGGTTGGAGCCTTCCAGACTGGCAGGTAGGCTGAGCGCCAGAGCCAGTGAAATTGCGCCTCTCAAACCGCCCCAGTACAGCACATGCCGCCATTTCGAAGGGATATCCCGGGTGACGCGTGAAAGGCCGTACACTGCAATTGCTCTGGCTACCAGCACGGCGATCACTGCCCAGACAATCAGTTGCCAGGTGCCAAATAGATCATTCAAGTCGATTCGCAGTCCAATTAAAAGGAAGATGAACGAGTTAGAGATGAATGCTGCAAATTCCCAAAAATTAAACACCACAATGCGCGTGGTCGGG